>MEQJ01000142.1:0-4444 GCA_001770165.1 Bdellovibrionales bacterium RIFOXYD1_FULL_53_11 | reverse complement strand
AGCCCCGGCAGGTCCAGCATGTGACCGTCAAAATCATAGCAGCACCGTCCGATGGCCGGTCCGATTGCAGCGACCCAATTCCCGGGTTTTTCCGCGCCACCGGCCGAAAGTGTTTGCCAGACAGAGCGCACAATGCCGGCAAAAGTGCCGCGTCGGCCCGCATGAACCGCGGCAACCGCGCTGCCGTCCGTCCGGGCCAGTAGTATCGGGACGCAATCGGCGGTTCGCACGGCAACGGGTAGATTCCGCACCCGCGTGATCAGCGCATCAGTATCGCCGCATTCCTGGCCATGATGCATCACTTTTACCACGGCAATGCCATGAACCTGATTCCATTTTGGCAGGTTGTGCCAGTGTTTAGTGAATTCCGGCGGCGAAGGAACGTCTGCCGTGCCAAACGAATGGAGGATGCCCGGAATCTTAACAAGAAGCTGGCTTTGAACAGGTTGCATCGTGGCGGATGAGGTATTACTGGATTCCGATCAGTTTCCGCGCCTGCGCGGGGCTTGCCACTTCGCGTCCGGCTTCGCGCGAAATGCGGGCAATCCGTTCGACAAGCTGGGCATTGGATCTGGCCACAACCCCGCGGCTATAATAGATGTTGTCCTCGAAGCCGACGCGCACATGTCCGCCCATCAAAATGGCATGGATCGAAAGCGGAAGTTCGTATCTTCCGATTCCGGCAACAGCCCAGTGGACTCCCGCGGGAAGCAGGGAAACCATGTGTATGAGATTTCCAAGCTCTCCGCTCATGCCTCCGGGCACTCCTAGCACGAACTGGAAGTGAAGCGGTTCGCGGAGTATGCCGACTTTGGCGAGCCGCAGGGATGTTTCAACCATTCCCGCTTCATAGGTTTCAAGTTCCGGCATGACCCCGTATTCCTTCATCTTGGCGGCAAGGCCCACAATGTCGCGCGGGTGATTCAGAAACACGTCGTCGCCGAAGTTGAGCGTACCCATGTTGAGCGATGCCATCTCGGGTTTGAGACCAAGGGGCTTTGCGCGGTTTTCAATGGATTCGCCGACCGCGCCGCCGGTCGAAATCTGGATGATGGCCTCAGGAACACGGGCGCGGATTGCATCAATTGATTCCTTGAAACGTTCCACCCGCTGGCTTGGCTTGCCGTCGTCCTCTCTGACATGCAGATGGATTACTGAAGCCCCGGCTTTCACCGCTTCTTCGGCGGCCAGTGCCTGCTCGGCCGGAGTAATTGGCAGATTGGGCTGCTTGTCCTTCGACGTTTCAGCTCCGGTGATCGCACAAGTTATGATCAAAGGTTCCATTTTTGCGGCCATATCAAGTCCTTTCTGTTTATTGTTTCTGCCGGTTGGCGTCGTTCAAGAGCCGGTGAAGCCGGTTCAAAATCTCCCACTGCAATCGGTCATCGGTAGCCGATAACGCCCATTTATAATGAAATGCTTCATCCGGATTGTTCCTGAGCGCCAGGCCGAAATCGACGTTACGGGCCGAAAGGCGGACAACGTTTCTCGAAAACCAGGTGGCGAATTTTTCGCGAAAGTCCTTTTTGGCGGCCATGGTTTTCAGGGCTTCGTCGCCGATCACGCGCTTGAGGGTGAAAATCGATGCGCCTATAAAATGTTTTTCGTATTTTGCTGTCATTTCCTGCTTGTTGAACGGCCTTGGGGATTCGCCGACGCCGGTGAATTCGATTTCCCGTGGTGCCGGTGCGCTGCTGCCGTCGGGTATGAGCGGCGGCGGAAGCGGTTGGGCGGATTTTTCGTTGAAGTGAGTCGGGTCCGGCAGTTCGGATTCAAGCTGCGCCAGCTCCTCGCTGAAGATTTTCACCGCGTCCGGCGAGGCGCTGGATTTTCCGGTTTCCAGCTTCCGGTATTCGGTCGAGTGCGTGAATCCATTATAAATGCCTTCCAGGGAAGCGCCCTGGTTCAGACTGTCAACGATATTGCCGAATGTTGAACGGTCCTTCGGGTCCTGCATGAAAACAACGCTGTACATTTCCTTCAGAAGTTCGGCATTGGCTTTTGCGCGTGCCGGTGCGTCAATGTCTTCACGGGATGCGGCGTGTTCAGGAGATGGTGACGCGGCAGGCGACGCATTTGCAAGAGTTACATTACTGCGGGATCCCCTGGTGGCGATTTTGAGCAGATCGGCCTGCCTGGTGAGGTATTCTTTCGTTCTGGTGATGCCATTATCCATGCTGTTGCATGCCGGAAGAAAAAGCAAAAGTGCGGTTGTCAGAAGCAGACCGGGATATCGCATATACACTACTTTGTAAGTTTGCACCCGGGTCTTTCAAGTTGCAGTTCGTTGCCTTGTCCAAGGCAGCCGTAAATCCAGAAGGTCTGTTGTCCGTATGACGCCTTATGGTGTACCGAGGTGTTTCCATTTGCATCTACTTCGCAAGGATTGTTCATCGTGCAGTTTTCGCCGTCTTCGTTGCCGGTGTTGTTTACGCCAACGACTTCCCTGGTCTCGGCATCGATGACCGGCGAACCTGATGTTCCTCCGATGGTTTCGCAGCCGGGCTGGGTGTAGCGGATCGAATCATTCCAGGTCCAGTTGCTTTCGCGCAGCTCGAAAATAAAACGGTCGATTGAGCAGGAATAGATTTTTTTCCAGTAGCCCGATGCGACTGCAATTTTGCGGCCGTCTTTTGGACGGGCTGAGGACATCGTCAATGCGGTTGTGCCGAATTTTTTTTCAATTTCATCGAAAGTTTCGCGAAGGCCGTATAGCGCCATGTCGGTTCCGGTCATGGTTCCGTAGATGATCCGGGTGGCGTTCAGGCGGCCAAGGGTGGTTTTTCCATCCCTGCTCAGAAGTCTGAAAGAGCGGGTGGCCGGTTTGTTTGAAACCGCGGTGCCGGCCGGAAGGAACCCTCCGCCCAGGCAGTGTCCGTTTGTAAGCACCATGGCCTGGTCCGTTCCGATCGAAGTTTCAAATCGCACCAGCGATCCCGAGCAGTTGTCGAGCGCAACAATCGCGCCGAAGTCAACCTGTCCGGCAACGGAAGGGGCGATTTCAGGAGCAAAGGCGTTGGACCATGCGGGCCACGATTTTATTTTTTGCGGCAGCGGCAAGGCGTGTGCGGATTGAACTCCAAGTGAAAAGACAGCCAACAGCAGAACAAGCGGTAAACGGCGCATTTATGATCCCCCCGATGATGGATGTTAAGCGGTTTTATTCGGAAATAAAAGGATTGATTCCGGGATTTCCGGAAACAGGGTCAGTGCCTGCCCAATGCTTTTGGCGCGCGCGACGAGCCCACAAATCCTGCTAGTACGAGAACGGTAATCACATATGGCAGGATCTGGATGAATTGCACCGGTATCGGGCCCGCGCCAAACAGATGGACGCCCTGAAGGCGCATTTGCATGGCGTCGGTAATGCCAAAGAGCAGGCATGCAAACGCGGTCGGCACCGGTTTCCATTTGCCGAAAATGAGAGCGGCCAGCGCCATGAATCCGCGTCCTGCAGTCATGTTTCTGGTGAATGATGACGACAACATGATCGACAAAACGGCGCCGCCGAGTCCCGCCAGGGCTCCGCTCATGAGGACCGAGGCCCATCTCACGCGCGACGAACGTATTCCGGCGGCCTCGAGCGCCTCCGGATGTTCGCCGGCGAACCTGACCCACATGCCGCCAGGAGTGTAGTGCAGCCAGAGATGCAAAAGGATGGCCGCCGCCCAGGCAATTATGACCGGGGCATACAGAAAGCGGGCGAGGGGTATTCCGGGCGTGGCGCCCGAGGTGCCGTAAAGGATCTTGCATAGAAAAGGCGCCGTGCCGGCGGCCAGCATGTTTATCGCCGTGCCGGCCACTATCTGGTTTGCGCGGAGCCTTATCACAAAGACCGCATAAATGGCGGCGATTGCCGTGCCGGCGAGCGCCGCGCCGCCTGCGCCAGCCCACGCCGATCCGGTGGCCAGCGCGCAGATGGCGGCAAAAAAAGCGCCAATGAGCATCATGCCTTCGAGGGCGATATTGATCACCCCCGAACGTTCACTCATCATTCCTCCGAGCGCGGCAAAAATCAGGGGCGTTGAAAGCCGTATTGCTCCGGCGAGAAGCTGCAGAATGGAGGTGATCACGGGGATTTCGTTCATGAGCGCCCCTTTTTAAGCCACGTCCAGAGGCCGTCGGCGCAAACCGACAACAAGACAAGTGCCTGGAGCACCATTGAGAGCTCGCGTGTTACATGCTCGGTTTCGAAATCAAGCGCGGCCGTGCCCTTGTGAAGCGCTCCGAACAGGAGGGCTGCCAATATGATTCCGCCGGGCTTGTTGCGGGCAAGCAGGGCAACGGCAATCCCTGTGAAACCGTATTCGGGCGAAAAACCCATCTTGAATTTTCCGGCATTGCCGAGTACCTCACCGATTCCCACCATTCCGGCCAGTCCTCCCGCCAGCATCATTGCGAAGATTCTGGTTCTGCCCACGTTGACGCCTGCCGCTCTTGCTGC
>MEQJ01000141.1:60545-65443 GCA_001770165.1 Bdellovibrionales bacterium RIFOXYD1_FULL_53_11 | reverse complement strand
GATCAAGGTTGCTGTCACTTTCTGGGCACGGACTGATCCTTGAATCCGGCTCCGGCCCCAACGACCCGACCCGCCGTTACCATCTGACCGGCAGGACATTTTGAGCCGATGCGTGGCCATCCGTACTGGCTGCAGGTGCATGGGCTCCGCATGATCGAAAACCCATCCCGCGCTCAAAACGGCATCCCGCCGTTGACCGGAAAGCCGGTGGAGGAGCCGAGGCGCATGAAAAGATCGGAGTTGCCGTGGCGGTGGGCGCAGAAGAGGTACTCGCCCCTGCCCCCCGTTCCTTCTGCATAGTCATTTGACAGATTCAAATCAACAAGATGCGTGGCCCGCACGCCGCCGCCCTCGATAAATCCCTTGTTTGCGCTGCAAATGCTGGCAAGCGGACCCATTTCAATTTCGTAAACCATGCCACCAGCGTATCCGGGATTGGCAATGGCATATTGAGGCGTATTGTATCCATTCAGAATATCGCCAACATAACTTTGAACCCTCATTGGTGAATCGGCTGAATCAGTCAAACTGTAGCCGGCATAGGCAGGCGTTGTATTATAATTCTTCAACTTGCCGGGCAACTCTCTTAATCCTTCTGCAATTTCATAATGCGTATAATGCTGTTTAGGCTTGTTGGCTGCCCCTAAACCACGCCTAAGTCCTTCCCATAAATCTATACCTCCATCTCCGCATATTTTTGTACATCTTCCCGAATACTGCGCTTGTGCACCAACCTGGCAGGCCTCCTTGCAATATATGTTCATCTGCATCGCGTCCACCACGCCAGGAAATGCAGCATCGGTCCTTAGGTCGGTGTTTTCACCCGTTTTAACATTCCCCCCGCTCGCATAATACGCGCCGCTCAGCACGCCGCCGACAACCATGGCTTCCTGGTTCACGTTGATCGCGCCGCTGGCAACAACCGAGCCGGGCGAGGCGGGCGCCGTATCCGACACACTGAGCACCCCGTTACAAATCCCAGAATGATAAATATTGTTTGTAATTGTACGCTGCTGATAACCAAAAACACACATATCGCCCCGATTAAGGGCCACCCCGATACAGGTGCCGCATACCGCAGACGCGGTGGTGATCCGGCACTGTTGAAATCCGGTGCTTGACTGCAGCGTACTCTGGTACCGCCCGGCTGACGGCGTGGACAGCTCCCACCAAAGAAGCGAATTAATGGTCTGGCTGGTCGAACCCGTGTTGATCACAACCACCTGGCAATGAACATTGGCCATGGTGTTGTATGTCTGATCCTGGACCAAAAGCCCTCCGGCCCCCAAAGAAGCAAGGCCCGCAAACTGCACCGTTCTTGTCGCGGCATTTGCAGAAAGGCAAAAAAACACCCCTGTCAGTAGAGCGATCAAATTTTTCATATCCCCCCCGTGATTCTTATTCGCAAGTATATGTCGAAGCTCCGGTTGTAGCGTCAACGGTCACCTTGATCTTTTTTCCGGCGTCGCACACGTTAAGACAGCCATAGGTTGAAACGGTTCCCGTCTTCGTACCTGTCGTATTGCTCTGTCCCCGCTTGGCAAAAGGAGCTGTGGCTCCGGCACAATCGGTATCGCTCGTTGGTGTATAAGTGGTGGCTCTTTTGTCTGCAAACACATCCCCGGAAACAAAAAACGACATTATTACCATTATCCTTATTAACATACTCCGCCCCCTATCCTTACAATTATATCATAAATGTCCGCCGCTGCACGTCAAACCTTTTCAATGATTACGCAAACCTGCACAATCTGCGCAAACCTGCGCGCCTCATTTTTCCAGCATCTCTGAAAAATCGATAATCTTGTCAAAAAACCCGCTCTCCCCCAGTTCGTCCGTCACGCCGCTCACATGCAACAACACCGACCGGATGGAAAAAATTTTGGGGCGGTGCAAGGATTGTATCTTCTGGTGAAAGGCATATACCACCTTTAATTTTTCACCAAACGGTCATTTTTCCTTCTAGTGAAAAGCCCACGGCCTACCTGCTGAACCCCACCGCCGACACCGGCAGCCTGAAGACGGGCTGCGAAAGCTCGGTATCCGTATTGCGATACACCGACGACACATACGCGCTGCCGGTGCCGAACACCATCGTGACCGACAAATCCGTCACAAATGCCTCACTGCCGCCCGGATCGATGAAAAATCCCGCAATCCTCATTGCCATGGGACGCGGCGACGGTTTGACAAACGTATCCTCCGCCGCACCGGCAAACGCCAGGTCGGCAAGCACCGCAGACGCAGCCGTTCTGGTCGTGATAGCCGCGCCGCCGCTGAGTGTAATGGTGTACACCTCGGTCTTGTCGGCGCTCATTGCATATAAAACACCCGTCCTGAAATCCATCCCGATGTATTTAAACGAAGACAGCATCTCATACGTCTGCTCCGAGGGCCGCGTCGCGGCGCCATCGTCTGAAAACCCGCTCGCCGCGCCATAAGTAGTGCTGCAATCAAGGGGCTGCCCGGTGCAATTGCTGTATCTAACCAATATGCCCGGCTTGAGAACATACAGCGACAGGTTGCGCGGATGCACCGCAAACGAACTTATGCCGGACATCATCTGGGCACCTTGGGTATATGCGCTCCTGAACACCTGCGACGCTCCGGTAACCGCTCCATTCAAACCGTAACCATGCACGGTATAAATCCTGCCGTCCGTGCTGAGATAATACCGGACAGGATATTCAAAAGGACGCACAACATCTGTCACCGAACACATCAGCCTGTCATACGCTTCGCGCCTTATGCCTCCCAGATCGGCCACGGCAGCCGGCAGGTCGATCACGCCGGTAACAGTAACCCTGATCGCGTCGCCATAGCCGTTGAAATCGTATAGCGGCGTCAAAGCGGTGCCAAAATTGGGGCAATTGCCCGCGTCCCAGCGCGCATCCGCGCCAGCCACCGCGCCCAAGGGCCACGGCGTATCAAGCTGCAATTTGACGTACAGCTTGAAGCCCGGCAGCTCGCCGCCCACCCTCTGATCCGCGGCAGAAGAGCAGACAATCGTGCCGTCGTCCGGAGCGGCGGTATTGTCGCCCGCGCACTCGCGCATCCCGAAACGTCTCTGGTTGTTTGTCAGCGTACCCGGCAATATGCCCGCCGCGCTTACGCCATTGCAAACCACCGGAAAAAACCTGTTGTATCTCACTTTGGCGTACATAAAACCGCCGGTCGAAAGAACGGTGGGGACCACCCCGGGATTTTGGATGCTGGTATTTGACATCGTGGGCATGGAAAGATTGCCAAGCTGCGTCCGGCCCGATGCGGTAGCCTCGGCCGTAATCGAGACCACGCGCCCGCTGCGATATTCATCAAGCTTGCCGCGAACGATATTGGCGCAAAGCTGCTTTACATCACCAAGCTTGCTCTGCTTTTTTACATGGATATAAATCGGATAGGCCGCAATCGCCGTCATGCCCACAAGCGCGAACGCGATCATTGACTCGACAAGCGTCGCGCCGCGGGCGCTGCGCAGGATTTTTGGCGACCGGGTATTCATACGTTTATTATTATGGTTGCCGCATCAATCATCAACAGCCGTTGATGTTCCGGTTGCCGGATTGTAAACCGACATTCCTCTCGCCGGCTTCAAGACGGTTGCCTCTCCGCCCTCCGGCTCCGAAGACGTTGACGACGATGTACGCTCATCCGGATTCCATCTCTTATCATCAAGAAGCTGAGCCCCCGACGACAAAGGTATCAATAAAGCCAACACTACTAAAAAACGTGAAAAACAAAACATACACTCACCCCCCTGTTGAAATAGTATATCATTTAAGTCAAATTATAGACAAGCCAATAATTATTAAATTCTTCTTTTATTTCGAATAGTTATTTTCCTTGCAACAATACAATATTCATCAGAAAATCTTAACTGGCACCATTAAATATGAACAACAACCGAAAAACACTCGATATTTCCGGCACAACACTTGTCGAACTCATGGTTTCGACCGGGTTGTTTTCGCTGGTTTGTCTTGCGCTTGCATCATTGTTTGCCGATCATGCAAAATACAGCGCCAAAGCGCAAAACGATGCGCGATTGTCTGAATCGCTTTTGGAATTTGCCGATACGCTCGAAACATACCTTAACAACACCACCCAAGTCATTGCTTGCGGCTGCAACAGCGGTGGCACTCCGCCATGTGGCTTCAGTGAAGCAGTGGACTGCACCACCGCCGGCAACTGCAACAACACGGCCCTGCTTAAGTTTGAGACCGAAACTTCGCCCACCCCGGACGCCACCTCGGCTGACGGCTGTATTTTTCCTGCCGCAAATGCCATCCTGCCTGGCGGCGTCACGACCAACAGGCTCATGCTGCGCGGATGCAAACTCCAGCTCCAGCTCTCCTATACGCCGCCCACACAAGTGATCGGAGCCACACCATCGCAACCGGGCGTGCTGACGCTTGACCTGATCAACCCAAACACGGGGGCCGTAGCGAGAACGCTCAACCAGCTGCCAGGGGTTTTTTCGGTAAAATGCGGGGCAAGCTCATTTGTTTACGTCGACGAGTCCGGCGCCAACGTCAACCAGCTTGTTCATGACCAGTTCAAACTCGACATCAGCGTCAAAACCCGGGCCTCAAACCTGGGGCTTGGCGACCCGTCCTATGAAAGCTGGCATCCGCTCGATACCGCATTCAATTTCCTGCGCGGCACGCAAAGACAGATTGTCGAGAACTTTGCCTTCAGAAATCTGTCCGTACGCGGCGTCATGTACGGCAAGGCGCACTCTTTCATGTCGTGCGCCCTCGACGGGCAGACAGAAGACCAGGGCAACTGCTGCTCGGGATACCGGTACGCAACCGGCCTCTGCATGCCCATGTCGGCGTGTCTCGGCAGCGGGCAGACGCCCGCGGATTTTGCAGAATGCTGCTCGCACGTGGTTTATG
>MEQJ01000141.1:52300-60502 GCA_001770165.1 Bdellovibrionales bacterium RIFOXYD1_FULL_53_11 | reverse complement strand
GCATGCCGCCCAGAGCACAAAATCCCAGCTCATCACAAACCGCCGCTCCGAGATGCGCTCGGCGCTTGAGGCCGCCATCAAGCACGCATCCTATATTTATCACTCCGAATCCGGCTGCGATCCGGTGGCGTTTGACAAAAAACTCAACCGCCTCCAGCTTGACGGCACACTGCTCGGCTCCGACCAGGCGCTGCCGGCCGCGGGCGCGCGCCAGATGAACGTGACCGTGGGCAACCAGGTTTACCGCGTCGCGCTCGGTCCCGTCACAAGGCTTGCGTGGCGGGGTAACGGCTCCCCCGCGGGCGATCCGTCGCTTATCAATCTGGGCGGCACGGTTTATTACAAGGAAGGTTTTTCGCAGGACGCGATGATCGAGGTTTGGACAAATTATCTCAATCCCACCAGCACCGTGCGCGGCGGCATCCGCGTCCTGCAACGGGCCGTGCTGATAAACAACTGCACCTACCCCTGCGCCGGCGTTGCAGCCCCCCCCCTGGACCCATGCCTTGTCAGGCGGGACCAAGCCATCGGCTATCACAGCATTGTCAGTCCGAGCCTGTTTCCGCTCGGCAGCAGCACGGTCATAAACCCCGATACGAATATTTTTTGCGGCGGCTACAGTTGTTCAGCACTTGGTCCCCAGCGCCCGGGTGATATCAATTTCGATTCCATCATAAATGTGACGGACCTTTTGATCCTGAAAAACTATCTCAGGAGCGGCGACATGTCAGGCGCCGGCGCTGGCGCCGGAAGCATCAGCCGCTGCGTAGCCGACCTCAATCGCGACGCGCTCGTAAATGAAACCGATCTCGGCATCCTCGAAAAAGCGCTGCGCGGCTATCTGTACTGGCTGCCGGCGCATTATTGATCGTGCAAGGATACGACTTATGCGGCCTCCTCAGTAACATGCACTTCAACGCTGCAGCCGAGCACGCATAAGAGCTTCAGCATTTCATCGGTGGATTTTTTGTAGTTTGTTGTGTCCAGAAGCCTGTAAAGCTGGCTGGGGGATGTTCCAAGTCTGCGCATTATCTCATGCTTGCTCAGTTTCTTTTTCTTGAGAATCCGTATGGCATCAACAGTCAGACCGTAAAGTACCATGTTCCGCAAATAAGCCGGGTCTTTGTTGTATTCCAGAAATGCATCAAGATGGATCGAGTCTTCTTCGCCGTGTTCAAGTCTGTATGTAACGGCTCTTTCGCCGAGTTCGGGGTCAACCAGGATTGTTTTTATCCTGTTGTGGGGCGATGGTTTCAGGTCAAGACAGGCATATGGAAGACTATAGATTTTAGTGCCAACGCTTATTTGAATGCATTTTTTTTTGTTATTCACTTTAACCGCTTTGATTTTCATATTCTTCAAACCCGCCTTCTTTTTCAAGTTCCAGCAATATTTTATAGATCTTCATATTTATGCTGCCGCCCATGAGTGCCCAGTCCTGTATGTTCCATTTTGCAATTTCCCTGTTGTTACAGAATATGTGAACATGTTTTGGCGTGTGATCTCCTTTCCAGAAAATAAAAACATAACCGCCTCTCCTGATTTTGCCCAAGACAATTCCTCCTTTATATTACCACATAAGGTAATAGAAGTTAACGTCATAAAATCGGCACTCTAGTGTTCAAGAAATATGCCGGGAAATAGCGAGGAAGTCCTATGTATGTCGTATGTATAAGATCAAATCATATGGACCGGGATACGGACTGTGTGAATATCAGTCAATCACGCCGGACGCACAAAGACCCGTTGCGTCACGAAAAAATGGCTTCCCTTGCAGTTTTATTTTTTGCTGCTAATCTTAATCTTAGACTAGGAGATAGACATGAAGAGAAACATGCGCAATATGAGCGGCTTTACACTTGTTGAACTCATGATCGTCGTTGCGATCATCGGCATCCTCGCGGCAATCGCGATCCCGAATTATCAGAAGTATCAGGCGAGGGCGCGGCAGACGGAGGCGAAGCTTGCTCTGGCTTCAATCTATACAGCCGAAAAATCTTATGCAGCCGAACAAGCTACATTTTCACAGTGCATCAGAAATATTGGATACACCCCCGACAATAATAAACGCTACTATGCTTCGGGATTCCCTGCAGCCATTGTCGGCTGCGGACCGGCCGGAGGACAAAGCTGTCTCGGATATACGTGGCTGACTTCCGGCGTAGCACAAACATCATGCGTCGCCGGAGATGGAACGACTTATTTTATCAACAGCTTGGATGGAGTAACTGCAAATACCTTATTAAGGGTGGGCACATACACTATTCTTGTTGCAAATCTAACCGGAACCCCGGCCACAACAATAACTCAGACAACTTTTATAATATACTCGGCTGGATGCATCTCTTCCCGTTGCACATCCAATGCCACCGCTGACAAATGGTACATTGACGAGAACAAGAATCTAATGAATTCCCAGAGTGGCATCTAAGCCTTAAGGCCTGGCACGCATCATTCTGGATCACGCATAAAGCCATCCCCCCACAGCATTTTGAGAAAATCCGCAACCGGCAAGACCTCGACCCCGTTCCAGTTCTCGGCGTGCTCACCGCAGTAAAGATAAAACAACCTCGCGCCGGGATAATCCTCCTTGAAAAGCCTGAGGCCCTTCATTTCGCCCGCATCCGGTTTTTGTGAATAGCAGAAACCACCAAAAAATGAGAAAATGTGACACTACAACACCAAGAACTGAGAAAAAAGTGGTTTATAATACCAAAAAATGAGATATACTGGGGACCAGAGCATGAATGATATGAAGCCAAAGATATTACCGCCACTTTTGTTCCCCTCCAAAAACCACACCGAACGGAAGTTTCTTGGGCGCCTGAAAAGGGAAGGAAAAATACGGCTTGTCGGTTCCAGGCTTTATTGTTCCGTGCCAAAATCACAGGAAAGAGAAGTCATCCGGGCGGGGTGGTCGTTGATTGTTTCGAGCCTGTATCCCGATGCGCTGTTGAGTCACAAATCCGCTTTTGATTACACGTCTGGCGAAAAGGGCGAGATATTTCTTACCTCCAATACGAACCGGGTGGTGCAATATCCGGGGCTCACGCTGGTGTTCCTGCGCGGTCACAAGCCGCTTGAGGATGATCCCGCTTTTCTTTCGCTCCGGGCGTCATCACTGCCCAGGTGCCTGCTGGAAAATCTTTCGCTTTCAAGGCATGGAAAGTACCGCAAGGGGGTTGATGACGGTGAAATTGAAAAGCGGCTTGAACAGATTCTGCATATCAAGGGCGAGGCCGCGCTAAACAGGATCAGGGACCGGGCGCGCGAGATTTCGAAAATATTAAAATTAAATAGAGAATTTTCAAAGCTTGATTCAATCATTGGCGCGCTGCTTGGCACACGGCCGGCGAACAATCTTAAAACACCCCCGGCGATCGCCCGCTCTGCCGGGCTGCCATATGACAGCGGATGCTTCGAGCGGCTGGAGAAGGTTTTTGGCGGCCTGAGGAACAGACCGTTTGAAGAAATGCGCGATGACCGCAGGGCGGGGGATCATTTTACAAACAAGGCATTTTTCGAGGCATATTTTTCGAACTACATAGAAGGAACGGTTTTTGAAATCGAGGAAGCGGAAAAAATTATTTTCGACAAACACTCCCCGCTCAAGCGGCCCAAAGATGCCCATGACATCATGGGGACCTACCGGATGCTCTCGGATGCCGGGGAGATGAGCAAAACCCCGGAAACTTTTGAAAGCTTTACCGCAACACTGAAGCGCCGGCATTTCATAATGCTTGAAAAAAGGGAGGAGGCATCACCTGGTGAATTCAAGGTGAAACCGAACAGAGCCGGCGGCACGATCTTCCCGTCTCCTGAATACGTCGCAGGAACCCTGCTCAAGGGGTTTGATTTTTATCTTGATCTGCCGGAAGGATTCGCGCGCGCGGCATACATGCTGTTTCTTGTTTCGGACGTGCACCCGTTTGCGGACGGAAACGGAAGAATCGCACGCATCATGATGAACGCGGAACTGTTTTCACGGGGACAATCGAAAATCATAATACCCACCGTTTACAGAGAAGACTATCTGCTTTCACTGCGGGCGATGACACGGCGTCACAGGCCCGAACCATTCATTGAAATGCTTCTTCGAGCCTGGAGGTTTTCAAACATTGAATATTCGCCCTATCATAAAGCGTTAAAATATATTGAAGAGCACAATTGGTTTAAAGAACCTGACGAAGCCAGAATAATAGCATAGAACAAATCAGCACTGACCGCCTACTCCCCGCCCCCCTCATCCACCCCGAGCTTTTTCAGACGATAGCGGATGCTCCTGAACGTGATGCCAAGAAGCGTCGCGGCTTTTTTGCGCACGCCGCCCGCATACTCAAGCGCGGCCCCCAGATAGATGCGCTCGACTTCGCCGAGCACGGTTTCGAGTTCGATCGGACCTTTTGAAAAATCGGGCGCCGGCAGGCGGATCTCGCCGCCGGCATCAACCCCGGCGCCGGGGCTTTTTGCATCAGCCGGATTTTTCTCCAGGATCACCCCGCCCGCCATCGACACCGTCATGAACCCCGGCGGAAGCGCGCTCACGCCTATCACCCCGTCGCTTGCGAGCGTGACCGCGCGCTCGATCACGTTCTCAAGCTCACGCACATTACCCGGCCACGAATAGGCCTCAAGCACCGCAAGCACGAGCTGGTCAAACCCCTCAAGCCTTTTTCCCTGCCGTTCCGAAAACCGTTGCAAAAAACTCTCCGCAAGCATCCTGACGTCGCCCCGCCGCTCCCTGAGCGGCGGCGCCTTGAGCTGGATCACATTGAGCCGGTAATACAGGTCCTCCCTGAACGTGCCCTTTGCAATGCCGGACTCGAGGTCCCGGTTCGTGGCCGCGATGATCCTCACGTCAATCTTGTGCGTCTCATTGCCTCCGACCTTGCGGATGGCCTTTTCCTGGATGGCCCGGAGCAGCTTGACCTGCATGCCGACCGGAAGCTCGCCCACCTCGTCCAGAAAAAGCGTGCCGCCGTTTGCCGCCTCGAACAGCCCCTTCTTGTCGCCCACGGCGCCCGTAAAACTCCCGCGCTTGTGACCGAACATCTCGCTCTCTATCAAATTCTCCGGAATCGCCCCGCAATTCACGGGCACGAACGCCTCGTCCTTGAGCGGTCCGCTGTTATGGATCATGCGGGCAATGAGTTCCTTGCCCGTGCCGCTTTCGCCGATGATGAGCACGTTTGTCTTTGAAGGGGCGATGCGGAGGATCATCTCGCGCAAATCCCGGATCACCTGCGAAGTGCCGAGTATCTCGCGGTTCATCTAGTCCACCCCGCCCGCCATCTTGAAAATGGGCAGATACATGGCGATCATGAGCCCGCCCACCAAACCCCCGAGAAAAACCAGCAGCAGCGGCTCGATCAGCTTCGTGAGCCCGCCCACCATGGACTCGACCTCGGCCTCATAAAAATCGGCGACCTTTTCGAGCATCTTGTCGAGGCTGCCCGTTGACTCGCCGACCGCGATCATCTGTGACGCCATTTTTGGAAACACCGTAAGCTTGTTTATCACTCCGCCAAGCGTCTTGCCGGACTCCACCTCGGCGCGGATGCTCGCCACCGCCTCCTCCACCACCACGTTATCAACGGTCGCGCGGCAGATATCGATCGCATCAAGAAGATTTACTCCCGAAGCCAGAAGCGTGTTCATCGTACGCGAAAAACGCGCCACCCCCCCCTTTTGCGCGAGCGGCCCGAAAAGCGGCAGCCGGTAAACCAGGCGGTCCAGCACCGCCTTTCCTTCGGGGGTTTTGATATATTTTACAAGCAGCACCACGACGGCAACGGTGACGCCGATGATTATAAGCGCGTTGTTGGCAAAAAAATGCGAAAGATCTATTACAAACTTTGTCGGGCCCGGAAGCTCCTGCCCGCTGCCCTTGAGCAGCTCTTCAAATTTGGGGATGACAAACATGAGCATGATGGC
Organism: Bdellovibrionales bacterium RIFOXYD1_FULL_53_11; assembly: GCA_001770165.1. GTDB lineage: Bacteria > Bdellovibrionota > UBA1018 > UBA1018 > UBA1018 > XYD1-FULL-53-11. The sequence continues at coordinate 54,568 of MEQJ01000141.1, read as the reverse complement.
CACCACGCCGATGCCGATGGAAATGACGATCACCGGATACATCATCGCGCTCTTGAGCATTTTGCGCAGCCGGTCGGCGTCTTCGAGATAACGCGTAAGGCGCTTGAGCATCTGGTCGATCGAGCCGGAAGACTCGCCGGCGCGGATCAACGCAACATACAACTTCGGAAACAGCTTGGGATACGCGCCCAGGGCCTCCCAGAGATAACTGCCGCCCGAGACCTTGTCCTTGAGCGCCATCACCGTGTTTTTCATCGAAGGAATGGTGGCCTGCTCCGCCAGGATGTCGAGCGACTGCACAAGCGGCACGCCCGAACTGATGAGGACCTGGAGCTGGCGGGTGAACTGGACAAGAACCTCAAGCTTCACGGACGCGCCCGCCCCGCCGCCGCCCGAGAGCAGTTTTCCAAGATCCATGTTCATCGCGCCCACGCGGCTGATGCGCACCGGGCGCACGCCCTGGGCGCGCAGAAGCATGCGGATCTCCCCTTCGCTCTGGGCATCGAGCTTGCCATCCACTTTCTTGCCGGCCTTGTCGACGCCGCTGTATTCGTATTCGGTCACTTCTGCCTCTGGGGAACGGACGCCAGCATCTTGGAAAGCTCGTCGGGCACGGAGCTGTATTCAAGCGCGTCCTCTTTCGAAAGATGTCCGGCCTTGACCAGCCCCGCAAGACTCTGATTCATCGTGCTCATCCCGCTCTGGTCCTGGCCCGTCTGCATGAGCGAATAAATCTGATGGATCTTGTCCTCGCGGATCAGATTGCGGATCGCCATATTGGGAACAAGCAGTTCGACCCCGAGCGCGCGGCCGTGCTGGAAACTTTTGGGAATGAGCTGCTGTGACATGATGGCCTGAAGCGTGAAGGACAGGAGCTGCCTGATCTGCGGCTGCTGGTGCGGCGGAAACACGTTGATGATGCGATTGATGGACTGCACGGCGTTGTTGGTATGCAGGGTCGCAAATACAAGGTGCCCTGTCTCGGCCATCGTAAGCGCCATCTCGATGGTCTCGATATCGCGCATTTCGCCCACGAGCACGTAGTCCGGGTCCTGGCGCAGAACACGCTTGAGGGCCGCATTGAAGGAGCGCGTATCCGAACCCACCTCCCTTTGATTGACGATGCAATTCTTGTGCGGATGCACGAATTCGATCGGATCTTCGACGGTAATGATATGTCCGTATTCATCGGTATTCACGATATCAAGCATCGAAGCAAGAGAGGTTGATTTGCCGCTGCCGGTCGGTCCGGTTACAAGTATGAGCCCGTTCGGGGCCTTGACAATTTTTTTCAGTACTTGCGGAAGGCCCAGCGAATCGAAGGAGGGTATGCTTATCGGAATCCGGCGGAACACGCCGCCCACGTTGCCGCGCTGATAAAACACGTTGCCCCTGAAGCGGGCGAGATCCTTGATGCCGAACGAAAAATCAAGTTCGAGCATTTTCTCGAAATCCGCCTTTTGCGCGTCGGAAATCACCGAATAACACAGCTCCTTGGTGTCCTGGTGCGTGAGCGGCTCGGTTTTCACTTTCACCATCTTGCCCTGTATCCTGAGCTCGGGCGGCACCCCCACGGTTATATGAAGATCCGATGCGTCCTGGTCAACCACGGCCTTGAGCAAGGCCGGCAGACTGATCTTTGCCATTTCTGTTCCCCTTCCCCGTTATTCCATCGTAAGGGAGAGCGCTTCCTCAAGGGAGGTTTTCCCTTCGGCGACTTTCGTCAATGCCGCCATCCTGAGCGTCTTCATGCCCTCGACAATCGCCTGTTTCTTGAGTTCAAGCGCGCTCTCGCCCTTCAAAACCATTTCTTTGAGGTTGTTGCTGAAATCCAGCACCTCGTAAATCGCCACACGTCCCTTGTAACCGGTGTTGTTGCAGGCCTGGCAGCCCTTGCCGCCCAGGCAGCGGATCTGGGCCGCGGTCTCCGGCGTAAAACCAAGCTGCATGAGCTTTTCCTTCGGAATGTTCTGTTCCACCCGGCAGCGCGAACAAAGAGTGCGAAGCAGCCTTTGCGCGACAATCGTGTTGAGCGAGGCCACCACGAGAAACGGCTCCAGCCCCATGTTCATCAGACGCGTGATCGTGCTTGCCGCATCATTGGTATGAAGCGTTGAAAGCACGAGATGTCCCGTCAGCGCGGCCTGCACGGCCACTTCGGCGGTTTCGTAATCGCGGATTTCGCCGACAAGAACCGTATCCGGGTCCTGCCTGAGGAGCGCCCTCAGCACGCTTGCAAACGTAAGGCCCACTTCCTTGTTGATCTGC
>MEQJ01000141.1:30253-52242 GCA_001770165.1 Bdellovibrionales bacterium RIFOXYD1_FULL_53_11 | reverse complement strand
TCGCCAGCACCATGCCGTTGGGCTGGTAAATGCCCTTTTTAAAAATATCGAGCTGTTTCTGTTCAAACCCGAGTTTTGTAAGATCAAGCTGCAGATTGCCCTTGCTGAGAAGACGGAGCACGATTTTTTCGCCAAAAAGGGTGGGCATGGAGTTGACGCGGAAATCGATCTCGGTATTGCCGGTTTTGAGTTTTATGCGGCCGTCCTGCGGCACCCGCGACTCGGCAATGTCCATGCGCGACATGATCTTGAACCGCGCGACAACAGCCCGCTTCATCTCGACCGGGACCTGCGTCATCTCCTGCAGCACGCCGTCTATGCGCATGCGCACGCGGAAGCGTTTTTCATACGGCTCGATGTGAATGTCGCTTGCCATGCGACGGATCGCCTCGCTCAGGATGCCGTTTGCGAGCGAGATCACCGGTGCGTCCTGCTCGGTGGAATTGGCGTCTATCTCGTGAACGCTCACCAGCTCAAGCGCGCCGGATGCGCCTTCATCCTTCTGTTCCTTCTTTTCTTTTTCCGCCTCGCGCTGAAAGGACTCGATTGCCGTGCCAAACGAAGCGATACCCGCGTAATATCTTGTCATCGCCGCATCGAACGCCGAAAAGGAGGTAAGCACCGCATCGACATTGTGTTTTGACCTGAACTTGATGTCTTCAAGCCGCTGGATGTTTGTCGGATCGCAGATGGCGACCACAATGGTGTTTTTGTTGAACTGGATCGGAATCGCCTGCGTCTTGCGGGCGATTTCAGATGGAACAAGTTTGATCACATCAGGACCAACGTCGAATTTTGCCAGATTAATGCTTGGAAGGCCGAACTTCTGGCTGAGATAATACAAAAGCTTGGTCTCGGCCACAAAGCGCCTTTCAATAAGCGTACGGACAATACTCCCGCCTTTTGCGGCAGTGGTCGCATCCAGAAACTGTTCAGCCGTAATGATCCTGTCTTTTACAAGAAGCTCAGCCAACTGACGGGACATCCCACACGCTTCCTTCTGCGTCATGTCATGACGCGGCGCAAACCCGAAAAAGAATCCTACTCTAAAATTCTGCGGACGGTGACAATTTTTGTCAAGTGCGGGATTGGGAAATATCAACCGCGATCTGGCGTTTGAGGGCTTCCATGCCGTCAAACTTCTGCTCGCCGCGGATATGGCGCACAAAACGGACCTCGATCAGGCTGCCGTACAAATCAATATCGCGGTCAAGCAGGTGGGTTTCGACCACAACGGTTTTTCCTTCAAAGGTGGGGCGCGCGCCGATGTAGGTGGCGCTGAGGCATGGCTGCTCGCCGCTCAAGACCGTTTTTGTGGCATAAACGCCCTGCGGAAGCGCAAGCTTTCCTTCGCTGATCAGGAGGTTCGCCGTCGGAAAGCCGAGCTGCCGCCCCCGGCCCTCGCCCTTTATTACAATTCCTTTATAGAAAAATTCACGCCCGAGAAGCCGGGCGCCGGACTGCACATCGCCGGCCGCGAGCAGTTTGCGGATGCGGGTGCTCGATACGGCCGCCCCGTCCTCATGCCGGGCCTGCACTATTTCCAGCCCCGCGCCGGCGCGCGCGCACAGGGATTCAAGCTCGCCGAGATGCCCTCCGCGCCCCCGCCCGAAGGCAAAGTCATAGCCAACCACTATCCGGCGGGCACCGATCTTTTCCTTCAACACCACACCGAAAAAATCCTCGTAGGCCATCTCCGAAAGTTCGCGTCCGAACGGCTCCTCCACCACAACGTCAATGCCCTGTGCCGCCAGAAGCGCATTGCGTTCGTCATAGGTTGTAAGCAGACAGGGTTCGGCGCCGGCCCCCAGCACCGCGCGTGGATGGGGCCTGAACGTGAGGGCCACCGCCACGCCGCCGAACTCACGGGCCCGCCGCACGGCCGTTCCCGCAATCCCGGCATGCCCGAGATGCACGCCGTCAAAATTGCCGATGCACACGACAGGATTTTTGAGCTGGTCCTTTATATTTTTAAAACCCTTTATTGATTCCAATTCGAGCCTTTTTTGAATCTGTATCCGCACCCCTCAACTTCGGAGTCCTTATGGTCAAATGGATACATCTTGCAGTTTGCGATCCGGATCACGCCATACAGTCTGCAGCTTGGCAGGCCGTCAGCACCCGTTGTCAGCAATGGACATCTGAAGAGAAGCTTGCAGCATCTTCCGCAACGAAGACACTCCCCTTCGCGCTCCGTGTTGATGGACTTTTCAACAGCCTTTGTGCTGAAGGTCCCGTAATACAATCTCCGGTACTTGCGCAAAACCTTTCCGAAGGAAGACTGCCGGTCGCCAAGCTTGCGTTGATACCACTCGGATGTGAGCATAACAGTGCTTGATTACACAATAATACTTCGATAGTCAAGTATTGCGGGCTGAGTTTTAATTGCCGGGAATCCCGCGGTTTTAACCATGTCAGCCGGATAAAACCTCTTTCAACCCCTGCTGCCAGGGCAGGGCATTGACGGCGCCGATACGCTTTGGGGTATTATCCCTTGATAGACAGAACGATTCTGTTTTTTTGAATGACTTTGAGATTTTTTCGAGGCCTCTGGTGTGTCTTTCATCCACCCTGTCGGTTGATTTTATTTCTACCAGGGCCAGCGGCAATCCCGGCCGGTCAACGATCAGATCAATTTCGACCTGATCTTTTGTGCGGAGATACGAGAAGGAAAAATCTTTTCTCAGATAGCTGCTTAACCGGAATGCCTCGCATATTACAAAATGCTCAAATGCCCGTCCAAAATCACTTGTACCATGTACCGGAGGTGACCCGAGTGTTCTTGCGAGCGCCCTGGTCACACCTGGATCAAAGAAATAGAATTTTGGTGCCTGTCGCTGTCTTTTTCTGATGGAACCGTGGTGGGCCTCCAGAAAGTGTCCGACCAGGGTGTCTTCGAGAATTTGATAATAACTTTGCACGGTTTTTGTTTCAGCATGCACGTCTCTGGCGATATTGCTGTAATTAATGGGCTCTCCATTGCACTGGGCGGCTATTTCCAGAAATTTTCTGAACGGATCGAGCTTCTGCACGATATGTTCCGCCCACACTTCTTCTTTGAGATATGAGAGCGCGTAGGTTCTGAGATATTCCGATTTTTCGGTTTCATTCTTTGTGGTGACAACCCGTGGAAGAGTACCCCAGTGAAGAGCGTGATTGAGATCAAAATCCTGACCGAGCTCCGGATGCGTAAGCGGAAAAAGATGGTTGAGAAAAGCACGTCCGGCCAGGAGATTCGCGCCACCGCGCTTCAGCTTTCGCGCACTCGAACCGGTGAGTGCAAAACATTTTTTTTGCTCCTCGATCAGCAGATGAACGCAATCCAGAAGCCGTGGAACTTTTTGCACCTCATCGAGGACAATCCAGTCCCAAAGATGCTTTTCCTGTCTGAGTTGCTGGATCAAGACGTCAGGACTGCGTGCGTATTTATCCTCTGTTTCGGGATCAAGCAGATTGATCCATAAAACGCGCAAATTTTCTGCAAAAAATGACTTTAAAAAGGTGGTTTTTCCTGTTCCGCGAGCACCAAAAAGAAAGAAACTTGTTGTTTTTATTGGGGTTAGTTGTCTATGGTAGTCCACTCCATAATAGTCGTGCATTTTTGGAATGAAGTCAACATTATTATATTCCTGAAAACATCAAATCAAAAACAGCATCTCCCGGTATTTCGGAAGCGGCCAGAGGTCATCGGCCACCACCGACTCAAGCTCATCGCTTGCCGTCCGCGCCTCGGTCATGGCCGTGGCAACATCCAAGGAATAAAGCCGCGCTTTTGCGGCCTCATCCCCCGCCGCCTCGGCCTTGCGCGCGGCCGCATCAAGCTTTGTCCGCGCCACCTGCAAAGCAGCCGCCAGCGCCGAAACCCGGTCCGCCACATGCACCGCTGGCGAATTCATTCCCGCGGTTTTTGCCGATGCCGCGCCCCAAGCAAGCGTGGCATGATATGAGCAAGCCGCCGGCAGCACCATGGTATCAAGCATGGACTTCATGGTATCGACCTCGATCATCATATTCTTGATGTAACGCTCAAGTCGCACATGATAACGCGAATGCACCTCCAGCTCGCTGAAAATCCCGAGCCTTGTGAGCATTTCGACCGACGACGGAACAGTCATCTGCGCAAGCGCCTCGGGCGTCTTCCGCAGATTGGGCAATCCCCGGCGCCCGGCCTCCTGCACCCATTCCTCCGAATAATTGTTGCCCTCGAACCGGACCGGGCGCGTCCCGGTGCTTACTGCCCGCACGGTTTCGATCGCCGCCTCCGGCACGCTCTTGCCGGCAGCAAGATGTTTTTTCACGAGCGCGGCGACCTCTTCGACGCCATCGGCCACCGCGGCATTAAGCAGCATGACCGGAAACGCCGGCGACGCGCTCGATCCCACCGCACGGAACTCGAACTTGTTGCCGGTAAACGCGAACGGCGAAGTGCGGTTGCGATCAGTGTTGTCGCGCATGACCTCGGGCAGGCGGCTCACGCCGAGCTTGATCACCGCGGCCTCCGGATTCTGCCCGCTTGCGGCGCCTTTTTCGATTTCATCGAGGATTTTGCTGAGCATATCGCCCAGAAACACCGACAAAATCGCGGGCGGCGCTTCGTTGGCGCCCAGGCGATGGTCGTTTCCGGCCGATGCGACGCCGGCACGGAGCAGACCCGCATGTTTGTGCACCCCCTTTAAAACACCTGCAAGCACCAGCAAAAACCTGAGATTTTCGCCGGGAGTGGTGCCGGGATCGAGAAGGTTTTCGCCGTCAAGGTCCTGGCCGCTGGCCGTTATTGCAAGCGACCAGTTGCAATGTTTGCCGCTTCCGTTCACGCCGGCAAACGGTTTTTCGTGCATGAGCGCCGCAAAATTATGCCGGATCGCCGTCTTGCGGATCACCTCCATCATGACCTGGTTGTGGTCGATCGAGATATTGGCCTCGCCGTAAATCGGCGCGCACTCGTACTGGCTGGGCGCCACTTCGTTATGACGCGCTTTTGCGGGTACGCCGAGCTTGAACAGCTCATGCTCCATCTCGCTCATGAACGACTGCACGCGCGCCGCGATGCTGCCGAAGTAATGATCCTCGAGCTGCTGGCCCTTGGGCGGCTGGCCGCCAAGGAGCGAGCGGCCGGTCATTATGAGATCGGGACGCAGCATGTGGAACGCGCGGTCGATCAGAAAATATTCCTGCTCCACGCCAAGCATCGGGACCACCCTCCGCGCTCCGCGCGTGCCGCTCAGCTCAAGAAGAGCGCAGAGTTTTTCGCTCAGCACCTCGACGCTGCGAAGAAAGCCGGTTTTTTCGTCAAGGGCGTGGCCGTGATGGCTCAAAAACACGGACGGAATACAGAGCGTCTTGCAGCTTGCGGTCTCCATTATAAACACCGGACTCGACGGGTCCCACGCCGTATAGCCGCGCGCCTCGAACGTGGTGCGCATGCCGCCCGACGGGAAGCTCGATGCATCGGGCTCCCCCTGGATGAGCTGCTGGCCCGAAAATTTTTCGACCGGGCTGCGTTGTTCGTCGAAAGCCAGAAACGCCTCGTGCTTCTCGGCCGTGGCGCCGGTCTGCGGCTGAAACCAGTGCGTAAAATGCGTCACGCCGCGCGAGATGGCCCACTCCTTGAACGCATGGGCCACCGTCCCGGCGATCCCGGGATCAAGGCGCCCGCCGGTCTCGATCGTGGTGAGAAGCTTGGCAAAAACGTCTTTGGGCAGTTTTTCGCGCATCAGGCGCTGGTCAAACGTGTTCATCCCGAAGAACTCGGACACCTTCAGACGGCGGCCTGATTCATCGCGGGGAGGATCAAATTTTCGGGGAGTGCGACCGGCTTGTTCTTTTACTGCACTAAAGCGCGCCCTGGCGCCCTGGGTGGATATCATATCGGGTCTCCTTTTTAACGGGGCGGACGCAATGCCTGGCCCCAAGACCAGTTTAGGGGATGACGGCCGGGATTGCACTTCAAAAGTTCTGGATCTTTTGAAAACCCCCTAACCAAGTTTTTTTTCAATGCGTCTCACGCTTTTGACAAGCTCGCCAAGCGGCGTAAGAGGCTGCGCACGAAGAAAACCAGAGATTTCTTTTATAAGCAACTTTCGAAAATCCCCGATACGCTCAAAAACCTGCCGGGGTGACGATCCGTCAAGCGCAAAACCGCATGCGTCCTCGCGAAAAATGGCGCCGGAAAGACTGAGCAGCACTGACTCGGCATCCAGACCGCCATCGATTTCATTCCCGGATTTGATCAAGCCGGAGATATCGGTTGTTTCAAAATGATCCATCATCCAGAGCAGGTCAAAAAGATCCTTCTCGCTTGCGCGGCTGACAAGCGTGGCGGCTTTCATTTTTAAAAGCGCCTCAAGTGTAACCACCCTCACGCCGCCCTTGAGCACTTTTGTATCCGCGACCCTGAACAAATTGACATCAAGCACGCTCGTTGCGCTGAACGGATGCCCCTGTAAAGCGCATATGCACTGGAAAAACTGCGCCGTCCGCATCCTTACATCAACCTTTGCGCCAATCCGCTCAAGCGATTTTATCGCCAGCATCGCGGCCTGCTGCGCGGCAGGAGTTGCAGTAAACAAATCCATATCGTCCGACCTGCGATGTCCGGCGTAAAAACCAGAGAGCGCCGTGCCTCCGGCCAGCAAACAGCCATCCCTCAGCCCTTGCGAAAACACATGCTTGATTGCAAGCATGAGCGGCGCCGGCAGCACTTTTTCAGCTAGATCAAGCCGAGGTTCTTTTGTGTCTGCCATAATATTTCAAGTTCCTTCCTGCGTACGGGGTGTATGTATTTTTTGTATTTTTCGAATTTTTTCCACACCCCTCTGCCGAGCATCGAAGCCGACTTGAAAAGCCCCTGCGTTTGAACAAGCCTTGCAATGGCGCTGTGGTTGCCCTTTACAAGTGCAACCACAAAATCTTCCAGATTTTTATAGAGCAAATCCCACAGCAACATGGCTTCAAGATCCCGTTTTTGGAGCTTCTGGTCTTCGCCAAGCAGCGGGAGCGGTGCAAGCAGATCATCGGGACCAACGCCGAGATTTTTACAAAGCATGATGAGATTGCGGGAGCGGATGCTTGGTGCTTTATGTTTGCCCCACAACGATACAGCCTGCCGGCTGATGCCTGCTTTTTTGGCTACATCTGACATTGAAAGCCCTGAGAGCCTGGCAATGAGCTGGAGATTGCCGTACTGCATAGAATGATTATACCCCAACATGGGGATTTGTCAATTATACTTGACAAATAATAAATAAATATCTTAAACATTAAATAGTTATAAACCATTCTGCACTAACGCCAGGGGGAAAGTTTTTTCAACCCTTCCAGCCAATGCATGGCATGAGTAGAGCCGAACCGCCGTTCCAGCGTATCGCAGGATAACAGCCATTTTTCGGCTTCCGGATCAAGCTCGCGGCCAAGGGTTTCAAGTGCTTTGGCGTCGGCTTCGGCCACCCTTGTTTTGGATTTTATCTCAATGAGCAATCTTTTTTCGCCGGGGCGGTTGATTATCAAATCGATCTCAACATCATCCTTGGTCATGAGGTACGAAAAATCCCAGTCAAAGCGCCGGTAGGAAGCGTTTTTTATTATATCGAGAATGACCCAGTGCTCAAACGCATCGCCCCATGCCCGGGTCTGCGGAAGCAGCTCCACCGGCAGCGTGCGCTCAAGCGCGCGCTTGATGCCGGGATCAATGAAATAAAACTTGGGCGCCTGTCTTTGGGCCTTGCGCACGGACCTGTCAAACGCAGGAAGCGTGATTCCGAGAAGCGTGTCCTCAAGAATTTCAAAATAATTGGCAACCGTGACGTCATCAACACCGACATCCCTCGCTATTTTTGACTTGTTGATTATTCTGCCGTTCATTTGCGCCGCTACCGCCAGAAACTTTCTGAACGGCGCGAGATTCCGCACCCACTGCTCCTGCTGGACCTCCTTCTGAAGATAGGTGCCGACGTAGGCATTAAGAAATTCCGACGAATCCTCATGTGATCCCGCCAGTATCGAGTCAGGAAGGGATCCGCGCTCAAGAACTTTTTTCAAATCAAACCTTTCACCAAGCTCATTTGTGGTGAACGGATAAAGGTTGTAAACCCAGGCTCTTCCCGCGAGCAGGTTTGTCCCCCGCTGTTTGAGCCTGCGGCTGCTCGAACCAGTCAAGACAAACTGCCTTTTCTTTTTTTGAATCTGCGAGTGCACCACATCAAGCAATCTTGGAAATTTTTGAATTTCATCCACCACCACGCGCTTGCCTGCATGTTCGGGCGAATCAACAAGCGATTCAAAGCGCGTTATATCAAGAGTGAACTGGTCAAAAATATTGATATCCAGCAGATCAACAAAAAGAGTATCCGGCCCCTTGAATTCATGCTCCAGGAACGTGGTTTTGCCCGAACCGCGCGGACCAAATAAAAAAAAGCTATTTATTTTTGTGGGGTTGCAAGACCTCTGAATCATAATCAGAATTTTAACGCATTATTCCGACCGAGGTCAATTAAAATATATAAAACAATACTTTATTTTATATATAATAATCCAAGCCGTTACTTTACTTTTTATGTTTAACTGATAACATCTTAATATGTTTGATCGAATATTGGACCTCTCGTCAACCTTAAAAATAAAAAGCCTATTTCTTTTTGGGCCCCGCCAAACCGGCAAAACCACATATCTTGGCAAACAATTTGGCAATGCGCTGAACATCAATCTGCTGCATTCGCAAAAACAGCTTGAGCTGCTGGGCCACCCCCACCGCCTGCGGGAAATAATCAAGACGTTCAAGCCCGCGAACAATCAAGACGGACGATTGATTATCATAGACGAAATCCAGAAAATTCCAGCGCTTCTCGACGAAGTGCATCTCCACATTGAAGAATATAAAAACGACCGGTTCATCCTGACGGGCAGCAGCGCCCGTAAGCTGAAAAAAACCGGAATCAACCTCCTTGGCGGCCGGGCGCGCATGCACCGGCTCGAACCCATTGTCCACCCGGAAAGAAAAAAACAGGATATTTCATGGCGAAAAAGCCTTCAATGGGGCGGGCTGCCCGCCGTCCTTCTTTCTGAAAATCCAGCCAATGAACTTTACGATTATATTGATGTGTATCTGAATGAGGAAATAAAAGCCGAAGCACTGGTCCGCTCACTGCCTGCTTTTTCGCGTTTTCTGGAAATAGCCGCCGCCAACAATGCCGAACAGGTTGTTTATGATGCCATTGCATCCGATGTCGGCGGCATATCCGCCGTGACCATCAAGGAATATTTCCAGGTTCTCGAAGACACACTCGTAGGGTCCCGGCTGCATGCCTTTCAAAAAACCGTGAAAAGAAAACCAGTCAGTTCTCCGAAATTTTATTTTTTTGATACGGGAATCGCCAATACCCTTCTGAAAAGAAATGACATCATGGAAAAAACACCCGAATACGGCCAGGCGCTCGAACACCTCGTTTACTGTGAATTGCGGGCATTTGTTTCGTATCGCATACCAAAGCGGTATGAGCTTTTTTTCTGGCGGACACAATCACGGCACGAAGTGGATTTTATTTTACTGAACCCTGACCAGGAAATAACAGCCATCGAAGTCAAAGCGGCATCTAACGTCACGGACAGGCATCTCGCGGGCCTCCGCGCTATCAAACAGGAGACGGGAATAAAAATCATTCACTCAATCATCGTGTGCAACGAAAGCAGCCCTCGCACGACGGAGGACGGTATACAAATCCTCCCGGTCGAACAATTCCTGGATTTTCTATGGTCGCAGGGCCCGGGCGCCGCGTCCTGACCCTTCGCGCCTATCCCTTCAAAGCCATGAGCGCCCCGGCATAATCCGGCTCCCGGGTGATCTCTGGCACCTGTTCGGTGTAGACAACGCGGTCGGATTCATCAAGCACAACGACTGCGCGGCCCAGGAGCCCGGCCATTGGGCCGTCCATGATGGTCACGCCGTAGTCGCGGCCAAAATCGCCGCCGCGCATCTCGCTGAGCGTCACCACGGCGCTCAGGCCTTCGGATTCACAAAAGCGTTTTTGCGCAAACGGCAGGTCGCGGGAGACGGTGATGATCACCGCGTTCGGAATCCCTGCCGATTCCTGGTTAAACCGCCGGGCCGATGCCGCGCAAACGCCGGTGTCCAGACTTGGCACGATGTTGATGAGCTTGCGTTTTCCGGCAAAGTCCTTGAGGCTCACATCCGCAAGATCCGCCCTGACCAGCCTGAAGTCCGGCGCCCCCACCCCCTTGCGCGGAAGATTTCCTATTGTGTGAATGGGATTACCCTTGAATGTTATTTCAGCCATGCAAACACCTCCATATCTGCTTACTTATGGCAACGCCAGACGGGAAGTCCAGCGGGTCAGTGAGAACCACCGACGTCTTGCCGTACCACTATTTTTTAGCGGCTAAAAAATAGTTTCGGGATCGGATCGCAACCACCCGCTCTGCTGGCGCCTATTTACATTTGCCTTGCAGACAACACTTGAGTTTGCCCGCCGGGTTCTTCCAGCCGGCATGGAACCGCCTCATGATCCCGCCTCCAAGACCTCCGGCGGCATCACGAACTCCGTTCTTGACAGCCTTCGCATACGTGCGTTCGATAAGACGTATTGCAGCCCACCCGTCATCAGATAGCCGGGAGCTGTTTTTTGCGATCTCTTCAGCCATCTCCGACAGGATTTTCCGCTCGCCGACAGGTAATGCCATGTCCTTGGCCATTTTTTTCATATTGGAAACAACATTCTTCTTCTCAGCCGCAGTAAGAAGGATTGTCTTGATGTTTTTGTCCTCATGGAGAAGCTTTGCCGCCGTTAGATAATCCTTGGCGATCTCGGGGTCCCTTGCCATGACGCGTGCAACGGTTTTTATGTCCTGCACAGCCTGTTTTCCCCCCGAAAAAGCCGCAATCTCAAGCTGTGGATATTCGGCAAGCCTGGATTTAACCGCATTTTTCATCTGTAAAAATGCGTCCGGGGATTTGGGATCTATACCGGCAATCCTCCGCCCCTTTGGAAGCACCTTGTTCAGATTCTCGATAGCCTTCTCCACGCTCGCCGGCGACAACGCATCCACCTTGTCAAACACATTGGAAGCGCGATAAATCGCCGCCAGCTCATTATCGCTCAGGCGTTCCTCGCTGGCTGTCTTTGCCATGCGCCTGAAGTATTGCTTGTGCGCGACTTTTGTTCTCGTGAAGCTATCGGCTGCTTTTTTGATGTCTCCACCCCAGACCTTGCCGGCATATGCCGCCTCCGGAACAACCTGGAGCATCTCATGAACAAGCATTTCGTCAGCCATGCCCCCCTTGGCAAAGGTTAGCAGGCGTCTCAGTTTTTCCTCGCCGCCGAACCACTTTGCAAGAGCGATCTTTTCCGCACTGGAAAGCGTGTCATAGTTTCGAACCATGTTCATCGTCTTGCGAAGTCTGGAGGCCTGCGCAATTTTGGCGATTTTTTTAATGGCGCTTGTCACAACAAATGCATCAAGCGCAATAAATGCCACATCAAGCAACGGCCCCGCCATCTTGACGGCATTGTTGCCAAGCTCGGATAAATCTCTTTTCAAATCACCCGGGGAATATCCTTCAAGCTGTCTGGCAAACTCGGGGTCAGACGAGAATTTTACTGAAAGAGCCTTGAAAAAACTTTCTACTGTACGGAATGCGCCTATACGAAAATCCCAGCTCGCACGCCCGGCAGCCTTGATCTCATCGAGGAAACTTTTTGGATTTCCGAGCTTGCGCATGCGCTCTATCTTGTCGGCAAGATCTGTGCAGTTTGATGCAAGACACGCAGCAACCTCGCCTCTTGCGGCTTTATACGCGCCTTCATCATAGTTGTGTTTTTTCCTGTTCGCGATGGCAAACACCTGCGCACCTGGAATAAAATACAGCATGGTCAGTGCTGTCTTGCCCATTGCCTCGCCAACCCTGGCAGCCGCATTCTGAGCATATTCACGGCAGTACAACCAGCCCGCATCAGGATTGTTGTTCACAAACTCCTTCATATAGGATTCGCTTTGCATCAGGTCTTTGGCGATTTTTGAGGGATTCTTGCAGGCGTCTTTTATAGCGTTGATCTGTTTGTTTACAAATTCATCAAGCGTATTCTTCTTGAAATATGCAACAAGATCTCCAACCATGCCCTTTCCTTCATCATAGTAACCATCACTGTCAAGCGACTGTCTGAGCGTCCGCGGATTCAGATTCCTGTATTTTGAATATACAGACTGGAACTGCTTGTCCATAATCCCGGAAACATGCCTGGCAAACATGGCATCATCTGGAAAGAGGTTGGATTCCAAACCGGCCAACTGGCCCTTTTTGTTGTTCATCTCCTCGCATCTGTAATCAGCGGTCGCAAGACACTTGTACTCTGGAAGATTTTTCTCAATGCCCGCAATTGCACCTTCGAGAGCTTCTTTTACACGTTTGAACGCCACAACGCGTTCGATCATATCCTTTACATAATCAACAATCATTGTGCCCGGAATATCCTTACGCACGTTTCCGCTTTCCTTTGCGCTCACCGCGTTCAATTGCGCCAGATACCCGTCGATTTCCTTGCTGCTGTCAATATCGGCCGGAATACAGCTGGTGCCGCCAAGCGCCTTTTTGACCTGGTCAAGACGAGCGGCAAGCCCCTTTGGAGAAATGAATTTTCGTTTTGAGTTATCGTAGTCCGGAAATTTCAGATAATTCATCTTTATCGCATTTACGATTTTTGAAATGTAATCCTTCGCAAGACGCACCTCAAGATTATTGACCGGACGCGTGAGCGGCGCAGCTGTATCGGACACACCTTTTGCCGCCGCGAGAAGTGCGCTCAAATTCCCGCTGCCGGATGATTTAGTGCTTTTTCCAGTCTGGCACTCGGCGCACAGCGTGCCTGGAGCGTTCTTGCTTTTTTTGCATAATTCCGGATCTCTGTTCCCAGGAGCGAAATCACCGCAGTCCGGAATAAAATTCTTATCCACCTTCATCCAGTTAGGACATGCGGTTTTAATGCCACCTTCCTTCTCACCGTCCGGATTTAGAGGATATTGCGTGCGCTCATATCCCATCGCATCAAGCAGATCGTCGCCATCGCCGTCCTTACTGCATTTGCTCGGCACCAATTTGCAGAATTTCATTATAGCATCGGCATTCCACCTCGAAGCGCCTTTTTTTCCCGTTCCATCTGTTGCTCCGCTGTCATCACCTCCGACAACACCGCTTTTGGATCCGTCGGCAGCGGCATTTGCAGCGCCGCCGCCACTGATGTTATCGCCCTCGAATTCAAAATATTTTACAAGAGCATCCTGGGTGATCTTTTTCGTCGGCACCCACTGTATCTTATACGGGTCCTCCCCCCATGGTTTTACGGCCTTGCACTCGGTTTTGTTGTCAGGAGCTTTTTCCGCCTTCCAGGTGCTACACCCTTTTACCGCCGAGCCCCAAAGTGCATCATAATACATGGCAGTATTGATCTTTTTGATTGCCGTTTCCAGATCGGACGTAAGATACAAATTCAACTTTTTGCCATTGGCCGTGATTGTTTCCTGCGTTTCGACCGCAGCTCCAGTCATTCCTTTGCTAGAAAACTCAACCAGCTTTTCTTTAAGGCACTGCAAAAGTTTATCCTGGCGCTTGTTGACACTACAACCACTCCACGTCGGAAGCTTGGCATCAGTGCATTTATTGTTGTCGGCGCACTTCTTATAATCATATTTTTTACCGAAATAAATATGGTTTTTGATGCCCGGATCAAGGTTCTGTAAAAACCCCTTCACTGCGGCATACATCTTGGAACGCGCATCGTCCCTCACCATAACAAAGCACTGGAGCCTTTTGTCGTTGTCAGTCACGATTCTTTCGCAGTCTCGCAATTTTTGTGTATCTCCCGCGTCTAGATGCGTCTGCCCGGCATCAACCGTGGCGATTTTAACATAATGTTGTGGTTTGGCGGCATGTGCACTCAAGCCGAAAGCAACCAACGCCAGAACAACCATTATTTTCTTCATCATTTGTCTTCCCTCTCACACGTAAATCACACCGAAACAACAAACGCCCATGTACTATTCTAATGTAGTTTTCGGTGTTTTTTAAAAGGGTTTTAATGTTTTTTGGTGTCAAAGTATTGACGGTTCAGCCGACTGCGCTTGCCCACCACGTGCCGAGGACGGGATCGGCCGAATAATATCCGCCGCCGCCTTTCAAAACAAAACCTGAAGCCTCTAGTTTTGCCACGGCCTTCCTGACCGATGAATGTCCGGGCAGGGCATGTGACACAAGAAACCCGCGTGAAGTCAGCTGCTTGCCTGGATCACTTGCAATGGCACGATAGACCTGTCTTTGTTGCGGCGTCAAAAGAGAAATTGAATTTTCAAAAGTGGTTCTTTCAAGATCGTATATCATCAAAAAAACATCCTGCGCGGAGACCTTCTTCCAGTCACCGGCCGCCCGATACAATTCCCAAAGACAATAGCC
This sequence comes from Bdellovibrionales bacterium RIFOXYD1_FULL_53_11, assembly GCA_001770165.1. Taxonomy (GTDB): domain Bacteria; phylum Bdellovibrionota; class UBA1018; order UBA1018; family UBA1018; genus XYD1-FULL-53-11. The sequence goes on along the minus strand of MEQJ01000141.1, from coordinate 37,790 downwards.
GGCAAGCTGCACATAATAGGGGTGCCCCTTTGTCATTTGGGCAAGTTCTGCGCAAAGAGAGGCTGCAACCTTATTGTCTTCCGTGTCAAACATGGACAGCAAATATGAGCCCGCTTCATCAACAGGAGCAAATCCAAGATCCATTCTTATGGCGCTCTGATAAAAAGCGCGCTTTTTGTCATAGAACATCTCCTTGATACAACCCTGTCTTGACGCAAGCGCGGCCACTTTCCTTAAAAGGCTCGACTTGCCGAATCTCCTTGGTGCCAGAAGCAGCGTGTGTTGTCCTCCGGCCGCATGATCAAGGAGCGCCTTGATTTCTTTCTTGCGATTAAAAAAACACAAGTCCTTTGCAACGCCTTTTACTTTGAACGAATTTACAGAACCCTTGTCCATGGCACTACTAGTGTCACACTAATGGTGTCACAAAATAAGCCTTTTACTCGTCATGCCGGTCAAGCGCCTTCATCGACCTGTCACACTTGCCGGTAAAAGCGTGCCGCTCGGCGCGCTCGCGCGGCGACTGTTCGATAAAACGCCTCAAGCCCGGCACGTTGACGCGCACCAGCTCGGCCACGGCGTCGGAATTCGGCGAATGTGTATAACCGACCTCAAAAAGAAGCGACCACGCGCCGGTCTTCCAGTATGCATAGTCTTCAAACGTCCCGTCCGCCGGATAAAGCATCTGCGTGGAGTTTCCATACTTGTAATTGCTTTCAACCACCGCGGCCTGCGAAAGCTGGATGAAGATATCGTCATAGGGCGTTGCCGTGTCCTGCGTCGAAATCCCCCACGGATACAACACCGCCGGCATGTACGTATGAAGCGTTGCCGACGCGACAATGTTTTCTTTTTCAATAAAATCGGCGAGTGCTTTCGTTGATTTGAGCCTGAACGGACTGCCCGTCGTACACGGCCCCGGGTAATCGCGGTTTGGATCAACAGAGCGGCCCGCTGCGGTTTCATTGCGGCGGACCGAGTTGTATCCGCTGATGTTAAGAACCGGGATCACGTATACGGCACGGCCCTTTATGGGGTCCACGGCCAGTGAAGAAGCCATGGCTTTTGCCACCTCGGTCGATCCATATTCGTTGCCATGATGCGTGGCCACGATGAGATCACGCACCGGCCCGTCACCGATCTTGAGCCCCTCTATATAATCACCGCTGTCAGACAGCCCCAATTTGAACGGCTTTGCGCGATCAGGATACTCTGCGGCGATTTTCTTGAGATGGTCTTTGACGGCTTCGTACTTTGAAGCGTCCCCTTCGGCAAAACCGCTTACTGCGTTCACAGCAATGAGTGCCGACAGGACAAGGACTTTTATCTTCATAAAAGACTTGTCGGAAACCGGCAGAAATCGAATAAGGTGTCCGCCAACTTTTCGTAGACGCGGTGCGTCCGCGAAAAGTTGGCGGACACCTTTTTATGGAGGCGCAGGACTGTAAGCCGGGTTCTGTCTTCACCGTACCACGGCACCAACTCACCCGGGTGCGGTGGAGGCGATCATTCCTCTAGGACTTGCGTTGCCACAAGCCTCAAGCGGCCTTACCCGGAGGCATATGGTCAAGCTGACCAGCCTCCCTATTTGGCCTTGCTCCAGGTAGGGTTTGCCGTGCCAACGCCATCACTGACGTTGCGGTGGGCTCTTACCCCGCCGTTTCACCCTTGCCCGGGCGGCACGAAGCCACCAAGGCGGTTTATTTTCTGTTGCACTGTCCGTCACCGGCGTTCCAGTGGAACGCGGTGCCTGGCCGTTAGCCAGTACCTTGCTTTTTGGAGCCCGGACTTTCCTCTCGCAAAAAGTTTTGACACCTTTTACCAGCAATCGCCCGTCCTGCGCCGGTTATTGAGGTAACACTATCGCGTTGCTGTATCAACTTGCTATTTGCCGTTTTGGGATTCGGATGGAACGGCTCCGTCCGCTGCCGCCGCCGCAGTATCGGGCTGCGGCGGAGCAGGCGGAACAAAAAGCATCCTGTTGCAATTGGGACAGCTGTGGATCTCGCCGGCCTTTTGTATCTCGTTGTACAGCTGCGGCGGAATCATCATATTGCAGCCGCCGCAGCGACCGCCGACCGCCTGAACAAAGCCGATTCCGCACCTCGCCGCACGCACACGATCATAGCGCAAAACAACCGGCGCATCGATCATCGGAACAAGGCTCCTGCGATCATTCATGAGCACGGCCACCTCCGCGTCAATCACCCCGGCATGGCCGTCACACTCGGTCTGGCGGGCATCAAGCTCCGCCTTCAGGCCGACAAGCTGCTCGTCGAGCCGCGCCCTGTCCTTGCCAACAGTATCGATTTCAAGGGCTGTTTTCTTCATCTGCTCGTCAAAAGAAATACCAAGCTTGCGGAGCTGCTCGAATTCCTTGCTGGCCGCCTGAAACTCCTGTGTGTTGTGAACAGCCTCAAGCTTCTTACCGGCCCGCTCAAGCCGCTCCTTGTTGAGTTCGATCGCGGCCTGCGTCTGCTTGCGCGCCTTTTCGATCTCACCGATGGCGCCCTGCTTGAGCTCCGATGCAGACTTGACCTTGTTAAAGGCATCCTGCGCGGCCTTGAGATTGGCCGGAAGCGCCGCCTTTTTTCTTTTAAGGGAATCTATTTTTAGGTCCAGTTCCTGAAGTTTTTGCAATGCCAACAGCTGATCTTTTATCTGAAATCGCTCATTCACTTTTCAAACTCCCGCAAGCCGGACTCCATGCAACGGATTGTTCAAACAAACCGTCTTAAGGCCCGCCGCCTTCAGCCAACCCGCCATCACCGGGAGAAAAAATCTCTCGCTCTGGCCATGGCCGATTTCCATCACAGTCATGCCGCAACGCGCTGCGTCCAGCATCTTATGATAGCCAACTTCGCCCGTAATAAACAAATCGCATTTATTTTCTTGTGCGGATTTGACGAATGACGCGCCATTTCCGGGCACAAACGCGATTTTTTTAATCCGGGCAGGCAGTGGGGTGGATACCCGATAACCGTCCAGCTTGAACACGCTATTAACACTTCGAGACACATAAGAAAAGGGTTTTGGTTGACCAAATTCACCCCAAAAACCCATTCCCAGTTCTTTTATCATCCCCGCACTGGCAGGCCGCTGCTCGACAGGATAAAGATCATAGGCCACCTCTTCATAGGGATGGACTTTTAATATTGCCTGAACAATTCCTGCCGCAAGCGCACGTGGAATTATAGTTTCAAGCCTGAATTCCGCGGCTTTTTCAAGTTTTCCGGATTTGCCAATAAACGGATCAGTGTTTTCATTTCCCCTGAAGGTACCCTCTCCGGGCGAGCTGAAAGTGCAGGAATCGTACTGCCCGATCCTTCCGGCGCCGGCCGCCGTCAAAGCATCACGAACCACGTCAAGATGCGTCCCGGGCACAAAAACCGAAAGTTTGTACAGACCGCCCGGACCATCACATTCAAAAAGACGTCCAACGGGCTTTATACCCAGTCCTTCCGACACCATCTGCAGGGCTTCGAGCGCCGAGCGGTCGAAATTGGTGTGACAGGCATAAACAGCAATACCCCTGCGGATTGCGGCGGCAAGAGGCGCCGGCACCGCGCGCACGGAAGGAAATATACATGGATGATGTGTAATAATTAATCTGAAACCGCATTTCGCCGCCACGGCTACGGCCTCTTCCGAAAAATCAAGCGCCACCACCGCCCCGGAGGTTTTCCATCCGGGCGCGCCCCCCATGAGCCCGGTATTGTCCCACTCCTCCGCCAGGACCGGCGGGGCATTGGCTTCTATATGCTGGATTATCCTTGAAACGCTCGACGGCATCATTGCTTTGGACATGATGCCTTTATACGCCCTGTTAGAGATTCCTGCCAAGCCAGTTTGTTGTGGCATTGATCACCCTGCGATCGAGATCGATCGACTCGAAGGTGTGCCCCGCGCCCTCCATGACCTGCAATTTTACGCGGGCGCCCGCGCCCCTGAGCGCATTCTGATAATCATAACTGTGTCCGACCGGAACAACCTCGTCATCATTGCCATGAATCAGGAGCACCCGCGCCGTCACGCGGGATGTTTCAAACGCTTCAAGCGGTTTTGTGCCGGCATACTCGCTCATGAACGCGCGCGACACGGACCAGCCTCCAAGATCAATCATCCCGCGCCGCGAGCCCCCGCCGGTCCAGTCGCTGCGCAGATCATCCACAAGCGCGCCGGGATGCGCGACAGGGCTCCAAAGCACCGCCGCCCTGAGAGAAAGCTCTACGGCAAGCACGCTCGCGCCTATCATGCCCCCCATGCTGAAACCGACGATCCCCATGCGCGCGGGATCAACGCCCGGAAGCTCGCGCGCAAACGCAAGCGCCGCGCGCGCATCGGCAACAAGCCCCGGCACGCGCATCTGCGAAAAATCGCCCTCGCTGTCGCCCGAGCCCCTGAAATCAAATCTGAGCGCGGCAATGCCTTTCGCGGCAAGCTGCCGCGCGGCGCGGACAAACATGCGCCTTACCTCGATCTTGTGCCCCGTAAAACCATGAAAAAACACCACCACCGGGTGCGCAGGCGCAGGCCCCCGCGCCATGTCCCAGGCGGGTTTATGCAAAATACCGACTATCTGCTGCCCTTCGCTTTTGAAAACAACCGGTGTCTCTTCCAAGTGCGGTTACCTCTATGTTGCAATTTGATTTTAACTTTGACTCGGCCGCGTGGCAAACCTTAAACTCTGCCCATGTTGACACAAAAAAAGGAATGGAAGGCGCTCGAAGAACACTTTGCAAAAATCCGCAGCCGCCATCTGCGCGATTTTTTCGGCGAAGACCCCGGACGGGCGGAAAAATTCACGCTTGAAGCGGCCGGCTGGACGCTTGATTATTCAAAAAACCGCATCACCGGAGAAACCATGAAAAAACTCCGCGCACTTGCCGAAGCGTGCGGCCTCGGACAGGCGACCAGGGACATGTTCGACGGCAAGCGCATCAATAAAACCGAAAACCGCCCGGTTCTGCACACCGCGCTCCGCAACCGTTCCAACGCCCCCGTACTGGCCCACGGCAAGGATGTGATGCCTGACGTGGGCCGCGTGCTCCGGCAGATGGCGGATTTTTCACGCAAGGTGCGCTCCGGAGGATGGCGCGGGTTTACGGGCAAGCCGGTGCGCAACATCGTGAACATCGGCATCGGCGGCTCGGATCTTGGCCCGGTAATGGCTTTCGAAGCGCTGAAGCATTACAGCGACCGCAGATTCACCGTGCGCTTCGTATCCAACATCGATGCCACTCATTTTGCCGAACAGACCCGCGATCTCGACCCGGCAGAGACGCTTTTCATCATCGCCTCAAAAACCTTCACCACGCAAGAAACCATGACCAACGCCATGACCGCGCGCGAGTGGTGTCTTGCGGCGCTTAAGGCGCCGGAGGCGGTTGCGCGGCATTTCGTGGCGCTCTCGACAAACGCAAAAGAAGTCTCGACGTTCGGCATCGACACCGCAAACATGTTTGAGTTCTGGGACTGGGTGGGCGGCAGGTACTCGCTCTGCTCGGCGATCGGGTTGCCGGTGATGCTGGCAGCCGGTCCGGAAAATTTTGAGGCCATGCTTGACGGCTGTCACGAGATGGACCGGCATTTTCTGGAGGCGCCCCCCGAGCGCAACCTCCCGGTCACGCTCGCGCTCCTCGGCATCTGGTACAATAATTTTTTCAGGGCTTCGAGCCACGCGATTCTTCCCTACGATCAATACCTTCACCGCTTTGCCGCCTACTTGCAGCAGTGCGACATGGAATCAAACGGCAAGAGCGTGGATAAAGAAGGCCGCGCGCTTGACTACGAGACGGGACCGGTCATCTGGGGAGAACCGGGCACCAACGGCCAGCACGCGTTCTACCAGCTCATACACCAGGGCACGAAACTCATCCCCTGCGACTTCATCGGTTTTTGCCGGAGCCTGAACCCGCTCGGCGACCACCATGACAAATTGATGGCAAACTTTTTTGCGCAGACGGAGGCGCTGGCATTCGGCAAAACGGCCGAAGAAGTGGCGGCCGAAAAAACACCGGCAGAGCTGGTGCCGCACAAGACGTTTCCGGGCGGAAGGCCCACGAACACCCTGCTTGCCGACAAGCTTACGCCGCACGCGCTCGGGGCGCTCATTGCGATGTACGAGCACAAGATTTTCGTGCAGGGCGTCCTGTGGAATGTCTACTCTTTTGACCAGTGGGGCGTCGAACTTGGCAAAGTACTTGCGAAAAAAATACTGCCGGAGCTTGGCGGCGGCAGCACGCCGGGACATGACAGCTCAACAAATGCGCTGATTATGCGCTACAGGGAGAGGAAGCGGAAATAGCTACCGCCTGTCAAAATCCTTGATCACGGTTTCAAGCCGCCCCACAATGGCTTCAACCGTCTTGTCCATCGGCACGCCGGACCTGAGCCCCGCCGCGAACTCGTGCCCGCCGCCGCCAAGCTCCATGGCCACGCGGTTGATGACAATGCGGCCTTTTGATTTCATCGAGACCTTGATCGAATTCTCATCCTCTTCGCGCAGCAAGCACACTACGTCCGCATCTTTGAGCAGAAGAAGCAGATTCAGGAACGACTGGGTATCATCCGACGACGCCTGATATTTGCGCCGGAGCGCAAGATCAAGTTCGATCCAGGCGATCCGGCCGCCGGCCGCGACCTTTACGTTCTGAAGCATGTGCCCGAGAAGCTGCAGATGCGAAACCTCCTTGGACGAATAAATGGCCTGGTAAATCTCCTCGGGGTTCACGTCATAACCGATGGCTTCGGCGGCGATTTGGTGCGAAAGAGCCGTGGTGCGCGCATACCTGAAACTGTTGGTGTCGGTCATGACCGAAACATAAAGACCGGTCGCCACATCCTTGTTTATTTTTGCAAGTCCCAGCTCGTCAAAAATCATGTGCAGAAGCTCGCCGATACTCCCCGAGCGCGGATCGGAGATCATAAGCGCATGCGGAGGATATGTCACCTCTCCGCCCACAATGTCCGGGTGATGATCGATAAATGCGATTTTTTTGGAACGCAGCGACAACTCGCCCCACAATTTTCCGAGATGACGCGGATCATTGGTGTCCACTATAATCCACAGATCGCAGGTATCCCAAAGTTCGACCTCTCCGGGCCCGAGAAGTATCCCCCCCTTTGGATCCATGAAACGATAACGCTTCGGAAGTACATCCGGATTGTAAATCCGACACGCTTTGCGGGCGCGTTTCAAATAGTGATATAACGCGGTTTCCGCGCCAAGCCCGTCGCCATCCGGCAGGGCGTGTGTCGAAATCAACACTCTCTTTGCCTGGTCAAGCCAGGAACGGAATTTTTGAAACTCCTTGGATTTTGCCAGTTCGGGGGGTTTTTCGCGGCTCAAGTGGGGCTCCTGTCTGTCCGAAGAGTAGGTCAAGAACATGGCAATGATAAAATCTTCCCAGCTCGACCCGCTGTTCGTGATTTTCGAGCAACATCTGCTAAATTTCCAGGACCCGGGAACGGACCGCAAGACGTTCATCTGCGGAGTGATCTCGGATTATCTGGGATATCTACGCAAGAAAAATAT
>MEQJ01000141.1:28200-30216 GCA_001770165.1 Bdellovibrionales bacterium RIFOXYD1_FULL_53_11 | reverse complement strand
AAGCGGATTTACGGCTGCCTGAACCTTGACGAATACCTGAACAAGGCCCCCAAACGCGCGTGCCAGCAGGCCCGGCGCCGCGCACGCACACGCTACAACAAACTCAACGCCGCTTGAGCTTTTTTACCGTCTTTGCGATATGCGACACGATTTTGCCCGCCACGTTCATGCCCGTTGCCTGCTCGATCCCCTCGAACCCGGGCGAGCTGTTGACCTCGATGACGACCGGACCATGGCTGCTTTCCATGAGATCAACGCCGGCGACCTGAAGCCCCAGTGTTTGCGTCGCTTTTATGGCCACGCGCTCGTATTGCTTTGACAGCTTTACAAGTTTTGCCTCACCGCCGCGATGAATATTCGAGCGGAACTCACCCTCCGGCGCGGTGCGCATCATGGCCGCCACAACCTTGCTGCCGATCACAAACGCGCGATAATCGCGCCCGGCTCCTTCTAAAATAAACTGCTGGATCATCACGTCCTGTTCAAGCCCCCGAAGCGTATCGATAACCGAGTTCATCGACACGGGGCTGTGCACCAGCATCACTCCGACACCCTGCGTACCTTGAAGGAGTTTGAGGACAAGCGGCATGCCCTTCACCGTACGCACCGCCATCTTGAGCCCGCGATGGCTGCGGGTAAGAACGGTGGCCGGCACATTGATGCCGTGACGGTTGAGAACCTGAAGGCTGCGCATCTTGTTGCGGGACTCGGCGATTGCCCGCGAGCTGTTGATCACATGCGTACCGAGCATCTCGAACTGCTGCACAACGGCGAGACCATAATCCGTGATGGATGTACCTATCCTGGGAAGAATTGCATCATAATGCGCAATGGCCCGGCCCCCCACCATTATCCGCGTCTGGATGCCGTCGATCACGATCTGGCATTCGAGCGGATCAATGATGTCACACTTCATGTTGTGCTTGCGGGCCTCGGACATCAGCCGCCGTATGCTGTGAAGCTGCTTGTTTCGGGAAAGAATCGCGATTCTGGTTTCTTCTGCCATATTGCCTTCCGGTAGGTAGATACTGTAGCATTTACAGCACCATGTTCAAAGACGTGATTTTGGCTGTTGTCGCGATACCGCTTGTATTGTCCGGCTGCGCAAGCGGTCCGAAAGCCGTTGAACTCAAATTCGGAAAGGCGCCCGTTCAGCCGGTCGTGCAAGAGGCCTGGTCCTTCCAGACCCCCGGAATAATCACTGACTTGGCGCTCAGCTCTTCCGGAGATTCGCTTCTCGTATCGACAATTCCAAACCGTGAAAGCGGCACGGGCCACCACATGACTGTTTGCGTGGATACCGCAAGCGGACGCATACGCTGGCGCGCCCCGCTTGATTCACAGGTGCGCGCGCAAGGCGTTGCAAACGGCTGCCGGAGCGCCGTGATCACCACGCACAATGGCGAAATGAACGCCTTCGGCCCTGCCGGAGCGCCCCTCTGGACCGTTGAGGCAGGATGCCGGCCGTATATAATGAACGACAAGATCATCTGTTACCACGACGACGACCCCGGCCCCGGAACCGCATTCGAGGTTTTTGACCAGAGCGGACGCAAAACCATGACCTTTCCTTCGCCAAACGACATCCTTGCGATGAAGCTCGCGGCCGAAGGACGCGGCCTTGTGATCGCTCTCACGCGCGGGCAGGTACTGCTCCTTGACGCAAAAATCCGCTCGCTCTGGCAGCGGAAGATGAAGGGCGAGATTCTCGATGCCGCCGTATCGCGCGAGGATCGGCCCCGGGTTGCGGTTCTTTACGGAGCTGCCCGGAAAAAGCAGAAGATCTCCTTCATCAACGCCGCGGGAGTTCCGGAGGCCGTGACATCACTGCCCTTCCATGCCGAGTATCTTGAACTCACTCCTGATGGCACAAACATCGTTGCGTTCGGCAACAGCCCGCAGGGACAGTCTCTTGGGTTTTATGCGTTTGGTGGCGGCAAACTTTCTGAAGTCTGGCGGCGCACCGAGCCGAAGTTTGCGGATTTTTCGCCGCCTCCGTCCGTGGCCGGACAATAC
>MEQJ01000141.1:22090-28148 GCA_001770165.1 Bdellovibrionales bacterium RIFOXYD1_FULL_53_11 | reverse complement strand
CCGAGGAGGGCGCGTACCTGTACACCGCATCAGACGGTACGGCGGGCGTGCGGGTGCATGTCACAAGCGGCGATACGAAGATAAAGTCATATCTGGTGAAGTGACCAAAATCACATTAAGCACTGACCAAAAATACATTTGCCACTGACCAAAATCGAGAATAGAATGCAAGTATGGATATTTTCTGGGAAAAGGCCGGGTGGGAAAACAACGATCCACATCTAACGGGGCTGCATGCGATGCCATTCAGGCGCAAGTTTCCGCCGGTTCCGCAAAAAAAAGGGCTATATGTCGTGCGCGGACCCAGGCAGATCGGAAAGACATCGTGGCTGAAACACGTACTGAGTTTTTATACGGGCAAAAATGAAGACTGCTTTTATCTGAGCTGTGAAAAAATCGAGGATTTCAAGGAACTCTCTGAAATTCTCAAGTCCGTGCGTGATCGCAAGGCGGTACTTATTGACGAAATAACATTCATAAAAAATTGGGACCGCGCGGTCAAATATGAAGTTGATTTCGGACATACCAATATTCTGATCATAACCGGATCGCACATGCATGATCTCAGGCGGGGAGCGGACACCATGCCCGGCAGATTCGGCGATGGCGGCGAATTTCTGATGCTTCCCATGGATTTCAATGAATTTCATGACATCAGGGAACAGGCCGGCTGGGCATCGGACAGTCATCTGGAAGAGCTCCGTGCATTTTTCAAAACTGGAGGCTTTCCGTCGGCCGTGGCCGAAGCCGGTACTGACTGTAAAAAACCCGCAAAGACAATGCAGACCATAATGAGATGGCTTGTCGGAGACATAATCAAACTGGGCAAACAGGAGCATTATCTGAAAGAACTCATCATTCAGCTTTTTCTGACAATGCAAACACCGATCAGCCATCAAACGCTTGCGACAAAAACCAATATCGGCTCCCACAACACGGTACAGGAATATGTTTCAATTCTTGAATCATGTTTTGCCCTCAAAACGCTTTATTGTGTTGATATCGATACCGGCGCATACAGGTTCAAGAAAGACAAAAAATTTTATTTCACCGACCCGCTGCTTTATTGGATCGCGCGTGATTTGTCGGGAAAGAAAAACGTGGAAAATCATGAGGAAAAAATCGCCGAAATGGCCGCCCACGAGTCCCTTTCCCGTAAATTTTCAAGATTCGGCTATTTTTCGGGGCCATCCGGAGAAATTGATTTTATCCTGCCGAAGGAGTGGGCGCTGGAGATCAAGTGGGCAAGCGTGCCGTCGAATCTTTCAAGAGCCTACAAAAACATGGGCATTCCATGGAAAACAGTATGGAGCCATTCGAATTTCATGAAGGAATATCCGTAGCGCGCAAGACAACGCTTGCTGGTTACACAAAAACAGGTTTTGACAGGCACCAGTACCACGCCGGCAGAACGCGGATGGTGCGGCCTTCCAGCTTAATGGTTTCATTTTCGCCGCCCGTAAGAATCAATCCGGTTTTGATATTAAATTTCTTCATTGCCTCAAGCAGCCCCGAAACCTCCCGTTTCCCCGTGTCCTCATCCTCAAGCGTTTTGCAAACCTGGATGGCCTGGACAATGGCGTTCTTTTCTTTGACCACAAAATCACACTCATGCCCTTCCTGATGGTAATAGATTTCGTGACCTCTGCGCGCCAGCTCCAAAAATACGAGATTCTCAAGGAATTTTCCATAATCCTCCTTGAATGTGAATCTGATGCTGGAATAAAGGCCGTTGTCTATGCAGTAATACTTCTTGTTTGCCCTGAGCTGCTCCTTGACCTTGAATGAATGTTTGGCGACGTTGAACACAAGAAAAGCATCCTGTGCGTACCTGACAAAATTTGAAATGGTATTTTTGGTGAAAGAATGGCCGATTGCTTCGAGCTTTTTTGAAATTCCCGAGATCGACGCAAGGGTGGAGGTATGATCCACGGCCAGCGAAAGAAAATCCTCAAGAAGTTTGATGTTTTTAATTTTTCTTCTTTCAACGATGTCCTTGTAAAAAATGGTCCTGAAATATTCCCTGAGCAGCTCCTCCGCCCTTGGATGATTTATGGCTTTTGGAAACCCCCCCATGAACAGATATGCATTGAACAGTCCGGCATAGCGATTCTTCTCTTCCGTATACAAAACATTTTTAGCCGGCCGCGGCACATTGTTTTTTTCAAGATATTCACAAAAATCAAACGGAAAAACCACGATTGAAAGGGTCCGTCCGCGCAGCTCAGTGGCAATCTCAAGACTTGAAAGCTTTGATGATGATCCGGTCAGAACAAGCTTGCAGCCCGGATGCGTCTCAAGAAATCTTCTCGTCCATTTTGACCAGCCCGGGACATTTTGTATCTCGTCCAGGAAAAGATAAACCCGGCGCCCCCTTGTCGGCGCAAAAAGCTGCAGGTATGCGTCATACAGACAGGTCAGCAATTCTCCGGTGTATGGAAGAAGTCTCTCATCCTCAAAATTGAAATAAAGAAGATTATCAGCAGAAACGCCTTTTTTTTTGAGATCCTCCATGATCTGGAAGCATAAATAACTTTTTCCGGATCTTCGCGGTCCGATTATCGAGAGAACTTCATCCGTTTCAAGATAAGGAGCATATTCAATGTTCCGTCTTGTGATGGGATCCGGCTTGAAATGTTTCCACTCCGCAATGATTGTTTTAACGGTTTCCAGCACTCTCATATGTGTATTACATAGAATACAATATTATATGTTTCTTGTATTGTCAAGAATACATCTGTTTGGGCGCCCCCGCAGAACCGCTTTTTATTTCATAATTTGATTTCAAAGGCGATGATACGTAAAATATCCCTTGAATGACCCTGAAATCAATTGCCGGTATCCTGATCTGGTGGAAACCTCCGCGAACATGTGATTCATCCATGATTATAAGACGTGTCATGGAGTGCGGCACATGGGAAATGATCCGCTTTATTGAAAAAAAATTCGGCAAATCGGTGTTCAAGCGGGAGTTCACCAGCGCGGGCCCGGGGGATTTTTCGCCCGGCTCATGGAAATACTGGTCACTTGTTACCGGGATCAAGCGGAAATATCCCGAAAGAAAGATAATTTGATGTCTTTTGTGCCAAAGCTGTCTTCCTCTTGAAAAAGGATTGGGCGCCATGCGCTCACTCTTTGGCTCTTCCGTCAAGCCTGCCGTAACGCTCAAGGCTTTGTGTTATTTCGAAGACGGGGATCTTGCGTCACTAAAACCAGGAATAAAACGCCTGCTTGAAAAATCCGCAAGTCTTGTGGTTTCAGTTCCAAAAATTCAAATCAAATCAAAAAAACTCTGCTAAATGCTGAAATGCCAACTTACCGGTGTTTCTTCGACTTTTCCTTGTGCTTGCGCAGCTGCACTTCGATCTTGTCAACGGCTTCGTCTATCGAGGCATAAAGATCCGTCGTGATGGCTTCGCCGAAATAATCCATGTTGCCGCCCACAAGATGGCAGTGGGCGATATGATTCTGCTTTTCGACGGTGAAATTCCAGTTCACCGCGGTCTTGCCGTCAAAAAATTTTTTGAGCTTGTCCGATTTGTCGGCCGCATAGGCCTTTATCGCATCAGTGGGTTCGAGGTGTTTGAAACTCATGTTTACGGTCATGAATAAGCCCTCCTTTTTATATTAAAGTAAAATGGCAATGGCAGCGGCATTGTCAAAATTAACCCCATGCGTCAAAGTACTTTTTTACGCTTTCCCGACGAAAGCATGCCAAGCATCTCGCGATACTTGGCCACGGTGCGGCGCGCGATGTCGATATTGTCCGTCTTCAAAAGCTCGGCGAGGCGCTGGTCCGAAAGCGGGTTTTTGGGATCTTCCTTGCTGATCAGCTGCCTGATCTTTTCTTTCACGGCCTCGCTCGCAAGCGAATCGCCGCCGTCAGCCGCGCCAATGCTCGAATTGAAAAAATACTTGAGTTCGAATATCCCCACCGGCGTGTGCACATATTTATTGGTCGTCACGCGCGAAATCGTGGACTCATGCATCCCGATGTCGCTGGCGACGTCCTTCAGGATCATCGGCCGGAGATGCTGCACGCCCTTTTCAAAAAAATCCCGCTGCCGCTTCACGATCGCCTCGGTAACCTTGTAAATGGTCTTCTGCCTGTTATGGATCGAACGGATGAGCCAGACCGCGGAGCGCAGTTTTTCCTGCACATATTCCTTGGTCATCTTGTTGCCGTCCTTCTTGGCCGACGACAGGATGTTCTTGTAATAGGGCGAAATGCGGAGCTTGGGCATGCCGTCCTCGTTGAGAACGATCACGAACTCGCCACCCACCTTGTAAACATATATGTCGGGAGTGATGTAATGCGTGTCATTCGCGTGGAACGAACGGCCGGGCTTGGGCTCAAGCTCCAGAATGAGCTTGGTGGCAATGATCACTTTTTCGAGCGGCGTATCCTCTGCCCGCGCAATTGCATGGTAGTTCTTGCGTTCAAGCTCGCCGAGATGGGTTTCGATTATCTTTTCAACCAGCGGTTGCCGCGGCCGCATGAAACGAGCCTGCGCCATCAGGCACTCCTGCAGATTGCGCGAAGCCACGCCCACGGGATCGAAATTCTGGATCAACTTGAGCGTTTCCTCGGCATCTTCAAGCTCCATCCCGGCTTCACGGGCCAGCTCCGCAAAATCCGCCTTGATATAACCGTCATCCGACAGATTGCCGATAATGAGCTGTCCGAACTTCTTTTCCTGCTCCGAAAACGTCGCCATTGAAAGCTGCCACATGAGGTGCTCTTCAAGCGAAGTGGTCTTGGTAAGAATATTTTCAAAACTCGGAAGATCCTCGTTCACTTCCTTCATCGAGGGCGCCGGAGAATAGCTGGAGTTGAATTCCTCGACATACGATTCCCAGTTGAAATCATCTTCCTTGCCGGTGACCAGCTGGTCTTCCTTGGGCGCCTCCTTCATGGAAGCCTCTTCGTCGCGGCGCTGCTCGCCCTCGGGGTCCTGCGCGCCGGCCTCGCCCTCTTCGCGTGATGCCGTCGATTCGCCTTCGGCGGATTCAGCGGTTTCTTCGAGAATCGGGTTTTCGACAAGCTCCTGGTTTATGACCTCTGAAAGCTCCATCCGGCTCAGCTGCAAAAGCTTGATCGCCTGCTGGAGCTGCGGCGTCATCACAAGCTGCTGACTCAGTCTCAGGCTTTGTTTGATCTCAAGCGCCATTAGAAGTGGAAATCCTCCCCAAGATAAGTCTCCCGTGCCATCTTGTTGTTGGCGATTTCTTCGGGAGTACCCTTGATCAATATTTTACCATCGTTGAGTAAATATCCCAAATCACAGATTGAAAGGGTTTCCCTTACATTATGGTCGGTTATTAAAATGCCGATATTGCGCTTTTTGAGTATCCCGATCATGCGCTGTATGTCCGCGACAGCAATGGGATCAATGCCGGCAAAGGGTTCGTCAAGAAGCAAAAACAGCGGATTAAGGGCAAGGGCGCGGGCAACTTCGACGCGCCTGCGCTCACCACCGGAGAGGGTAAAGGCTTTTTGCTTCGAAATGGGGTTTAGATTGAAATCATCAAGCAGCCGCTGCAGCTGCTCGTGACGCTCTTTTTCGTCAAGCGGCATGGTTTCAAGCACGGACATTATGTTGTCCTCGACCGACATGCGCCTAAACACGCTCGCCTCCTGCGGCAGATATGCGATACCCTGCTTTGCCCGCTTGTGCATGGGCCATTGCGAAATATCAACCCCGTCAACAAGCACATGGCCCTTGTCCGAACGTATCAGCCCGATGACCATGTAAAATGAAGTGGTCTTACCGGCGCCATTCGGGCCAAGAAGCCCCATGACTTCCCCGGCATGAAGCTCGAAACTCACGTCATTGACAACACACCGGCCCTTGTAACTCTTGAAAAGCCCCACGGCCTCAAGCTTGTGCTTTTTATTGTCCTTCGCTGTATGCATTGCTTTGCTCCACCTCCACGACATCCGTATCCCTGTGAAGGGTTATTACGTCGCCGGTAACCGTATCGGCATCCTGGTAGACTTGAGGATAATCCTTGAGCACCACCGTATCATTGCGCGTATCAAAATCGGCGCGCCCGG
>MEQJ01000141.1:14699-22034 GCA_001770165.1 Bdellovibrionales bacterium RIFOXYD1_FULL_53_11 | reverse complement strand
GCAACATCTTGTCATAGCCGCCATAGTTCATATCCGCCTTGCGGGACCGGGCAAACAGATCCGGCTGGGTGATATGCACAAACCTTGAGGCCAGCGGCCGCTTCGGATCCATCGTAAAATGCGCAATCTGTATGTTTCTTTCAATCACGCAATGGTCCGAATCAATAGTCGTATAGTCGGACACCCCGGCGTTTGAGCCCTTTTTCTCGCCCTTGCGGATCATCGTAAAGTGCACATCCCTTGGCAGCGTGATTTCCGAATTCTTCATCATAAAATTCATCCCGGTGCTCCTGAACGCCGTGATCTGCCCGCCCTCCTCCTCGCCAACGCCGCTGACGGGCTTGTCGTCGGGCACATACAGGCGCCGGTCCTTGGTATGGTATTCCATATAACCGCTGTACATCGTGAATCCATCCGGAAATCTGGTCACCACGTCGCCATAAATCTCAAGATGCCTGTCGGTCATGAAATACTTGGCTTCCCTGCCCGAAACCACCGTTGCCTTGTCATCAATATCGTACAGATATGCAACAACATTGACCGCAAAAACCAGCTTGTCCTTGGGACCATTGCTGAAAAAATAGGCCCTGTCGGCGACAAGCTTCCACTGTTTGACGCCCGCTTGCGCCGAAAGATAAGTGAATTTTTCAATGCTGTAATCGGGTATCCTGTCCGTCGGAATGCAACACGCGAACACGGGCTTTATTTCCGGCACGAACAGGTCCGGATTGACGGATTCCGAAACCTGGGGCTGTTCGAGCCCGGATGGAGACAAAATGACTATGTCTGCAATGATAAATACAATTACCGCCACCAGAATGAGAGGCTTGACAAGGGAGTTCTTTTCCTTGGGTGCTTGCTTCCCTGCTTCCATTACAATAATAATCTAACCCAAATCCTTGAAACGCACATCTTATACCACTCGCGTCATGACAAAAAATGTTGTAATGTCCCGCCGTCGTGGATCAAAAATCATACGAAAGACGCAAACGCGATCATCTACAGCTTGCCCTCAGACCCGAAAACGAAGCCCGGGGGCTCACGGGGCTTGATTCCATCGTGCTTGAGCACGAAGCCCTGCCGGATCTGGATTTTGAGGAAATCAGCCTCTCTTCCACAATCCTTGGAAACCCGTCAAAAACACCTTTTTTCATTGCCGCCGTTACCGCCGGCTTTGCCGGTGCCAGCGAAATAAACATGACCTTTGCCCGCGCCTGCCAGAAAACCGGCTGGGCGCTTGGAATCGGTTCCCAGCGCTCGGAACTTGAGGCCGGGCCGGACGCAAGCGCGTGGAAACTCATAAGGGAAGCCGCGCCCGACGTGCTCCTGATGGCAAACATCGGGGCAAGCCAGCTGGCAACGGCGGATATTGAAAAAATCCACGATCTTCTTGCGGTAATGCGCGCCAAGGCCCTCGTGATCCACGCAAATCCCCTGCAGGAATGCCTCCAACCCGAAGGAACGGCGCAGTTCAAGGGAACGACCGGGCGCATTTCTGCGTTATGCCGTGAACTCGGATTGCCGGTCGTGCTCAAGGAAACGGGTTGCGGGTTCTCAACCGCAACTCTCAAGCGTCTATCCGGGGCTGGTCTTGCCGCAATCGACATCAGCGGCCTGGGCGGCACGCATTGGGGCAGGATAGAGAGCGCAAGAGCCGGCAGCATTAAAGATCACATAAAGAGTTCCGCCGGAACCACCTTTGCCACATGGGGCATACCGACCGTGGAGTCGCTTCAAAATGCGGTCCATGCGCTTCCTGGCACGGAGCTTTGGGCGTCCGGAGGCGTGCGCAGCGGGCTTGATGCCGCAAAACTCATCGCGATGGGCGCAAGCCAGACCGGATTTGCCCGTCCGGCACTTGAAGCCGCCATGGCCGGCGCTGAAAAACTTGTTGAATGGATGAAAACCCGGGAATACGAGCTGAAAACAGCTCTTTTTTGCACAGGCTGCCGGAATCCGGATGTTCTCGGTAAAAAGGAAAACGTATGGAAAACAAAATGCAACTGATGGAAAATTTTCATCGCATAGGGATATCCGAAAGGCTTGAGCGTTTGCGCGGATTTTGCAATCTATCCGATGATGACATCAAGATTATTACGGGCGAACACGCGCTTCCGATGTCCATCGCCGAGCATCTTATCGAAAATGTGGTGGGATATTTTCCGGTCCCGCTCGGTATCGCCACCAATTTCAGGATAGACGGCCGCGACTTGCTGGTTCCGATGGCCGTTGAAGAAACCTCCATAATCGCCGCGGCAAGCGCCACCGCAAAATGGATCCGGCGCGAAGGCAGTATCAAAACCTATTCAAAGGGCAATCTCATCATCGGCCAGATCCAGTTTCCGGACGTCAAAAACGTCCAGCACGCCCGCCACGAACTCCATGAAAACCGGGACGTGCTCATGGGACTTGCCAACGCCTGCCTGCCGGGGCTCGTCAAACGCGGCGGCGGAGTACGCGACATCGCCGTAAGGGAGATCCCCCGTCCGGACGGCACCGGCATCATGCTGGTCATTCACATTCTATGCGACCCCTGCGACGCCATGGGCGCCAACCTCATCAACCAGGTCTGCGAAGCCTTGAAGCCGAGGGTCGAGGAGCTGACGCACGAGCGCGTGGGCCTTTGCATTCTTTCAAACCTGGTGGACGGAAAGCTGGCGGTCGCCGAAGTCGTGATCCGCAACATCAACCCGGTCGTAGGCAATGGCATCCAGGAAGCCACGCTTTTTGCAAAAGCCGATCCCTACCGGGCCGCCACCCACAACAAAGGGGTTTTGAACGGAATAGACCCCGTTTTGATCGCGACCGGCAACGACTGGCGCGCGGCCGAGGCGGGAATCCATGCTTATGCGGCCCGAAGCGGCAAATACCAGCCCATCACCGACTGGTACATGCAGGACGGAGATCTTCACGGAAAAATCGAAATCCCCCTCGCGGCAGGCACCGTCGGTGGTGTCACGCGGCTCCATCCGACAGCTGCGGTGGCGCTCAAGATACTCGGCATCAGCAATGCCGCCGATCTCGCGCGCATCTGCGCCGCGGTCGGCATCGTACAGAACCTTGGCGCGCTCAAAGCGCTTGCCACGGTTGGAATCGTAAAGGGCCACATGATGCTCCATACGGCAAACCTCGCCATTGCCGCCGGCGCCGATGTCCACGAGATCATCCGGGTGCGCGAACGACTGGCCGAAGTGCTGAAGACCGAAAAGACAATCAGCCTCACGCGCGCAAAACAGATTTTGGAGGACATCCGTGTCGCAGACAGCCGCACCGCCATGCTTTAGGGTGCCGGGCAAAACATTTCTTCTGGGCGAATACGCCGTTCTCACCGGACTTCCCGCGGTTGTCGCGACGCTGGGACCAAGGTTCGGAATCGTGCCTTCTGCCGGAACCGCCACCGGCGGTTTCACCCCCGGATCACCCGCCGGAAGGCTTCTGGAAGCGGCCTTTGCATCCGGTCCGCCGCCCGTTCCGGATTATTTGTTTGAAGATCCTTACGTCGGCGCCGGAGGCTTCGGCGCCTCAACAGCGCAGTTCGCCCTTTTGTACCATGCACTGGCGGCGGACCGGGATTGGGACCGCAGATGGCAGATGGTTTGGAAAAAATACCGCACGCTGACGTCAGGCTCTTCCGGCATTGCGCCGAGCGGAGCGGACCTGGCCGCGCAGCTTCTGGGGGGGGTGACGCTTTTTCAGAACAAGGGCAACGAATCCCCGGCGGCACGCGACCTCTGGCCGCTTTTCGACTTCTCGTGCGCGCTCGTATTCTCGGCCACCGGGATTGACGGTCGCAAGACCGCCACTCACGGGCATCTTGGCGCGATAAAGAGGTCCGGCATCGAAGAGCTTTCCGGGCGTCTTGAAATACCGCTCGTGGACGGAATAACTGCAATTGAGGCGGGCGACGCGGGTCGGCTGGGAAAAGCCCTGACCGCATACGCCGGTGTTCTTGCCGACGCCGGGTTTGAGCATCCGGGCGCGCGCGACGACAGGCTGTTTTTCATGTCACAGCCGGATGTTCTGGGCGCAAAAGGCTCGGGTGCACTGCTGTCGGATTCGATCGTGGTCGTAATAAAACCGCGCTCTTCCCGTCGCGCCGGGCTGGCGGCCGCAGCCGCATCGCGCGGTCTCCGTCTTGTCGCTGACGGCATTACGCTGGAATCCGGCATTACATGAGCCGGGCTTTTCAGGCGCGGGCGCCGTCAAACATCGCGCTCATAAAATACATGGGCAAGGCCGATGCCGGGCTGAACATTCCGGCAAACCGAAGCATATCGATGACCCTCAGCGGTCTTTGCTCGGTGGTGGAACTTGAGCCGCTTGCCCGCGGCCAGTTGGAGTGGCCCGGCGGACTGCCGTCCGGATGTGACGCCGGCCGTTTTGTGGTGCCGGAGCTTGATGAAAAGTCCCGCGCGCGCTTTGCCGCGCATGTAGAGCGCGTGCGCGCGCGCATCGGGGCGATATTTAAAATGCATGGCTGCTCCTTTGACCGGGACCACTTGCAGCAGGGCTTTGCAGTCAGATCGGCAAACACCTTCCCTGCCGCTTCCGGAATAGCTTCAAGCGCTTCGAGCTTTGCGGCGCTCACGCTTGCCGCGGCAAAGGCTTTTTGTGGCGAAGCCGCCCTGTTTGACCGGCTTCTTCATGGTTCGACGTCTTTCACGCGATCGTTGTCCGCGCTGTCACGCGAAGGATCGGGCAGTTCCTGCCGGTCGTTCGAAAGCCCCTGGGTGGAATGGAGCGGCGAGGCGGCCTCGCTGATTGAAAAAACCGCGATGCCGGCCCTGACGGATCTTGTGGCAGTTGTTTCTTCAAGCCCCAAAAAAGTCTCTTCAAGCGAGGCGCATGCCGCAGTGATTGCATCACCGCACTGGCGCGGGCGCGTGGCGCGGGCCGAAGAGCGCGCATCAAAACTTTACAAGGCACTTCAGTCCGGCGACCTGGCGGCGGTTTCAAGCCTTGCCTGGGACGAGTTCATGGACATGCACGAACTTTTCCACACCTGCCGCACCCCGTTCACCTATCTTGAAGAGAAAACCTTTGATGTGCTGGAATGGCTGAAGCCCTTTGTTTTCGGCAAAGCGCGGATTGAAACGGCGCCGCCGGTTGTCACAATGGATGCCGGCCCCAACGTACATGTGCTCGTGCCTTCTGCAGTTGCCGACGGGTGGCTGGGGGAAATCAGCATGGCATTTCCGGATGTAAAGATACTTTCGGACGACACCAGGCGATCTCTCACCCCTTGATCGGCAGATAAATATTGAACGTCGTACCCCTGCCGAGTTCGCTTTTGACTTCGATTTTTCCGCCATGCTGCTGGACAATGCCGTGACAGAGCGAAAGCCCGAGCCCCGTTCCCTTGCCCGCTTTTTTGGTCGAGAAAAACGGTTCGAACAGTTTGGTCATGTTCTCCGGAGAAATACCGCAGCCGTTGTCGGAAATACTTACAAGCGCATGACCGTTTTCGCGCCTGAGCCCGATCACAACCTTCGGACTGCCGTCATTTTTCTCTTCAAGCGCATGAAAAGCGTTGGTCACGAGATTTGAAACCACCTGATAGACCTGGTCCTTGTCAAGATCCGCCTGCATCGATTCATCCGCAATCTCTGCCGCCAGCTCGACTTTTGCGTTTTGCGCCTGCGGGCCGAGCATCTCGCTTGCATGACGTATG
Source organism: Bdellovibrionales bacterium RIFOXYD1_FULL_53_11 (assembly GCA_001770165.1). Taxonomy (GTDB): domain Bacteria; phylum Bdellovibrionota; class UBA1018; order UBA1018; family UBA1018; genus XYD1-FULL-53-11. Next base: position 16,363 of record MEQJ01000141.1, on the reverse strand, counting down.
GCCTCAACCACCGGCATGGCCGTGAGCACGGGCGGTTTCTGGCGCGCAAAGGTAAGCAGCTCGGTGATGATCTTGCTCGCACGCCGCGTCTCATCCATTATGAAGCCCATGAATTTTTTCTGGGTTTCCTCGTCCTGCGGCGCGAGCGGCGTCCCGATCTTGCGGCTTATGAGCTGCGCATAGCCGAGAATCGCGTTCAAGGGATTCTTGACCTCGTGCGCGACGCCGGCGCTGAACTTGCCGAGCACCGCAAGGCGCTCGTTGCGAAGTATCTGCTCGTGGGCCCTTTCAAGTTCCTTCTCGCGCTTCTCAAGCTCACCGCCCATGTGATTGAAGGCCTCGACAAGGCGGCCGATCTCGTCGTCACGTTCGACCTCAAGGCCGAGCTTCCACTGCCCTGCCGCGATTTTGCCGGTGGCCGCTGTAAGCTTTTCAACAGGCCTGACAAGCCTTGCCGAAAACCACAGCACCGCCGCCAGTGTGAAAACAAGCACGAACACCACGAACACAAGCGAATATTTGAGTATCTGCGCCACCAGCGCCGACACCATGGACGCCGGAGTCTGCACCACAACGGTGGTCCCGCCCCCGCCCGGAAGAGGCGCAAGCGCGGCAAGAATCTTCCCGCCATCGGCAAGCGTCACCTGCCTTGCAATCACGGCATGTCCGCCGGAAGCCTTCGCAAGCCCGATCACTGCGGGGTCGGCTTTTGCGCCCGTCGTGCTCTTGTTTGCGGCTATCACCACTGCGTCGGAAGAAATGATCCTGACATCAAGCGCACGGGAGGATTCAAAGTATTCCGCAAAAAAATCCTTCGACAGACGGAGATCGTACATGAACCCGCTCACGTAAACCGCAAGATGGATCACTCCTCCGGGACCCGCATCAAAAACATACCGGTCCGGTGTTGCGCTGAGCTCCCTGAAAACGTCCTCTGAAAGCGTGCGTGAAGAACCTGTTTTTCCATGAACACCGATTTCGGCGAACATCCCGCGCCTGTCATAGATCGCGATCCGGTCAACGCCACCAAGTTTTTTGAATGCGCTTTGCACGAGATCCGAGGAGGCACGGGATTTTTGCGACGCCTTGAGGATATCCTGAAGCACCGCAAGCTGCCCCTTGATATTGGCGACCTGTTTTCCGATGGCACTGGCGATATTGGGGGCGGCGACAGAGCTCAGCTCCAGGATGTAGTCACGCTTGTCGAGGATGAATACGCGCGTGGTGACAAGCGCGGTGCCGATGATCCCGATTGCGACAAGCGGGATGAAAACCGCCGCGACCCGGTACCTGAGACGCTTCATCATGATCCGGTCCGTTTCATTTGCGCATCACTTCCCGCACGACGTAATCAACCTTGTCGTCGGTCGGTCCGATGATCTGGAAGGTCAGTATGTTAACCCCCGGAGTCAGCGGATGCATGGCGCTGAAGGCACCGTCCGGGCCGGCCTTGAACTCGGTATCATTCAAAAACACCTTCATTTTGCCGCTGATCATGCCTGAGACCTTTACGCTGGCCTCGGTTGTAACAAGCTTGTCCGTCGGACTCGTTATTCTGACCGCGTTGCCGGCGGCGGGTTTTTTAGCTGCGGCCGGGGGTGCTCCCGGAACCGGAACCGGCGCCCGCTTGATCTCGACATCCCTTTTGATATCAACCCGGGGAG
>MEQJ01000141.1:14121-14691 GCA_001770165.1 Bdellovibrionales bacterium RIFOXYD1_FULL_53_11 | reverse complement strand
TAGGCGGTCTCCAAAAAGGCGGCGGCGGATATTTTTTCAACATCGACCGGTTTTGCCCCCTTTTCCTCCGGAATGCTGATCTCCTGGTTTGCTTCAATGGGTTTTTCCACGCCGCTCACAACAAGGGTTATGCCCTTGGTTTGAGTCTGGACCTTCATCGCGCCGGTTTCGGAAACAGCAATATTGAATTTCGCCTCCACGCGGCTGCCATCGGCGGCCCGGTTTGAAGCCTTGAGCCAGCCGCGCCTGGTTTTTACAAGCACCTCGACCGCTTTGTCGCCCGCCGGATCGATCTTGCTCTCCACCCGGCCGGCCGGAAGCGCGAGCACCGAACGGTCCACATCATTCCTCACTTCGCGATCCATCACGATGACAATCGTTTTTTCATTGAGTTCCAGAACGCTCTGGTTGTTGAATTTTATCTTCCCGCTCGCTTTTTCGCCGGTTTTTATCGAGTCATAGTTCACCAGTCCGAGTCCGTCGCTGGCGGAACTCCAGATGAGTTCGTTTGACTTGCGATGCCGGACATCAAGCCGCAGCTCGCTCAGAACCGCAACCATGCCGGCTGCG
>MEQJ01000141.1:6747-14115 GCA_001770165.1 Bdellovibrionales bacterium RIFOXYD1_FULL_53_11 | reverse complement strand
GCGACCGGTGCCGGCGCCTGCTCCTTCTGCCTGCATGCTGCCGTCACCAGCAGCCCCCCGGAAATAGACAACACCAGCAATCCCTTCAAACGATTCATTCCGCCCTCCTATTTGATCCCGTATTTTGAAATTTTTGAATAAAGCGCCGATCGCGAAACCTTGAGTGTCTCGGCGGTTTTCTCGACGTCCCCGCCATTTGAAGCAAGCGTGCCTTCAATCACCTGCTTTTCAAAATCCGCCGATAGATCCGCAAGCGGTTTGCCCGGGGCAATCGACAAGGCAGCGGGCGCGGAAGCGACGGCAGCGGCGACACCGGCCGCCACACTCCCGCCGACATCAGCCGGAAGCGCTTCACGGGTCAACCTGCCCCCGCTCATGAAAATCATGGAACGCTCTATAATGTTTGAAAGCTCGCGCACATTGCCCGGAAATGCATATCCCCTGAGCGCCGACACATAGCCGTCGTCCACGCCATGGAGCTGGGTTGCCAGGCTTTTTGAGTGTTTTTCGGCCAGATGCTTCACCAGCGGGCCGATGTCATCCTTGCGCTCCCTGAGCGGCGGGATGAAAACGCTGACGACGTTGAGCCTGAAAAACAGGTCTTCCCTGAACTTTCCTTCGGATACGCGCTGTTTGAGATCCTTGTTGGTGGCGGCAATGAACCTGACATCCACCGGAATGTCCGTACCTCCGCCCACGCGCCTGATCTTGCGCTCTTCGAGCGCGCGCAGCACCTTTGCCTGCAGCTTGAGGTCCATCTCCCCGATCTCGTCAAGAAGCAGCGTGCCGCCGTCGGCTTGTTCAAAATATCCGGTCATCCTCCGGTCCGCGCCCGTGAATGATCCTTTTTCATGCCCGAAAAATTCGCTCTCAAGGAGATTTTCCGGAATCGCGCTGCAATTGACCGCGACAAACGGGCCTTTTGAGCGCTGACTGCCCGCATGGACAAAACGCGCGAGCACTTCCTTGCCCGATCCGGTCTCGCCGCAAAGCAGGACCGTTGCATCGGTTTTTGCGGCTTTCTCAAGATTTGCCAGCAACCCCTTCATTGAAGAGCTTTCGGCCACAACAATGTTCCCGCCGCGGAGCCTTTCATTTTCCTTCTCAAGCCGCTCGGCCCTTGCCTCAAGCTTGCGGGTTCGCGCCAGCTGGTCGAGCTTGAGAAGCACCTCGTCGTATTCAAGGGGCTTGAGCATGTAGTCGGAGGCGCCGGCCTTGAGGGCGTCTATGGCGGTGGCTATCGTCCCATGAGCCGTCATGACAATGAAATCAAGGGCCGGGGTTGCCGCCCTCGCCTGCTTGATCAGTTCGATTCCGTCCATGCCCGGCATGGACATGTCCGTCATCACGATTGAAATGGCAGGATTTGACTTCAGGGTTTCGAGCGCCTCAGTGCCACCGGCAGCGGCGCTGACCGCATATCCGGACCCGGACAGGAACTCGCCAAGAGCCGTTCTCTGGTGGGCCTCATCGTCAACAACAAGTATTGCCGGTTTTCCAGCCATCCGTCCTCCGCTCCCTATTTTTTCTGCGCGCCTGGCGCCGCCCGCTGGGTTCCCGGCCGCGCAAAGTTTTCCCATTTGAGCGTCTCTTCATTGCACCGGATCACCGCCGACTCGACCATCGCATCAAGTTCGTGGTTGTTCCCCGGAAAGTCATAGCCGGCCAGATTGTCGATGACATCCTTGTCGATCTTCTTGATCTCCTTGCCCACGAGACCCCCGATGCGCTTTGCCGCGGCGGCAATCAGGAGCGGGATGTCCTCCTTGCGTTCACGCAGCGGTGCGATCTCGATCGTGTTTTCGCGGAGCAGGTCGTAAATATCCTTCCTGAACTCCTTGCTCTCGGCGGCCTTTTCAAATTCCGGCTTGGTGGAGGTTGCTATCAGCCGCACATATGCGTGGTAGAATTTCTGCCCCCCGATGCGCTGCGATTTTTCTTCGCGAATGACTTTTGAAAGAAGCGGCTGCACGCGCTCATGGAGCTTGTGGATATCCATGACAAGCAACGTGCTCATGTGCGCCTTTTCAACCAGACCGGGGCGGCTTGGCGTTTTCACCCCCCCCTCGATCGTAAGTTCTTCGCCAAAAAGATGGTTTTCGTGAAACTCCTCGGGAACATGTGCCGTATCGAAAACAATGAGATCGCTGCGTGCCCAGGGGCTGTTGTAATGGATCATCCGCGCAATATCATCGCGTCCCACTCCCTGCTCGCCAAGGACCAGCACGGGCGCGCGGTTTTTCATGTATTTTTTCACTTCTTCGAGTGTTTTTTGCGACTGGGGGCTCTTGCCGATCGCGTTGGCAAGATGGAATTTGATACCCAGGTCGCGCTTCAAGGCCTCGTTTTCGCTCATCAGCTTCTTGTTTTCGCGCACCAGGTCGCGCTTGCCGAACACGCGCTTTAAAATAAGATCGAGCGCCTCGAACTCAACGGGCTTGAGAAGATAATCCTCGGCCCCCCGTTTCATGGCATCCACCGCCGTTTCTATTGTTCCATGAGCGGTGACAACAATCACACTCACGCTCGGATCATATCTCATCACGCTCGAAAGAAGCGCGAGCCCGTCCATCCCGGGCATCTGCATGTCGGTAAGGAGGACATCAAAGCTGCCGGCCCGGATGGCCGCGAGCGCCTTTTCTCCCGAATCGGCGATGGCCACTTCGTAGCCAAGTGATTTGACGGCCTCTTCCATGATCAGTCTTTGATGTGGTTCATCGTCAACAACAATGACTCTTCCGTTGCGCGCCGCTGCGGTCTCTCTCTTGTCCATATCTATAGATGTTAAACGTATTACCCCTTTGCAGCAATATTATGGCATTGTTTTTACAGTTTGCCGCCAAGCGCGCCTGACGCATCGATTCCAAAGGTCTGTATTTCTACGGACTGGAAATTCATGACATAGGCCGCCTTGCCTGCCGGATGTATCACGACGCTTATCGGCAAGCTGCCCGCGCTCTTTGTGCCGAGGCTGCCCAAGGCTCCGCTGGCCTGGTTGATTCCAAAGGCCGTGACCGTTCCGGCACCTTCCGCGACCACATACAATTTTGCGCCATCGGGTCCGAGAGCTATATGCGAGGGCCTGGATCCCACATTGACTGTTGACGCAAGGCTGAGCGATCCGTTGCCCGGGTCCCTCCTCATCACGTTCAGCGTATTTTTATAAAAATTTGATACATAAAGATACTGTCCCGCCGTTTTGACGAAGATCGGCTTCGTGCCGGCGCCGTTGTCGGCAACTTGTGTTTCGGTGATCTGCCCGGTTGCGCCATTGATTGAATATACATGAACATAGCTTGCGCCGAAACTTGGCACATACATGAACCTGCCCTGCGAATCCGTATCCGGTCCCATTGGCGAGTACTTGGTGTATTTTATGTCCTGCTGCGACATGCTGCCGCGGTCTGCATCCACCCGGTAGACCGATATCGATCCGCCATAAAGATTTACCGAATACATGAAATACCCCGCAAGCGTCGGCAGCAAAAACACCGGCCCTGACTTGCTTGCGCCCTGGATTTCTTCAACCTTGCCGAGCGAGCCGTTTTCCTGGTTTATCGAATATGTTGCAAACAGGTCTTTCGAGCTGCTGCTCACGTGCACGAATTTCCCGTTCGGATTGATGACCAGGGCGTCGGCGCCCTGTATGGTCTGTACCATATTGTTTATCACAAGCCTGCCGGTGGCTTGGTCCACGTTATAGACATACAAAAACCCGTTCATCGCCGGATGGACAAAGTAAGCAAACTTCTGGCTCTGGTGAATGGCAAAAATCTGATACGGGCCCGGCTGGACCTCGCCACCGCCATTGGCATAGGGGCAACCGCCGCTGCCCGAGCAGGGGGATGAACCGTCCGCGCCCAGGCCACACGGAGAAAGGCCGCAATTGCTGCTTTTCTTCAGACATCCGCTTCCCACCGCAAGCACCGTTGCAAGGGCCACCAGGATATTTACAACCGCCATCGAGTGTATCTTGCGCATAAATCAGGTCTCCTGACGGACTATAAAAGCAATCGTCATGCCACACTAACTATTTGTTTTAATTGAATTATGTATTCCAGATTCCTGGATTATGGACTGCAAGAAAGGGCTTTTTGTACGGCTTTCTGGAGAAGGTCGAGATCAACTGGTTTTACAAAAATGTCTGAAACACCGAAGGCCTTGAGATACCTTTCACCGCCCTCGATAAGACCGGTCGTCACGATCACTTTTGGAATGTTCCGTCCGTCCAGTTGAAGGCGCCTGAGGCCCCGCAACAATTCGATGCCCGTTCCGTCCTTCATGCGAAGGTCCGTGATGACAAGATCAACACCGCCCTTTTCCACCTCTGAAAAGGCGCTGTTTCCCCCGTCGACGGCGGCAACTTCGTAACCACAAGACCGCATTGCCTCGGTCATGATGTTGCGCGAGTGATCATCATCATCGGCTATCAGGATTCTTCTGGCTTGCGCGTCGGGGCTCATGCAATCATTATATAGTCGATGACCGCAGCAACGAAATTTATTCCTGCATGCGCAATTGCCTGTCTTTTTTTGACGCAAACAAGCATGGCCGAATATGCCCATTTCGGCACTCCGCCGCCCGGCACGGCTTTCATCGAGCTTGTGTCGCAGTCGTCTTCGGCGCCCCTTCAGTTTGCCGGCACCGCCGACCCGCCCACCGTGCTTCTTAACGGAAAACCGCTCATGCTGGAGCAGCTTGATTCCGGCCCGACCGGATACGGCGGCGAAGGCCCGGCGCTGTGGATAAACGACATTGACCGCAAGGTGTCCGGAACGGCTGGACGCTTTTTTGTGCAGATCGGCGGAAAAGAATCCGCAGTGGCCTCGCTTGACGTGCTGATCCGGACGGGCACCGGCGCCTTCCATCGTGCCACCGCCGCCGTGAACAGGATTTTTCTCGACACACAGATACGGCAGGTGCTTTCCATTGCCGAGGAAAAAGCCGGCGCCGCAAGGTACCTGTTCAAATTCTCCGGGCAGATACCCGAAGGATTCACTCTCACCTCCGATGACGGAAAAATATCCGTCTCCGGCGACGAAACGGTCTTTGAGCCCGAACTCCCGGTAGGCGCTTCAACCATCACCGCCAAACTCCAGTCACCCGGCGGCTCCGTGCGGGTGCTCAATCTTCCGGTGAATGTATCCAAAAAGCTTTTCAAACCCGACGCTCACATGCTCGAAGTGGATATTCCCGGGGGGAACGAAATCACCGCGGCTGCCTGGAAGATCCCCGCCAACGGCTTTGTCCTTGGAGGCTATACCAATCCCGGAGCGGGTCTTGAGATCAACGGCGCACCGGTGAAAACCGGCGGCTCCGGCAATTTCTCGATGTTCATGCAAAAGGACGAAAAAGAATGGGACCTACACTTCAAGGTGACGCTTCCCGGCCCGGGCGAAAAAACCTGGACACAAAATGTCATCTGCCCCGACTGCCGCGCCGACCGCAAATGGTATGATCCCAAGTTCCGTGAAGGCGGAAAAACCGGGGTTTCGATTTCCCTGGCCGACATCACCTGGCTTGCCCCCCGGAGCGCAGCGGCCAAGGGCCCGTGGGGCGCATACGCCGTCAGTCCGCGCTCGCAGCCCGTCACGCCGCTTGCGGCAGCGGGCGTGATGTACCATCTTGACCACCGCTTCTCGGCGGAATTCACGGGCAGATATTCCATTTTGCGCCTCAAGGGCGAAAACCTCACGCGTTCGATGAGCATCAGCCAGCTCATGGTTTTTACGCTGGGGATGAACTATCAGCCAGTGCCGGTGTTTTTCGCGGGAGCGGGCATGGCCATGATAAAGGCAAACGTCGAACCGTCAGGCTTCATACAGTCAATAAAAGGCGGCAACGACAATCTTGGCGTGTATGCCGCCGCAGGCCTCCGGATTACGCTCTGGCGCGCGGTGGACGCATCCCTGAAGCTGACAATCATACCCGCGCAATCATCGATCGCTCTTTCAAATGCCGGGCTGAAATGGCATCTCTTTTCAATAGAGACGCTGGTGCTGCGCTGGTATTTTTAGATCCCGCCCGTATGGACCGCCGCTACCACCGCCACAATATGCTCAGGCCGCCATAAAGCGTATTCACATCCGACACCAGATAGCTGAACTGGAATCCGATTTCTGTAATGGCAAGCGGCGCACGCCGCAGGTGCTTGCGCAGGATTCCGCCAAACTCATACAGCCTGCGATCTATCACGAACGAAAAACCCCAGCCAGTCATGGCGGTGGCCGAGACGCGCCCCAGCCAGCCCCAGCTCTCCGGGGTGATATACCGGGCTCCGGCCTCAAGCATCGGGCTTGCTGCCGGCATATAGCTCTGGTCCAGCAGAACAAGCATCCCGGTCCAGGTGGAAACCGCCAATGAGTGACCGCCGACATTCAGAAGTTCCAGCTCCGGCGACCAGAACACCCCGCCGGACACGAGGCTTGATTTGTCCTGGTAAAAATATCCGCCGCGGGCCTCGATGCCATCAAGATCAATTTTTGAAAGAATGGAAATGGCATCTGCGTTTCCGGCCATAAGCGTGACAACGCCAATAACCGTAACGAGGGCGGATCTTTTCATGGTTTCAGTTTATCACAATGTCCGGTTATTGCGTCGGCTTTTCATTATAAGTCGAATTGAGAATGACAATATCGACGCGGCGGTTTGCCGCCCGGCCTTCCTCTGTATTGCTGTCGGCGATCGGCCGGTGATGCGAGTTGCCGGCCACCTGTACCCGGTCGGCGGTCAGGTTCGAAAAACTCTTGAGCCAGTAATTTGCAATCCAGCCCGCACGCGCCGCGGAGAGTTCCCATTCCGAGGTATATCCGGGCGGATCAACTTCGCTGATGTCGGTATGTCCTTCGATCCTTATCAGCCGACTTGACTTCGAAAGTATCTCGCCTATGCGGTTTATCACCGGTTTCATGTCGTCCTGGGGAACGGTTTCGAGATGCGAGAAAAAACCCTTCATCGAGATGCGGAGCAGAAGACCGACGCTGTCATAGGTCATTTCGGGACGCTTTGACATTCCGGTCATGCCCAGCTCGACTGATATGGTCTCCTCCAGCTTGTCCATGATTTTCTTGAATTCGTCATCGGCTTCGGTGGCGGCATTGATTTTACCGCTCGGCATGTCCATCGCCCGGCCGCCGGCCGGCGTGCGATGATCAAACGGCAGGATCTGTTCGCCGCCCTTTGTGGGCGCCTGGAACGACCCCATGGGCGACATCGACCCCGGGTCCTTGAAATAACTCTCGATCGCTTTTTTGATTTCCTCGTCCGCGCCCAGAAGCCACATGACCATGAAAAACATCATCATGGCTGTCATGAAGTCGGCGTACGCCACCTTCCAGGCGCCGCCGTGGTGGCCATGCTTGGCGGGAT
>MEQJ01000141.1:1985-6734 GCA_001770165.1 Bdellovibrionales bacterium RIFOXYD1_FULL_53_11 | reverse complement strand
GGCTTTTTGTGCTTCAGCCACTGCCACCCCCCGCCGTCATGCGGCCTTCTTTCCGGCGCCGGTCGCGCCTTCGTCTATGTCCTTGAAGCTCGGCCTGGCGTCCGGCGGTACCGAGCGGCGGGCGTATTCGACGCAGATTTTCGGCGAACAGTTCTTGGCAAATGCAAGCAGCGCCGTCTTGATCACCTTCAGGTATGCGCCGTCGTTGCTTATGTTGCCTTCCATCTTTGACGCGAGCGGATTCACAAGGCCGTATGACAGGAGCACGCCGAGGAACGTGCCGACAAGAGCGGCGGCCACGCTATGGCCGATGACTTCCTTGCCTTGCGTCAGCTTGCCCATCGTGATGATGACGCCCACGACTGCGGCCACGATTCCAAGTCCCGGCATCGAGTCGCCGACCTTGGTCACCAGTGACGGCGCCCGCTCCTCTTCCTCGTGCATGGATCTGATGTCCAAATCGAGCATTTCTTCGAGATCCGTCGGGGTAAGCGGAGAGCTGATCTGGACCTTGAGCGTATCGCAGATAAAACTTATTGCGTGATGGTTTTTGAGAACGCTTGGATACCGGCTGAAGATATCACTCGATTCCGGATTTTCGACATGTGATTCAAGTCCGAGCAGGTCTGTTTTGCCTTTTTTGCAGAGTTCAAAGAGCAGCATGAGAAGTTCGACATAATCGGGTTTGCTGTGGTTTTTTCCGGTAACCGAATGCAGGAGTTGCTTCATGATCATCTTGAGGACGGACATGGGCGCCGAAATCAGAAGCGCGCCAAAACCCGCGCCGCAGATGATCAGGTACTCAGTGGGCTGAACAAGAACCTGGAAATGACCACCATGACCTAGGTAGCCTCCGAGGACTGAGCCAAAAACTACGATGATTCCCAATATGACCAACATATGTCTACATCAACTCATCGTTGATTTATGAGTATAACTTTCGGAAAATCCTTCGAAATTCTCTTGAAAATCAAATAGATATATTGATTATTTTGATCAACCATTTACTATACTATTTTAGTCAGAGGATGCGGATTTAATTCTCTCTTTTCGGATGCTTTGCTTTGCGTCGATATTTACTTTTGTCTTTATGCGTCTTGGTCGGACGCACCCCGGCGCGCGGTTTTTTTCTGATATCCTGCTGTAAAATTTTAATGACAACTTTTTGACTGCGCATGTTCCCCGCCTCACGATTTTCAGGCAACCCGCCCCTGACGTCAAGTCACCCCTCAGTTGTTTTACGGTTCCGGATCTGCTAACCGGACTCATATGTGCACAAGAGTGGTTTCCATGTTCGCACTCGCCCTGACCGCCCTTTCGACAATGGCTTTCACGCCCGGAACACACAGAAAAATCACGCAGCAGGTGAATGACAGTATTTTCCAGTGCAATGACGGCTGCCATGAATTTTTACAGCAGGTTCACAAGCTCGCCGACGACCGCATTGGCGGCGACAAAAACAACGGCAGGCTTTTTCTGCACTATATCCGCCCTGTCTGCGGATACGCCGACGAAGCGCACGAAGCCGTGCTCTCCGGGCTCGGAATCAACGACCTCCGGAAAGCAACCCTTGGCGAATTTGTCGAGCTTTCCACCCGTCGAGCCATCGATTTCGCCGCGGCACAGCTCAAACGCAGTGGCGACTTGTCGGACGACAGCGTCGGCGGAATTCTTTACACGCTGGGCGTTCTGGTTCACGCCACCCAGGACAAAAAACATCTTGACGGCAACTGGAGCGATCCCGGGCGAAGAGGCATCACCTCGATCGACCACATGACCACCGAAATACACCAGATGTTTTCAGACATCTGGCCCTCGAAAACCATAAAAAATACCGCGATAAAAAGAACAGAACGCTTCCTGTCCGGATACTGGCGCGACATCGCAAAAATCGCAGGTTCTGCGGCAACAAACACTCTGCGCGCCCGGATATCCGTTTTCGAGCTTCTTCGCGGTCGGCACGCCTCGGACTATCGGCCGGCCGTACTGGACATGGAATGGCTTTTTCCGGAATACAAGGTAAACAGTCTGGGCAACTGCAGATAACAATATTTCTCTGGTCGGCAGTTGCGCGCTGCCGCCGAAAGGAAATGGGGTTGCGCTCCGCCAACGTCATTGGTAATCATTTTTTACGGGGCCTTTAGCTCAGCCGGTTAGAGCAGCGGACTCATAATCCGCGGGTCGTAGGTTCAAGTCCTACAAGGCCCACCAAATCTTGGATCTTCCTATATTGCCTTTTTTAGCGGACGTACATCCAAAGCCAAGCCGAGATTTTCCAGGATGTCTTCAAGTGTCTGCAGGCTGGGGTTGGCTTTTTCAGAAAGAGCCTTATAAATCATACGGCGCTTCGTTTCAGATCCTTTTGCCAGATTGGAGATGCCACGTGCTTTGGCAACGTCCATGAGAGCCTGTAAAAGCAATGCCCCGCGGTGTTTACTTCTTTCTTCCAGGCAAGAGCTGACATAGGCAGCTGCGACCTCAGGATCTTTCAGCTGTTTTGTAACGGTGGAATCAACCGAGACCGCTTTTATCTTTTTCTGTTTAGCCATATAAACCTCCAAACCTAACCTTTCAAGGAATCCAAATATTCCTGCCAAAGCCTTGTGGCTTTACTGATATCTCGTTCTTGGGTGGATTTATTTCCACCAAGCAGGAGGAGTACAACAAAGCCCTGCTGCAGCCCAAAGTAGACACGGTAGCCTTGCCCAACCGCTATCTTGAGTTCAAACACTCCTTGAGTGAGATAGCGATAGGTGCCGAAGTTACCTGCGATTTCAATGCGGCGGATTCTAGCAATAATAGCCGCCTTTCCTTGGGCATCTTTCAGGCTGCCAAGCCACCGACCAAACGGGTGTTTACCGTTTACTTCGACTTCTTGAACCCGGTGGGGTAGTGGCGCGATCAGCATCTTGGTTATTACTGTGACCTATAAGTCACAGTATGTCAAGGGGCATTTTTAGTGCGCCATCCGTGTGTTGACTTGGCGAATATCGGATTTTATATGGAACGGTTACATCCACATTATTACGGGCTGCACTAAAGGTTCAACAATCGAGGGATAGCGCCCACCAATTTTTTGAGCGTTCTTTCCCGCAATAATACTTCTTTGGAAGCGGCATGCTGAAGGGCGGATGCCTTGTAAAAAACTGACGACCCGCCTTTTGCGTCAAATTAACAATTGCAAGCATCTGAGAAGACAGGCAAAGTACAAATATAAATATTGCTTGCGGCACGGTGTTTGAGTGCCGATAATTATGATTAAGGAACGGGTGAAATGAAGCGAACCAAAAACATAGGCAAATTTCACTTTGAAAATGGGCTATTAAAAGAGCTCCGCGCTAAAGCCGCTCCTGTTAACCAGAATATTGTTAGAACAGCGCGTTCAACTGCTAAAAAAGCAGCCAACAAAACACCTCCAAAATCAGTTCTAGCTAGCCTGCCAAGGTGTGTCCTGCGTCGGCTTATTGCAGGATAAAGCGGTTTCACTTTATGGCATTGATCTCTTTTTCCTCTCTTCTCACTGAAACTTGCCCGTCAGGAACATACGTAGTTGATACTTCTTTTGTGTTGGGTGCAGCAATCGGCGGTAGAAGGGGTAGCGAGAAGCGTTACAAGAAAGCTTTCGACCTTAAACGTCATTTAAGTAAAAGTGGTGTCGGCCTAGTTTATATCGGTGTCGTTCAAAATGAAGCCTGTCATCGGCTTAGGGAAGCGTTGTTTGAGCGCGCCCTGAAACAGAACCCAAAGAAACTCTGCGCTGCTGCAAGAGTTTTTAATGGCGCAAAACGGCACGAGGAACTTAAAGAGGTCATGCAGGCAGGTCATGTAAAGGCTTTCGAAATTGCTCTTGGAAAAATGGGGACACTGCTCGAAGAGGAACTGGATAGTGTTTTTTTTGCTTGCACTTACCTTCCAACTGAAAAAATGCAGCCGAAGCCCAACTGGAAAGAACTTCGTAAAATTATGGCGACCTATGGGTTAGACTCGTCAGACGCGATGATTCTCAATTTTGCGATCAGCCAGAAAACATTTAGTGGGCTAATTACGATGGATAGTGATTTTCGATTTTGTAACGATGTTCCTGATTTTAATCTTGTAATACCGGACAACGTTCTTAATCTGCCAGAGAGTCAGTCTCTAACATAAGATTAATCATGATGAGACTTATACTACATAAATGTAATGCCCCGGCATTGCAGGAGATGTCTCGGCCGGTTAAAATACACAACGAATCCCGTAACGCTTCGTCAGGGGTTGAACAAACGTAGACCCAAACAATGAGTATACAAGCCCCTCGCTTGGCGCAGGATCCGGATCGACTGGATTTATCTTGGTTCCAGACCAACACAACTTATCGTCAGAAATAATTTCACTTATTCCGTGATTCATAGCGTCCTCAACCGTAGAAATACTTGGCAGCTCACAACCCTTTTCAATGGCCGCGTAATAACTGTAACGGGCATCGGCATTTGAACACCAAATCACACCATGTGAACCATAACCATCTTTCCAGCAATCCTTGTATTCATCAACTTTCGATATTTTTTTAAAGACGGCTCCAAGAGAAGTTCTGCAAATATACCCGCCATCCATCAGGGCTGCGACGGTCGGATTACAAGGAGGAATAACGCCGACAATCCCGCTAGGAGAATCCGTTTCTCCATTATTATCCCTTCCCCAGCACTTCTCACCATCTTGATCCAGCACACAGGTAAATCCATGACCAGTAGAAACAAAATACGGCTTGTT
>MEQJ01000141.1:623-1959 GCA_001770165.1 Bdellovibrionales bacterium RIFOXYD1_FULL_53_11 | reverse complement strand
ACGTATTATTGCCCCAACATTTCAGACCATCCCTTTCAATGACACATATGTGACCGGACACTGAAATCTGCGTTGGATTATTCAATTTCGGTACGCTCACTGGTTTTCCATAAAAATGATCCCAGCATTTGACACCTTCATCATCAATCACACAATAATTGAAAAATCCCATTGAGAGCTGAACAGGCTTTTTGAATTTAGACAGGTCATAGGTATCACTGCTATAGCCCCAACATTTTACACCGTTCTTATCTAGTGCGCAGGTAGTCTCATAGTTGGCCGCAACCTGGAATGGATTTTCAAGAGCCGGAACATCAGCTTGCTCATTGGATTTTGAGCCGCTATTCCGAAAAAATGAAGTGTCAACTGCGCTCATTCTTTCTTTGCCCCTTGTCCTTTGCCCCACTAAATTGACACATTGCATCCAGAGTGTTAGCTCCATGCCATGCCATTAATAAAAAAAGCCCATGGGTTTGTGTTGTTGGTTGTTGTGGCCGGCTTGTGCGCTGTTTCAGCAAATGCCGGCGGATCGTTTGAAAAAGACTTCATTTCAACGGATGTATTGTCAAAAACGGAGCTGCAAACCATCCAAAATCACGTCAGAAGCGGCAGGATAAGAAAAAACACCGGGGCTTTCACTGTCGTTTTTCACGACAAGCGCATGCCGCTTTCTGAAAATATGGCCGCGGATTTTTTCCGCAACGGCAAGGTCGGACTGGTTTCTTTTTCGGGATTTCTGAATACACTCGAAGGGTCGTTTCATCTCGGAAAACTCATCGCCAAAATAAATGGCGCCCCGGTACTTGCCATCCACAGCGGTTATGGCGATGCAGGCGTTTTTATGGCCGGACCGAAGGCCTTTTTTCTGGAACGCGAAGCATACCGTCCGGTGCTCAATCTGATGAAAAAAACGCCGGCCGGGCACGCCCCTGAAATCACCATCTATGCCTACTGCCTTGGGGCACACAAGGCAGCGCTTTTGGGCCGGTACCTTGAAAAATCCAACCCCGCCCTGGCGGCAAAAACAACCCTTCTGGTGCTTGGCCTGGGAATCAACGCCCCGGAGTCGTTCAAGTCGGTTACGCAGCTTGCGGGCAATATCGACCGGTTCGGCCGCATCAACAGCACGAATCTGCTGGTAGCCGAACCCGCAACAAGCAAGGATCATACGCTCAGGCTGGATCTTCCGGAGGCACTGCGCATCCCCCGTGCCGACGAACTGCCTGCGATCAGATACACCTCATCGCTCAGACGGGATTCGCTGCCAGACGAGCTGAAAACCGGCGGCTTCAGCGGCCAGGAGCTGATGAAAATGGAAGAGCTTCTCAAGCGGTCG
>MEQJ01000141.1:0-574 GCA_001770165.1 Bdellovibrionales bacterium RIFOXYD1_FULL_53_11 | reverse complement strand
GCAGCCTCACCGACAAGATACATTCGGCAAGAATGAAACTGGAAACAGCCAGGGCGAAGAGGAATTTCGTACGGCTTCACGCCGCCATTTCAGATCCGCAGAGCGAAGCAGGAAAAATCGCCGAACTTGAAAAATTCGCGGGAGAACTTGATTTACAGGTGGCTTCGCTGGAAACAAAAATCAACGACCTGCTTTCGCAACGGACGAATCTCACGGATTTTGAGGAATACCTTGCCTGGCTCACCAACCGAATCTCACGCCGAACTGCACAATAATATCCCGCCAGAACACCGTTGTGGCGGTGGGCGGGTTTTGTGAAATATTTGGAAGGCCGAAAGCATACCACCCGTCCCCGAAAAGACTGAAACCGGGAATGAACTGGAATGCCAGCCCGCCGCCCGCCAAAATCCCGTAATCATACCCCTTGATGCCCCAGGCTTCGAACGGCACCGGGAGCGGCGCCGGCGACACCGGCCCCACCAGGCGGGCATAATACGCCCCCATGCCGACAAACAGATACGGAAACGGCCAGAACCTCATTGTCACGGGCAGCATCAAATACGGATAGACTGAA
>MEQJ01000140.1:30024-32200 GCA_001770165.1 Bdellovibrionales bacterium RIFOXYD1_FULL_53_11 | reverse complement strand
CATCGAGATTTTGAAGGCCCAGTGGGATGGCGGCAAGGCGGTCGGCCCGGCGGAATTTTTGAACGGCCTGAGGGGGCGCGGAAAGAAGTTGCCGCTCGGGTTGAAGCCGGGGCCGCAATGAAGACCAAACGCAAAGTCATCCTCGCCCCGTCGCTTTTGTCGGCGGATTTTTCAAAGCTGTTACAGGAAATCAAGGACGTCGCCAGGGCCGGCGTCAAATGGCTCCATGTCGACGTGATGGACGGGCACTTCGTGCCGAACATCACGATCGGGCCATTGGTTGTGAAAGCGCTCCGGCCCAAAACCAAAATGACGCTTGATTGCCATCTCATGGTCTTGCGGCCGGACAAATGGATCGAGCCGTTTGCGGCGGCCGGAGCCGATGTGATCACCATCCATGCCGAGGCCGCGAGGCAAAACGGCATGGATCTACGCGTCCAGCTTGCAAGAATCAGGGCGCTGGGATGCAAGGCGGGGGTGTCGATAAATCCCGCAACAACGGTCGAAGAAATCGCACCGGTGCTCGACGCGGTTGATCTTGTGCTCATTATGAGCGTCAATCCGGGATTCGGCGGGCAGGCATTCATCGAAGCGGTCGTGCCCAAGATCGGGCAACTCGCGGCCATGAGGGGCGACCGTAAATTCCTGATTGAGATTGACGGAGGAATAGGAGTACAAAATGCCGGCATGGTTGCACGCGCGGGCTGCGACGTGCTTGTCGCGGGCGCCGCGGTTTTTGGCGCCAAAAACCGGGCAAAGGCCATCAAGGCGATATTGAAGGAGTGCAATTGAACATGTCTTCACCAAGAAAAGTCGTGGCGCCACATGGAACAAAACCGAGCTGCAAGGGCTGGCACCAGGAAGCGGCGCTCAGGATGCTCATGAACAACCTCGATCCGGACGTGGCCGAGCGGCCGGACGATCTTGTGGTTTACGGCGGCAGCGGACGCGCCGCGCGCAACTGGGAATCATTTGATGCCATCGTAAAAACGCTGCGCGAGCTCGGAAATGACGAGACGCTGCTCATTCAAAGCGGCAAGCCGGTCGCGGTTTTTCCGACGCACGAACATGCGCCGCGTGTGCTCATTTCAAACAGCATGCTCGTCCCGAAGTGGGCGACCTGGGATTATTTCCGGGAGCTTGAGGACAAGGGGCTCATGATGTACGGCCAGATGACGGCCGGCTCCTGGATTTATATCGGCACGCAGGGAATCATACAGGGCACTTACGAGACTTTTGCCGAAGCCGGACGCCAGCACTTTGGCGGTGATCTTGGCGGGTGCGTGGTGCTGACCGCCGGGCTTGGCGGCATGGGCGGGGCGCAGCCGCTGGCGGCATCGATGGCCGGCGCGGTTTCGCTCAACATCGAAGTCGATCCGGCCCGTGCAAAGCGAAGGCTCGAAACAAAATATCTCGACGAGATGGCCGGTTCGATCGATGACGCGCTTGTCCGGGTTGAAAAGGCGCGCAAGTCAAGGCGGGCCGTGAGCATCGGATTGGTCGGTAATGCGGCCGAAGTGCATTGGGAGCTTTTAAAAAAAGGTTTCAAGCCGGAACTCGTGACCGACCAGACAAGCGCGCACGACGAGCTTAACGGGTATGTTCCGGCCGGAATGACGCTTGCAGAAGCAGAGGACCTCAGACGCAGGTCGCCGGAGGAATACAAAAAGCGTTCGATTGAAAGCATGGGCCGCCATGTCGAAGCCATGCTTGAATTCAAAAAACGCGGTTCGCATGTATTTGACTACGGCAACAACATCCGCGCGCAGGCCGTGAAGGCCGGCGTGAAGAACGCATTTGATTTTCCGGGGTTCGTGCCGGCATACATCAGGCCGCAATTTTGCGAGGGGCGCGGGCCGTTCCGCTGGGCGGCGCTTTCGGGGGATCCGGCGGATATAAAGGTGACCGATCAGGAGCTTCAAAAGCTTTTTCCGGACGACAAGGGGCTTGCCCGGTGGCTGGCAATGGCCGAGGAGAGGATAAAATTCCAGGGGCTGCCGGCGCGCATTTGCTGGCTCGGATACGGGCAGCGCGAAAAGGCGGGGCTCATGTTCAACGAGCTTGTTAAAAAAGGCCGCGTGAAGGCGCCGATCGTGATCGGGCGCGATCATCTGGACTGCGGCTCGGTGGCGTCGCCCAACCGCGAGACCGAGAGCATGCGCGACGGCTCTGATGC
>MEQJ01000140.1:15262-29992 GCA_001770165.1 Bdellovibrionales bacterium RIFOXYD1_FULL_53_11 | reverse complement strand
TAAATTCCGTCAACGGGGCATCCTGGGTGAGCCTCCATCATGGAGGCGGCGTGGGCATCGGTTATTCGATTCATGCCGGAATGGTCGTGGTTGCGGACGGAACCGAAAACTCGGCATGGCGGCTCTCGCGCGTGCTGAACTCCGATCCCGGCATGGGCATCGTGAGACACGCGGACGCCGGATACGAAAAATCACGGGAGATCGCGCGCGGGGCGTTCGGGGCCCGGGGCTGCAAAATCCCGATGCTTGGATGACAAGATGCCGACCAAAAAAATAAAACCAAAAGCAATAATACATGCCAGTGAACTCCTGACGGGCGCCGGAATCCGCGCGAAAGACGGCCGCCGCATCCTGGAAGAGGACACCGGCCGCATCGAAGACGGCGCGATCGTTTATTCGGACAAGATAGAGTGGGTCGGAAAAACCCGGGATCTTCCGCGTAAATACGCCCGCGCGCCAAAACGCGATCTGAAGGGGCAGCGGGCGGTCATCCCCGGACTTGTTGACTGTCACACGCATCTTGTTTTTGCCGGAGACCGGTCGGAGGAATTTGCCGCCAGATGCGGTGGGGCGTCCTACGAAGAGATAGCCGCACGCGGCGGTGGGATTGTGAGCACGGTCAAGGCCACCCGCGCGGCGGGCGCGGCTGAACTCGAAACCCTCGCGGTGGCGCGGCTCCGGGAGGCCATGGCCTTCGGCGTGACCGCCATTGAGATAAAAAGCGGTTACGGCCTTTCGTTTGAATCAGAAATCAAGATTCTTGAGGTGATCAAACGGCTGAAAAAAAGATTTTCGCGGATGACCATCAAGGCCACGTTTATGGGGGCGCACGCTTTTCCGGCGGAGCAGAGCCGTGAGTCGTACCTGAGGGACATCATGACACGCATGCTGCCGGAGATCGCGCAGCGTGAGTTGGCCGATGCCTGTGATGTATTTGTTGACAGGGGGTATTACACCATCGAAGAAGGCCGGGCGGTTCTTTCGCGCGCCCGCGAACTCGGGTTCGGCATCAAAATGCATGCCGACGAGCTTGCGGATACCGGAAGTGCCGCGGTTGCCGCCGGCCTGGGCGCGCTTTCTGCGGATCATCTTTTGAAGGTCAATGACGATGGCATCAGGGCGCTTGCCGCATCGGATACGGTTGCGGTTCTGCTTCCCGGCACTGCTTTTTATCTCAAGGCCTCGCATGCTCCGGCGCGAAAACTCATAGATGCCGGCGCCGCAGTGGCGCTGTCGACTGATTTCAATCCCGGCACATGCATGACGCTTTCGCTTCCGTCAGTGATGACCATCGCGGCGCTTTATCTCGGAATGACACGTTCCGAGCTTCTGGCGGCCGTTACCTACAATGCCGCCAAGGCACTCGGGCTTCATGCACGCAAGGGCACGCTTGAGGCCGGACTGGATGCGGATTTTGCGGTGCTGCCGTTCAGGAAGTTTGAGGAGATGTATTACCGTTTTGCGTGGTCCGCCGTTCGTGGGCCCTCGGCCTTATCGTAAAAAATACGCTGAACAGCCGGTTTATGCCCAGCGCCATGCCAATGCCCACCACCACGTCGATGATGTAGTGCTGCTTGGTCGTAAGCGTGGAGAGCGCCACAAGCGTTGCCCAGAACATGAAAAAGGCGAACATCCCTTTGCGTTTGCGAGCATAAAGCAGCGCGGTCAGGTAGACGCTGCTCACATGCAGGCTCGGGCAGCAGTTTGCCGGGCTGTCGGTTGATCTCAGCCAGTTGAAAACCGCCCCGGTAAGCCAGTGCATGTCGGCGGGAAGCGGATAATTTTCGCGGGGGAAGGTGGTCGGCCAGAAAAAGAAGATCGTGCAGCTTATGACCTGCATGAAGGAAAAGGTGTACAGATACCTGCCCAGAATGGTGAAATCCCTGCAAAGAACATATCCGAAAAGAAATAAAAAATATTCGCTGAGATAAAAGAAGATGGTGCCGGGCACGAGCGGGATCGCAAGATCAAGTGATGACATCGGCAGAAGTACCGGCGGAAACACATGGTACCAGTTTGTTGCAAGATACAAAATCGAGGTCAGGCCGTACATCAGGAGTCCGAGCGGAATCTGGTTGTACGGGGTTATGTAACCCGGGAGCTCGATCCGGCGCTTCATCTGGCGAGCCACTTCTCCAGTTGCGCCCTTACATCGGATCCAAACCAGTCGCGTTCGCCGTTTTCGACATAAAGGACTTTGCGGTTTGAATCTATTATAGCGGTGAACGGGATTGCATTGACACCGAGGATTTCGGCCAGCCGGGAACTCTGGTCGGTGTAGACCGGAAACTCAATGCCGAATTTTTTGACCGCCCCCGGAACCGACGCATCAGGATTTTCGTCAACATTCATGGCAATCACATCAAAGCCCCTGTCCTTGTAAGTCTTCCAGAGCTTTACAATGGATGGCATTTCAACCATGCAGGCCTCGCACCACGTGGCCCAGAAATTGATCAGGATGACTTTTGCCTTGAAACCCGCGAGGCGCACATGATCCTTGCCGAATTCCTTGATTTCAAGCTCCGGCAGCGGGGTTTCGCCCTGGAGCGTGGCGGTGTTCATCGGTTTTGCGCTCCGGCCGAGCTGGTTTTTCAGGACCGAGAGGGCGGCCACCACTATAATGATGACTGCGGCGCTTTGAATGATGGGGCGTATCAACCTGCGTGTTGTCATGCATGGCCATCATACATTACAATACATTCAGTATGAAGAAAAAGCTTCGTGGCCAGGAAGGCCAGGCAATTGTTGAATATGTATTGGGGCTTCTTACGGCGGTAGCCATCGTGGGCGCAATGTCGGCCGGATTGAAGAAGCCTGTAATAAAATTATGGTCAAAATTGTCACAGGAAATCGCCGCGCCGTGTCCCAAGTGCAAGGCTGACCCGGCCATACGCTAGCTTTTTGCGCCGATACCGGCGAGAAATATCTCCTTGCTCTCCTTGCGGGTGCTTTTGGGCCGCAATACTTCAACGCGGTTGAATGAATGTTTTATCCTGTTGCGCAAGCCTTCAAAACCGCCGCTGTGAAACAGCTTGCATACAAAACCGCCGCCGCCGCGCAGGTGTCGCAGGGCAAGCGAGAGCGCCAGCTCGCAGAGTTCAAGCGACCGTGCCTGGTCCGCGTCACGGAAGCCGGTGGTTTTTGGCGCCATATCCGAAAGAACCAGGTCGAACGGCGGGGTGATGCTGTGCACGGACATTATCGCCGGCAGGTCGGCCGAGAGCAGGTCGGCCTGGACAAATACGGCATTCGGCAGGGTCAGTTCGATGCGCTGAAGATCGATCCCCATGATCACTCCGCCCGCGCCGGTTTTTTTGGAACAATACTGCGACCAGGAGCCCGGGGCGGCGCCGAGATCCAGGATTTTCATCCCGGGTCTTATTATCTTGAATCGTTCATCAAGCTCTTCAAGCTTGTAGACCGAACGTGCCGCATAATTCTCTTTTTTTGCCTTTTTGAAAAAATAATCGCGGGGGTTGTATGCCATTTGTGCGGATGCCTCAAAGGAATTTGCTGAAGAACTTGCGGCTTTCTTCAAACACGTATGCTGCGATTTTTTGCGCGTCACCGGGGAGGATGTTGACAAAACGGACGCCGATCTTCCAGCAGTTGCGGCACCCGTGGCGGCAGAGTTCGGGCGGACGTTTTTTGACGTAACGGACTTCGGCCGAGCATGAAATCTTGTGCCCGTTCAGGATGAAAATGACATTTTTTATCACCGCTTCGGGGGTAAACAGGGGGCTCTCCGCGTCGTCAACGAGGAGAGCCGCCCCGCCCGCGCTTATATCAAGCAGTTTTTTTGAAAGTTTTGTCGTCGGCGTGAGAGGGTCCTCGAATTCGAGCCGGAGCACGTGCCCGGGAGGGATCATGAAGCGGAAGTCCTTGCGCCGTTGTACCTTGAAAATTTTTTCGGGAAAATTGAATTTGATGCCGCCCTCATCGGCGCCGGCGAACCCGGCCCGGAAGAAGATGTTGGCCCGGGAAAGCGATATGCTGAAGTAGCAATCCCTTTCGCAGTGTTTGGCCAGATCATCCATCAGCAGGTGCGGGTCGTAGGATTTCGGCACCCATACGTAAAAAAGTTTTTCAACATCGCTGTAAAGGGTGATGTGCGTGTTGAGGAGCTGGGTCTGGTCTTTTGTCCAGAGCATCGCTGATGCGAACGTTCTCGCGCTTTCCCGGAGCAGACCGGCCGCTTCTTCCTTGCCTACAGGCTCGAACTGCCGCGGCAGGGAGCGTTCGTCAGACAATCGTTACTTTCCTTAATAGATCCATGTCCTGCAGCGCCTTGCCGGAGCCGCGCACTACGCAGGTAAGCGGGTCCTCGGCCAATGCGACGGGCAGGCCGGTTTTTTCCTTGATCAGGATGTCAAGATTGGCAAGCATCGAGCCGCCGCCGGCGAGAATGATCCCGTTGTCAACGATATCGGCGGCGAGTTCGGGCGGTGTGCGCTCGAGCGCAGTCTTGATGGTATCAACCACGGCGGCCACGGGTTCGGCCAGGGCATCTCGGATTTCTTCCGAATTGACCTCGATGGTCTTGGGTGCGCCGCTGATGAGGTCACGCCCCTTTACTTCGTAGGTTTTTTCTTCCTCGAACGGATAGGCGCAACCGATGGACAGTTTGATCTGCTCGGCGGTGCGCTCTCCGATGAGCAGCGAGTACTTGCGCTTGATATAACTCACGATGGCTTCGTCGAATTTGTCTCCGGCAACGCGGACGGATTTTGAATAGACGATACCGCCAAGGGAAATGACCGCGACTTCGGTGGTGCCGCCGCCGATATCAACGATCATGTTGCCGCTTGGTTCGCGGATGGGAAGGCCTGCTCCGAGAGCTGCGGCCATGGGCTCCTCGATCAGATAAACCTCGCGGGCGCCGGCGGATTGCGCGGATTCTTTTACGGCGCGTTTTTCGACCTGCGTGATGCCGAACGGGATGCAGATGATGATGCGCGGGCGGATGAAAGTGCGCCGCTCGCTTGATTTCTGAATGAAATATTTGAGCATTGATTGCGTGACTTCAAAGTCCGCAATGACGCCGTCCTTGAGGGGGCGGATCGCCTGGATCGAGCCGGGAGTGCGGCCGAGCATGTCTTTTGCTTCCTTGCCGACCGCAAGCACGCGCGTCTGACCGCGCGCATTTCGGTGAATTGCGACGACGGAAGGTTCATTGATAATGATTCCGCGGTCGCGTGCGTAGACAAGCGTGTTGGCTGTTCCTAAATCAATGGCAAGATCATTGGAGAAAAAATCCAGTATTTTTTTGAACATAATCATAATTACTGTACATTCCTGTCCGCGCGCAAACAAGAGAGATTATAAGTAAAACATCAAAACTGGAGTGTTGTGGCCCTGCGTGTTATAAAATAATCATGTCACACCGCCGGAGACGCGTCACGTTTGGAAACTTCATGTTTTTGGCAAGTCTTGCGCTTGTTGCGGTGACGGCATGGCTTTTGTGGAATGGCGTGATGTTCTTCACCGAAGAATTTCCTGATGTGTCCGTATTGAAGAACAGGTATCCGGTAATGCGATACATGGGGCGCAACCGCCCGCCCGGGGTGGTGATGCTTTCGTCGCGTCCGCGGGAGTGGGCGGGACTTGGCGAAATCGCGCGCGAGGCGGTGGGCGCGGTGATAGTCAGCGAGGACTGGGCTTTTTACCAGCACGGTGGTTATGACGCCGGTCAGATCAAAGAAGCACTCAAGGAGGATCTCAGGGCCGGGCGGTTTGTGCGCGGCGCGAGCACCATCACGCAGCAGGTGGTGAAAAACGTCTTTCTGGAACGCGACAAGAACCTCTGGCGCAAGTTCAAGGAACTCATTCTCGCGGTAAGATTGGAGGGCAAGGTTTCAAAACGGCGGATACTCGAAACATATCTCAATGTCGCCGAGTGGGGCGAGGGTCTTTACGGCATCACCCGCGCGGCAAGGCATTATTTTGACAAACAGCCCTCGGATCTCACGCCGAAAGAGGGGGCGTTCCTCGCCATGCTTCTTCCTAGCCCGAAAAAGTACAGCGAGTCGTTTCGCGCCAAAAGGCTGAGTGATTTTGCGCAAAAGACGGTTGAGTCCATTCTCGACAAGATGGAACAGGCCGGATATCTTACCGGACAAGAGCGTATTCATGCCGGTACAAACAGACTGTCGTTTGAAACCGCAGTCGAGCCGGTCTCGACCGCAGAATCTTCCTCCGGGGGCAACTTGACGGGGACGTCTCCGATAGGAGAGAATCTCATTCGATGAAATATGATGCCGCCATAAGGGCCCGGAATTTCAAATATCTGGCTGTTGCTGCGGCAGTGGCGGTGGTTTTAACGGCGACAGCGTTTTTTTATGACGATATTCTGGCTGTCTTCGGGAGCAAAAAGGGTCCGAAAAACCTGATTACAAAAGCCGAAATCGCCAAGGTGCTTGGTGGTGACCACAAATATGGCGGGTTTCCCGGCGAACTTGATCTTTCAATCAAGGGCCGCCACGAAAAACTTGCGGTTCAGTATTCTTTTGACACCGCTCTGCAGGAGAGCATGGAAGGACTTTTCAGGCGCTACCAGCCTGATTACGGGGCGTTTGTGGCGCTTGATCCCGCTTCCGGGCGGGTGCTTTCGATGGTGAGCTACACCGGTCCGTTCGGGAGCCGAAGCGTGCATGGTAATCTCTCCCTCAAGGCCACGTTTCCGGCTGCTTCGGTTTTCAAGGTGGTGACCGCCGCGGCCGCCATAGCGGAGCAGAGATTTTCGGCCGATACCCTGATCCCCTTCACCGGCAGTTACCATACTTTATATAAAAGTAATGTATTAAAACAGCGGATAACCCCGTGGACGCGTTACATGTCGCTCAAGGATGCATTTGCCCACTCTGTCAACAGCGTTTTCGGCAAGATCGGGGTGTTTACCGTCGGGGCGAATGATTTAAGACAGTATGCCACCAGATTCGGTTTCAATCGCGCCATTGCGGCGGACGTGCAGGTGCAGGAAGGGCGGGCGGTGATTTCGGAGGACCCCTGGCCGCTGGCCGAGTCCGCGGCGGGCTTCACGCGTGAAAATACGATGAGCCCGCTCCAGGCCGCATTGATTGCGGCAGCAGTCGTAAATGACGGAGTGATGATGGAGCCGTTTGTTGTCAGCTCCGCCCATCGCATGGACGGGGACGTGGTCTACCAGGCAGAGCCTGTTGTTGCGGTTAATGCCGTTGATGCCTCAACCGCCAGCGAAATCCGCAGGCTCATGCGTGAAACGGTGCACAGGGGGACGTCGAGAGGGACGTTCAGGGGGTTTTTCAGGGGTGCCCTTTCGTGGGCCGATGTCGGCGGGAAGACGGGATCGCTTACCGGACATGACCCCTATGGCAAGTATGACTGGTTTGTGGGCTTTGCCGAGAGCGGAGGCCGCAAGATCGCGGTCGCTTCGCTTTCGATCCATGGGCGTTACTGGAAGGTCAAGGCGTCCTATCTTGCGCGCAAGGCGTTTGAGGAGTTTCTGGGTGCGGGCGGTAATCCAGCGGGTAAAATCGGCAAGCGTGACGGTTGACGGCAAGTGCGTCGGCCGCATAGGGCGCGGGCTTCTCACGCTTCTGGGCGTGAAGAAGGGCGATACCGTTTCGGACCTTGAAAGGCTCATTGCGAAGATTTTAAAACTCCGGATTTTTGAAGATGATGCCGGAAAAATGAATCTTTCACTGGTTGATGCCGGCGGCGAGCACCTGGTCGTCAGCCAGTTCACGCTTTGCGCGGATACATCCAAAGGCAACAGACCCGGTTTTTTTGATGCGGCAGCACCGGAGGCGGCCGAGCCGATTTGGCGCAGGGCCATCGAGTTAAGCCTGGCGGGCGGGGTAAAAACAGAGGGCGGGCAGTTTCAGGCCAGGATGGATGTGGGGCTGATTAATGACGGGCCGGTTACAATTGTGCTGGATTCGTAGTTGCCGGGAAGCGGGTTTTCGGGCAAAGTGCAGCCGTGATTCCGGGTGAAGTAAAATCAGATATCATACGTTTTTGTGCGCGGATGGATTCCAAGGGGTGGGTCGCCAATCATGACGGCAATATCACGGTCCGGCTTGCGGGCGGCGGTTTTGCCGCAACCCCGACCGCGCGCTTCAAGGGCGATCTCGCCCCCAGTGACATTATCGAACTTGATTCCGGCGGGAAGAAAATTGCAGGCGGTGGCGCGGCGTTTTCAGAGTTGTCAGTGCATCTCAGGATTTATGGCGCACGCCGTGAAGCCGGTGCCGTTGTTCATGCCCACCCGCCTTTTGCCACGGCAGCAGGATGCGCCAACCAGGAGCTGCTTACCTGGGCCATGCCCGAGGCCGTTGTGAGCCTGGGCGCCGGGATCCCTCTTGTCGGACTGGCAATGCCGGGTTCTGCCGAGCTATGGCAGGAATTTGATCCGCTTGTTCCCTGCTATGATGCGGTAATGGTGGCCGGCAACGGCGTTTTTACGTGGGGAAAAAATCTGGAACAGGCTTATCTGCGGCTCGAACTTGTCGAACATCTCGCGCAAATCACATTCCGCGCGCGGGAGCTTGGCGGGGCCGGCCTGTTGTCGCGTGACCAGGTCCTGGCGTTGTTGAAAAAACGCGCGGAAGCGGGGCTGGGTCTGCCTGATGATGGAAGATTTCTATAATACCGTACACAAACCGGTGATGTTGCAGGAGGTGGTCGATGCGATGCGGGTGCCGTTTGATGCGGCTGCGCGCCCGGCTGTGCTGATAGATTGCACGCTGGGCGGTGGCGGGCATGCGGATGCTTTTTTGAAGGCGCTGCCCGGGCACCGGGTTGTGGCAATTGACAGGGATGAGGCGGCAATCAAAGCCGCTGAGCTGAGATTCGCCGGTGAGATCAAGGCCGGGCGGCTCACGCTGGTGCACGGCGGTTTTGGCGGCATTGCGGAACTTGCGGTGGGGCCGGTGCTCGGGATTTTTGCTGATCTCGGGTTTTCGAGCGACCAGATGGACGATCCGGGCAGGGGTTTGAGTTTCAACAGTGAAGCGTTTCCGGACATGCGGCTTGACCGTTCGCGCGGGCAGACATGTTTTGATCTGTTGCAGACCACATCTGAAGCCGGGCTCGAGAAGATTTTTCGCGAATACGGGGAAGAACGCTATTCGCGCCGCATTGCCGCGAATATCATGCAGGCAAAGCGGGAAAAAAGGCTGCCGAAGACCTCAAAGGGGCTTGCCGAGCTGATTGCGTTTTCCAGCCCGGCGGCAGGGAGGCGTGGACACGGGCGTCTTCATCCGGCAACCAGGGCGTTCCAGGCGCTGAGGATCGCGGTAAATAATGAGCTCGCGGAACTCGATAAGCTGCTCGAAGATGGTATGATGTTATTAGAGGGGGGCGGACGGATGGGGGTGATCAGCTTTCATTCGCTCGAAGACAGGCGCGTGAAGACTGCATTCAGGAAATTCCAGCCGTTGTTCAAAAAACCGAGGCTGCCCGGTGAGCGCGAACTTGGGGACAACCCCCGCAGCCGCAGCGCAAAGCTGAGGGTTGCCGTTAAACCCCCGGAGTCTGCGCCATGAAGCGGAAGAAATGGCTTCCGGTCTGGGCGGTTGTCATCGTGGCTTTTCTTGCCATAGGGACTGTCTGGCTCAGGCTTTCGATAGTCGGTACGACGTATTCCATAACACAGGCGGAAAAAACGATACGCAATCTGCAGATCGAACGGGAGCTGGCGGAGCACAAGCTTGCGGCCATGAAGTCTCCGCGAAGGCTTGAGCAGCTTGCAAGAACAAAATTCGGGCTGTCCCATCCGAAGGCGGAGCAGGTGGTGCATATCAAATGAAGCGTGATCCTCTAAAGGGAAGGATTACGGCCGTAATGGTCGCCTGTATGATGGTCGCCGGCGCCATCGGTGCGCGCGCGGTGTATGTCCAGCTGATTGGCGACAAAAGGCTGGAGGATCTGGCAAAAAAACAGTTCAAGTCTCGCGTTTTTGTGAGACCGCGGCGCGGCGTGATTTTTGACCGCAGCGGCGAGCCCATTGCGGTTAATCTTGAAACAAAAAGCGTTGCCGTGAATCCCCTGAAGATCCGCAGCCGCAAGACGATTGCGCGGCTGCTTTCAAAGGCCACGGGTGTTTCTTATACCAAGATAATTGAAAAACTTCGTGAAAAACGTGAATTCAGCTGGATCAAACGGCACATAACCGAATCGGAATACGAACACATGCGCAAGTGGCAGCTCGTGGACAGCGGGATCGAGACCGGTGTGTGGATCGTCAAGGAAAGCAAGCGGGTGTATCCGCACGGTACGCTCGCCTCACACGTTCTCGGTGATGTGAATCTGGATTCAGAGGGGCTCGAAGGGATGGAGCTTTGGGAGAATGACCGGCTTCGCGGCAAAGTGGTGCAGGTAAAGACCGAAAAAGACGCCCTTGGTCGGCCTATTTTCATGGATGCGGTGGCCGCCCAGCACGTAAAAGACGGCGACAATCTCACGCTTACCATCGATGCATCGCTCCAGTTCGCGGTTGAACAGGAATTGAAGGCTTTGGTCGTCAAACACAGCGCCCGCGGCGGCAGCGTGATTGTCATGAATGCCGTGACCGGTGAAATCCTTGCGATGGCAAACGAGCCGACGTTCGATCCGAATGTCAGGGGAACATCGCCCTCACGCCGCCGTAATCGGGCAGTCACCGACGGGTACGAGCCTGGCTCGACTTTCAAGCCCATCCTTCTTTCGATAGCGCTTCTTAACGGTTGGCATCTTACCGACAGGGTGTGGGGCGAGCGTGGCTCTTTTGTTGTACAGGGCAAGCGCATTTCCGAGGCCGAGTCCCACGAAAAATTCGAATGGTTGAATCTCAAGCGGCTTATCCAGGTTTCGTCAAATATCGGCGCTGCCAAGCTGGCGCTTCGTCTCGGCGCCGACAGGTTTGCGGCGGGCCTGAAGTATTTTGGATTCGGTTCAAAAATCAATATCGGGTTTCCGGGCGAGATATCCGGCGTAGTGCCGCCGAGGCGGGCCTGGCAGCCGCTTACGCTCGCCAATATCGGTTTTGGGCAGGGGGTGCTTGTTACGCCGGTTCAAATGATCCGGGCTTATGCTGCTTTTGCAAACGGGGGCTGGCTTGTCCAGCCGCGGCTGGCCATGTCGCAATCCGGAGGGCCGCCCAGGCGCGTGCTCAGCCAGCGTGTTACCGATGAGGTTGTAGAGGCCCTGAAGACCACCACGGAAAAAGGAGGCACCGGCACGAAGGCGGCGATCGAAGGTTACAGGGTTGCAGGCAAGACCGGAACTGCCCAGACGGTTGACCCCGCGACTGGAAGGTATTCAAATGCAGTATATAACGCGTCCTTTATTGGATTTCCGGTGGGGGTTGAACCCAGAATAGTGATTTATACAAACCTTGAGGGACCCCGGGGCGTCTATTATGCCTCTGAAACCGCAGCGCCGCTTTTCAGGTCGGTTCTTGTTGCGGCGATAAACAGATTCGGTCTTCCGGGAGCGGTGCCGCTGGCGTCAGCCGGACTGCCCGAAATAAACGACAAGCTTAAAACCTCCCTTGCCAAAGTCATCCCTCATCCGGAACCGGGGTCTGCCACGGGCAAACCTTCAGAGTTGGCATGGGTCAGTACATCCGACAACGGCACGGTGGTTTGGAAAATGCCGAAGCTGAGGGGGCTTGACTTCAGGGAGGCGGTCAGAAAACTGAGTGGACATGATTTCAGGATCGAGACGCATGGGTTTGGAGTTGTAAAGGCGCAGTCACCCGACGAGGGAAGTGTAATTTCCGACGGGGGACTGGTCAGGCTGACAATGGGCGAGCCATGAGCATAACGGCCGAGCGGCTTTTTGAAGGTTTTGATCCCGCCCTTCTGCCGGGCCGGGCAACCGGTCCTTTTGAATCCATTACGTCTGATTCCAGGAACGTCAAACCCGGAACCGTGTTCGTGGCTGTTTGCGGCGAGGGCCGTGACGGACATGAATTCGTCGCCGAAGCCGCCAGTCGCGGCGCGGTTCTGGTCGTGGCTGAAAAACCGGTGAAAACGGCCGTTCCGGTTGTTATTGTGCCGGATTCACGCGAAGTGCTTGCGCGTCTGGCGGCGAATTTTTATGACAATCCATCCCGGTTCCTGACAATGATCGGGATAACCGGTACAAGCGGCAAGACAACTGTCACGTATATTGTCGAATCAATTCTGCGGGAGGCCGGATTTTCCCCGGGTGTGATCGGGACGGTGAATTTCAGATATGGCGGGAGGATTTTTCCTTCTACGCACACCACTCCGGGGCCTGTCGAGCTGCAGGGTCTTCTTGCCGCGATGCATGCGGCGGGATGTGATGCGGTTGTGATGGAGGTGTCTTCCCACGCCCTTAAACAGAAGCGCGCCGACTGCATCGCGTTTGATTCGGTGGTGTTCACCAATCTTTCGCCGGAGCATCTCGACTATCATCCGGACATGGAAGATTACTACGCCGCAAAACGCCGGCTTTTTGTGGATTTTGCCAGGCACGCCGTTGAAGCCTCGAAGCGGCCGTTTGCGGGCGTGAACATTGACGATGAATACGGCCGCAGGCTTTATGCGGAGCTATGCGCGCGCGAGGTGATCGAGGGCAGGCATGCTTCATTCGGAATGGGCGGGAATGCCGCGGTCTCGGGCGCGGGCTTGAAATACGGGATCACCGGTATTGCGGGCGAAGCCGCGGGGCTGGCCGTGGAGTCTCCGCTTGTCGGCGCGTTCAATGCCTCAAACATCCTTGCGGCGATTGCGGCCGCCGAGGGGTTGCGGGTTCAGCGTGACGCCATAGTGCGCGGGATCAGGGCGCTTGCCGTCGTGCCGGGCCGGCTTGAGCGCGTGCCCGATGCACGCGGCGTGAACATACTTGTGGACTATGCGCACAAGCCCGATGCGCTTGACAAGGTTCTGCGCACCTTGCGCGAGGCGCGCAACGGGAAAAAACTCATCACCGTTTTTGGTTGTGGCGGAGACCGCGACCGCACCAAGCGGCCGGTGATGGGGCGGCTGGCGGCGGAACTTTCGGACAGTGTATACGTGACGAGTGACAATCCGCGCACGGAGGAGCCGCGCGCGATCATCGAGGAGATACTTTGCGGGATGAAGGGCTTCGGTAATTTCGAGGTTGAACCCGACCGTGCGCTGGCCATCCGCTCGGCCGTGAGCGTCGCGTCTCCGGGTGATATCGTGTTGATCGCGGGCAAGGGGCACGAGGATTATCAGATAATCCGCGACCCCGCCGATCCGCGCAAGACGGTAAAGATCCATTTTGATGACCGGGAAGCCGCTCGAATCACTTTCTGACTTTTGCCTTCTTCAGTTTTTTCAGCGCAGTGCAGGCCGCTTTTTGCGGCGGCGTGGCCGTGCAGGCCAGCTCAAGCTGTTTGTACAACGCCTCTTCGTTCTGTCCGGCGTAGTCCGAAAGCTCCTTGCCAACGGCTTTAAGCTCTTCACAGGCCGCAGGGTCGCCACCGCGGCAGGCTGTGCTCATTTCCTGCATTTTCCGGGTGTCGACGTTGGTGACGGATGGGGCCTCGCCGGTAACCCCGGCTTGAACCGTTGACAGGAATATTGACAGCATGATGGATTGCAGCATTGCCTTGGCCCTCCACTAAAATCATAGTCCCCGCTTGATTTAATTGCCACTCGTTTGGCGTGGTGTATAACTGTAATGTATGAGCGAAGCCACACCGGTGCCCAGGGAAGTCAAAGACCTCAAAGACATGAATGATCTCGTTTCGCTGTGCAAGCGGCGCGGGTTTGTTTTCCCGTCAAGCGAGATTTATGGCGGGATAAATGCCTGCTGGGATTACGGTCCGCTGGGAGTCGAACTCAAGCGCAACGTCAAAGAGCTGTGGTGGAAGGCCATGACCGACCGCGAGGATATCGAGGGCCTTGACGCCGCCATATTGATGCATCCGCGCGTATGGGAGGCGAGCGGTCATGTCGAGGGGTTTGTGGACCCGCTCATTGACTGTAAAAAATGCAAGTCGCGCTTTCGCGCCGACAAGATACCTGCCGGGGCGGTGAGTTCCAAAAAATGCCCCGAGTGCGGCGGAGAGCTTACCGAGCCGCGGCAGTTCAATCTCATGTTCAAGACTTTCATGGGCCCGGTCGAGGAAGACGCCGCGGTTGTCTATCTCAGGCCCGAGACCGCGCAAGGGATATACGTTAATTTTTTGAATGTTCACCAGTCCTCGCGCCAGAAGGTGCCTTTTGGCATTGCGCAGATCGGAAAAGCGTTTCGCAACGAGATCACGCCGGGAAATTTTATTTTCCGCACCCGCGAGTTCGAGCAG
This sequence comes from Bdellovibrionales bacterium RIFOXYD1_FULL_53_11, assembly GCA_001770165.1. Lineage (GTDB taxonomy): Bacteria > Bdellovibrionota > UBA1018 > UBA1018 > UBA1018 > XYD1-FULL-53-11. The sequence continues at coordinate 15,729 of MEQJ01000140.1, read as the reverse complement.
ATGGAGATGCAGTATTTTGTAAAGCCCGGCACCGACATGGAATGGTTTGAAAAATGGAAGCAGGCGCGCATCGAATGGCATCTTGCCCATGGCATCCGGCGCTCCAAACTCCGGTTCCATGAGCATGGGAAGGGCGAATTGGCGCATTATGCCAGAGCGGCCTTTGACATTGAATATGAGTTTCCGTTCGGTTGGCAAGAGCTTGAGGGGATTCATAATAGAGGTGATTTTGACCTTTCGCGTCATCAAAAATTCAGCGGGAAAAAACTCGAGTATTTTGACGAAGACTCGAAAGAACGCTTTTTGCCCTATATAATTGAGACTTCCGCAGGATGTGACCGGTCTTTGCTCGTGGCGCTTGTCGATGCCTACCGTTTCGACGGCGAGAGGACGTGGCTTTCGCTGCATCCCTCGCTTGCTCCATACAAGGCGGCCATATTCCCGCTGATGAAGAAGCCCGAGCTTCT
>MEQJ01000140.1:6535-15251 GCA_001770165.1 Bdellovibrionales bacterium RIFOXYD1_FULL_53_11 | reverse complement strand
ACAGGATTTGCGGTGAGGTAAAAAAACGGTTCCACGCGACTACCGATAGCGCGGGATCGATCGGCAAGCGTTATCGCCGTCATGATGAAATCGGTACACCAATCGGAGTAACAATAGATTATGACACTCTCTCGAACCACACAGTCACGATCAGGCACCGCGACAGCATGGCGCAGGAAAGGATCCCTGCTCAAAACATCGTCCAGATCCTCGAACAAAAGTTCGCAAGCTGGAACGCGTAAAGGAGTTTCGGTGGGAAAAACAAAAGGCAACAAATACGTTTATCTTTTTGCTTCAAAAAAAGCGGATGGCCGCGAGGACCAGAAGAACCTGCTGGGCGGCAAGGGCGCCAATCTTCATGGCATGACAAGGCTCGGGTTGCCTGTACCTCCGGGATTCACGATCTCGACGGAAGTTTGCACGTATTTTTACGACAACAAGAAAACCTATCCGAAGATTCTTGAGAACCAGGTCCGCCAGGCCGTTGCGAAGGTGGAGACCGCCATGCATCGCAAGTTCGGGAGCCGCAAGAGCCCGCTTCTCGTGTCGGTCCGGTCGGGCGCGCGCGCCTCGATGCCCGGCATGATGGATACCATTCTCAATCTCGGCCTGAACGACGAAACCGTGCAGGGCCTTATCGAAGAATCAAAGGATCCGCGCTTCAGCTATGACAGCTATCGCAGATTCATAATGATGTATTCCGACGTGGTGCTTGAGATCCATTCGGATCACTTCGAGCACGCCCTTGAAGAAATGAAAAACGCCCGCGGCGTGCATCTGGATACGCAACTAAGTGCCGAGGATCTGCGCGAGCTGGTTGACCAGTTCAAGAAGATCGTAAAGGACAACGGCAAGGAATTTCCGGAGGACCCGTGGGAGCAGCTGTGGGGTGCCGTGGGTGCCGTGTTCGGTTCATGGATGAATCCGCGCGCCATCACCTACCGCAAGCTCAACGATATCCCGCAGGAGTGGGGTACCGCCGTCAACGTACAGGCAATGGTGTTCGGCAACATGGGCGATGATTGCGCGACCGGTGTTGCGTTCACGCGCGACCCTTCAACGGGCGCAAAAAAATTCTTCGGCGAATTTCTGGTCAACGCGCAGGGTGAGGACGTGGTTGCCGGCATCAGGACTCCGCAGCCGGTCAATTCCGCATCCAGGCATGCATCGACGGAAAAATTGCCGACGCTCGAAGAACTCATGCCCGGGCCGTACAAGGAGCTTGAGCGCATCTACATGAAGCTCGAAAAGCATTACCGCGACATGCAGGATATCGAGTTCACGATCGAAAAGGGCACGCTCTTCATGCTTCAGACCCGCAATGGCAAGCGCACTGCCGCCGCGGCCCTCAAAATCGCGGTTGACATGGTCCGCGAAAAACTGATCACGAAAAACGAGGCCATCTTGCGCGTGAAGCCCGAGCAGCTTGACCAGCTTTTGCATCCGATGATCGATCCGAAGGCCCAAAAAGAAGTCATGGCCAAGGGGCTTCCGGCGTCTCCGGGCGCCGCGACCGGCCAGGTCGTATTTGACCCCGACACGGCCGAAAAATGGTCGAAGGATCTCGGACGCAAGGTCATTCTTGTTCGCGTTGAAACATCGCCGGAGGACATTCACGGCATGTCGGTCGCGCAGGGAATTCTCACCGCCCGCGGTGGAATGACCTCGCACGCGGCTGTCGTGGCGCGCGGCATGGGCAAGTGCTGCGTAGCCGGCTGCAGCGCGATCAAGGTTGATTACGAGCGCAAGGAGTTTTCGGTCGGCCAGAATGTGATTCGCGAGGGCGAATACATCACGCTCGACGGCGGTGTGGGCGAGGTGATCAAGGGCCAGGTGCCGACGATCGCCCCGACGATGAACAAGGACTTCCAGGAGCTGATGAAGTGGGTGGACGACATCCGTCAGATCAAGGTACGCACCAATGCCGATACGCCAACCGACTCGCGTGTCGCGCGCGGCTTCGGCGCCGAGGGCATCGGACTTTGCCGCACGGAGCACATGTTCTTCGAGCCGGGCAGGATCGACGCGGTTCGCGAGATGATCCTTTCGGAGACGCTTGCCGAGCGCGAAAGGGCGCTTGCCAAGCTTCTTCCGATGCAAAAGGGCGACTTCCTCGGCATCTTCCGCGAGATGAAGGGCCTTCCGGTCACGATCAGGCTTCTTGATCCGCCGCTGCATGAGTTTATTCCACATAAGGATGAAGAGTTAAGAGAGCTTGCCCAGCAGATGAATGCTCCGTTCGAGCGTCTCAAACGCAAGAACGAGCAACTCCACGAGTTCAACCCGATGCTCGGTCACCGCGGCTGCCGCCTCGGCGTGAGCTTTCCGGAGATCTACCGCATGCAGGTGCGCGCGATCATGGAAGCGGCGTGCGAGCTGGTGATGAACGAGGGCTTCAAAATGGTGCCCGAGATCATGATCCCGCTCGTCGGCGACTGGCGCGAGCTCAAGTTCTGCCGTGACTACTGCATCGACGAGATCGACAAGGTGTTTGCGGAGTATTCGCAAAAAGCCGGACGCAAGATCAAGGTCGAGTATCTGCTCGGCACCATGATCGAACTTCCGCGTTCCGCGCTTACGGCGGGGGATGTCGCAAAATATGCCGAGTTTTTCAGCTTCGGCACGAACGATCTCACGCAAACCACGTATGGTTTGTCGCGCGACGATTCGGGCAACTTCCTGAAGGACTATCTCGATGCCAAGATCTACGAAAAGGATCCGTTCGCGACCCTTGACCAGATCGGTGTCGGGCGCCTGATGAAGCTTGCGATCGAAGAAGGCCGCAAGCAGCGTCCGGGCATGAAATGCGGAATCTGCGGCGAGCATGGCGGCGAGGCTTCGAGCGTGATGTTCTGCCACCGCATCGGCCTTGATTATGTAAGCTGTTCTCCGTTCCGCGTTCCGATAGCGCGTCTTGCGGCGGCACATGCCACGATTGAGACGCCGCGCAAGGGCGGGAAGAAGAAGTAACAGCCGTGAATTTTATTTTGCAATGAACGTTTAGAACGTTTATACTATGAACGTTATGAACGTTCATAGTATAAACGGATTATTGCTTGACGGCCGCCTGGATGTGCCCGGGCTTTTTCCGAAAATCGAAGAACTTTCCAGCGCGCCGGTGGGTTTTGAGCATGATTTCGGCCTTTCTGCCCTGCCGGAGGAGCCCGGTCTTATCATGATCCGTGGCGGCAGACAGCTTGGAAAGAGCACATGGCTGGAGCTCAGGTTGCGCGATACGATCAGGGATGCCGGCGCTGGAAGTGCGTTTTTTCTCAATTGTGACGAGATCAGCGATCAGCAGGCCCTGTTTGATTCGATTCTGGAGCTGACGCGCCGGTTAAGCCGTAAAACAAAAATCAAAAGAATATTCATTGATGAGATCACGGCCGTAAAAAACTGGGAAAAGGCAATAAAGCGTCTGGCGGACCAGGGCATTACGAGGGATGTATTGATTGTTACAACCGGCTCCAAAACAATTGACCTGCGCCGCGGCACGGAAAGGCTGCCCGGACGCAAAGGGAAGCTCGACCGGACATCCTACAGGTTTACGCCGGTTTCGTTCAGTGAGTTCGGAAAAAAAGCCGGAAAATTCTTCAAGGGCAGATCACTTCTTTCTGCTTATTGCATTACCGGAGGTTCTCCGGTGGCAATAAACGGTCTGATTAAAAACGGAAAAATTCCGGAATATGCCATTGAACTGACTCGTGACTGGATTTTTGGCGAAACATCGCTGCAGGGCCGCTCGATTGAATCGCTTAAAATGGTGATTCGCGGCTTGATGGAAAGAAGTCCGTTCCCGCTGAGTCTTCATGTGCTGGCCGAAGATGCGGCGCTGGCCAACAACACCGTTGCACACGGTTATATCGAACTGCTCAAGGATCTCGGGTGTCTGGGGTCGTCCATGCGCGTCGAAGCAAACAAGTTGCGTCCGGTTGCCCGCAAAGCTTCGAAATATAATTTTACATATCTGCTGGCCGCCACCGCTTTTCATCCCGCAAAACTCCGCACTTTGGAGGATTTTGACGCTTTGCCGGGGGAGGAAAAGGGAAAGTGGTATGAATGGCTGGTGGCCGGGGAACTGTGGAGAAGGGCCGCCATTGCCGGCGAAGACAGTCCGGAACAGCAATATTTCTGGAAAAATGACGAGCATGAAATTGATTTCGTGCATAAAAACGTATTTATCGAGGTTAAATCCGGTCGTGCAGCGGCATCGGAATTCATGTGGTTTCCAAAAATATTTCCGCATAAAAAACTCAGCGTGATCTGTGATTCGACGTTTGATACCGGTTATTGCGAGAGCGTGTCGATGGAAAAATTCCTTGATCCCGGGTGATATTGCATATCTTTTTTATGCTGGCGCATGGCGCTGTTGTTGCGGATACTGTTATTGAATGGGCGGCAGCAGTAATTTCAAGAAGGCGGTGCATTGGTTTGCGTCCGGAAAAGGCGCTGACACGGACTGTATTTCCGGTACGCGTGATGTTTTCCAGGCGCGGCTTGAAAGAACGTTCAGGGATGTGCTGAAGTCCGGGATGAGCGGGGCTGAGGCGGCGCTTCTGGTTTCTGTTACCGGCGAGATAGGCAACAACGCTTTTGACCATAATATAGGCCAGTGGCAGGACCAGAGCGGTTGCTGGTTTGAAATGAACAAAGCAAAAAACGGGGTTGAAATCATTATTGCAGACCGTGGCAGGGGTTTTTTGGAAAGCCTTAAGCGTGTTCAGACCGATCTGACAACGGATCAGGCGGCGATTGAAATTGCATTTGAGAAAATAATATCAGGCAGATCACCCGAAAAGCGCGGCAATGGTTTGAAATATGTCAGGGCCATTATAAATGGCCATGCCGGCAGGGGGGTGGTTGCGTGCTGTGGAAAGGGATTGCTCAAACTGGGCGGTCATGCCGGATTGGCCGGCGCGGAAAAAGAGCTTGAAAAAATTTCGGGAAAAGGCGTGCTCGCGATGATTTTTTGGAAGACAGGGAGCTGTTGATGGTTCTGGACGTTTCTAAATTCGGAGCAATACTTGTTTCACGGCCTGCGGGCAGGGATGCCGCGCTTGCGGCTTTTTCTTTTATTGTTTTATCTGGCGACAAGGAAGCTGTTGAGCTTGATTTTTCAAAGGTGAGCGTAATGGCGCCATCGTGGCTGGATGAATTTGTGACCGGTCTAAAAGAAAAATACGGCTCAACCCGGGTGAAGTGTCTTCAGTGTTCAAATCCTTCGGTGATTGAGTCCCTTAAATTCATTTCAAATGTCTGACGAACCGGTTGGCTTGGCGGTTTATTTTGTTCTCGATATCAGCCCGAGTACGAAGCTTTTTTTTTCTTTTTTGAGATTTGGGACGTTTGACAGGCGTGCATGCAGGGTTTTCTGGGTTACCAGTCTCCTTATCAAGCAGGGCGGTGCAGAATTCAACGTCCTTTGGTCTCCCTGCGGCGGCTTTTGAAATCCATAAATCATGGATTTCAAGACAAAGCGCGGTAACTCCGTTGGTCGCCGGCGAGGAAAAGGGAATCAGCCGTTTTCTCCACCCGTCTGGCAGGATTGCGGTTTTCGGTGTAACGCCCTGGACGTTCGAATTCATGTCGTTTCATGTTTTCTGCTCTCTTCGGAACCGCTTGAGGATTTTAGCCCGGTCATCAGCACTTAAAATGCCGGCAAAGGGCGAAACCTGTCTCATGTCCCTGGCCATTAATCCCGGATCGAGAAGCAGCCGGGCCAGTTCGCTGGACGGCAGCGTCAACCAGAGTGACCAGCGGCAAAGCAGGGCGTTTGCGTTATGGTGGATCCCGGTCATTTTTTTTAAGTTCCGCTCTGCGCGGGCAATTGCCGGGCCGGGTTTTTTTCGAAGTACTTCCGCAATCGCATCATGGTAAGCAAGGCTTCTGCGGTCTTCTCTTGTCATTCGCGGGGTAAATTCCGAAATCACATCCAGATCAACCGAGGCGGCAAGGCGTTCAAAAGTTTTCATTGTCGGGGATTTTGCTCCGGATTCATACATGGCAATTGTTGATTGCGAGGTCCCGCTTCTGGAGGCAAGGGCCTGCTGGGTTATGCCGACGCGGAAGCGCAGCGATCTGATGGCATTCATATTATGATTATATCCAATAAGATATAATCGTCAATCAAGCAAGAATTACCCCCCACCCCGGTGAGGCGCTACACTATTGTTAAGATATTATTAATCTACAGTATATCATCTTGTTATTATAAACATTAATAATACCTGACACATATTGTTTGTGGCCCTGGATAAGGTTAACATACTTATTGTATCCATTAATTTTCCGAACGGAGGACGTACGATGAAACACTGCGCAACGCTTTTAAGCGTGCCGTACCAAGGGACTGCGGTCATCGAGATCCATGAAACCGGACCTCCGCGCTTAGCGTAGCGCGGGCTGAGCCGTCCGGAAGGGTGATATCAGCGGCGCCTGCGGACTGCCTGGTAGGCTCCTGATCAGGGTTGACCGAGGCAGCGGATAGAAGTTTAAAAAAATTGGTTTTATTACGCCTGTTTTGGAAGAGTTCCCGGCGGGAGCCGGTCTTGGGCATGGAAAGCCCGCTTTCCTCGAACAGGTGATATATAGTCCCGCCCAGCGGGGCTGATTATGAGTCTTTGAGCCCGGGATGAGTTGATGCTCACCCGGGCTCTTTTTTTGACTTTTTTGCATGGCCTGATACATTACCCCTGATAGACATAAATTCAGCCGGGGGGAAGGCTCTTAATGCGCGTCAAGCGTCTAGAAATACAAGGATTCAAGTCCTTCAAAGACAAGACAGTTATTCATTTTGATCATCTGATTACCGGTATTGTCGGCCCGAATGGTTGCGGCAAATCCAACATTGTTGACGCGTTTTTTTGGGTCATGGGCGAGCAGTCGTACAAGCACATGCGGGGCACGAGCAGTGACGATTTGATTTTCAACGGAAGCGATAAATATTCGCCGCTCGGGCTTGCCGAAGCCACGCTTGTCATGGAAACCGATGTGCCGGACCTCGCCAGCGCCCCCGCGGGGGCGTCGGCACAGGATATTCCGCTTCATCTCAAAACCAAGGAAATTTCGGTAACCCGCCGCGTGTATCGCGACGGTCAGGGCGAATATTTCATCAACGGCACGCCGGCGCGCCTCAAGCAGGTGCAAGAGCTGTTTATGGATACCGGCGTCGGAGCCAAGGGCTATTCGATCATCGAGCAGGGGCAGATCGGCAAGATCGTGGTGGCCAAGCCGGAGGAACGCCGCGTTCTGGTTGAAGAGGCCGCCGGCATTGCAAAATACAAGGCGCGCAAAAAAGAATCCCTTCGCAAGATGGAAGCCACCGAGCTGAACATGGGGCGCCTTCGCGACATGCTGGGCATGATGGAATCCAATCTTGATTCGCTCGACCGGCAGTGCCAGAAGGCAAGGCTTTACCAGAAGTACGAAAAGGAACTCAGGGAAAAGGAAGTTGACTGGGGCAGGCGCAAGGCTCGCAGCATCCAGCGCCGGATGGATGAGATTACAAAGCAGCGGGTGATACTGGAGCAGGAAATTCTCGGTCTTCGCACTGAACTCCAGAGCATTGAAAACGAAGTCGAGACGAGCCGCACCCGGCAGACAACAGACGTCAAGGCCGTTGAAGAAGCGCAGATACGTTTCCAGACGGTGACGGCAGAACTCGCGCAAAAAGAAAGCGCGTTGAACATTTCCCGCCAGCGCCAGGATGATCTTGCGAAGCGGATTGAAGAACTGAAAAAAGAAAAGGAAGATCTTGAAATTGCCGTAGGCGCGGACAGGCGCAGGTTGTCGGAGTGCGAGGATACTTCGCGTACGTCGCGTGCGGCTTACGAAGATGCACGGGTTAAAGCCGCGGCCAAGGACGAGGAAGTGCGCTCGCTCAGGGCGCTTTCGGACAAATCAAGGGCCGAACTCGAAACAGCCCAGCGCGCGCTCATGGATGCGGTTTCAAATTCTACCGGGCTTGTATCAAGGATTGCTGCGCTTGATTCGGGCATCGAGGCTGCGCACAAAAGGATTGAACGGCTTGGTTTGCAGCTTGCTGAGCGCGCGGCGAGATACGAAACGGCGCAGCAGAGGGCACAAGCCGCGGCCGAAGCAGGCGCTGTCGCAAAAGCCGCAGTTGACGGGTTTTTAAACCGGGTTCGTTCGCAGGAATCCGTGGTGGAATCCTGCGAACGGGCGCTCTCCGCCGCAGCCGCCGCGCGCGATCTTTCGGACCGGAAAATAACGCAGCTCAGATCCCGCCTGCAAAGCCTTGAAGAGCTTGCGGCTGCCCGCGAAGGATTTACAAACGGCGCCAGGGCGGCGCTTGACTGGTCGGATGCCAACGGCCTCAAGGGCGGCGTGAAGGCGCTGGTCGAGGTGATTGATGTTTCGCGCGAGCATGAGACCGCACTCCAGGGCTGGCTTGAGGGCAGGCTTGAGAATCTTGTAGCCGCTGATGTCGCGAGCGCGGTTGAAATGATCAAAAATGTACGCGACGGAGGGCATGGCCGCGCCAGCATATATCTGTCCCGTCCCGAAAGCGGCCGAAAACCCGCGGTTTATGAAAATGCGGCTGCCGTTCTTGAGGGATCCGGTTTTAAAGTGATTGGAGAGCTTGCCCGAATGGCCCGCCCCGCCGGTGGCGCCCCGGAATTTACATCCGACATCATTGGCGGCATTCTGGCCGGGGTTTGCGTTGTTGAATCGATCGGGCCTGCGACTGTATTCA
>MEQJ01000140.1:0-6508 GCA_001770165.1 Bdellovibrionales bacterium RIFOXYD1_FULL_53_11 | reverse complement strand
CAGTCTCTCTGGCGATGTGATTGACTGCGCAGGAACGCTTCGTGGCGGAAATCTCGATGTCGACAGCTCGGCGCAGCTTGTGGTCCGCAAGCGCACCATTGCGGAACTTGCCGGTGAAGTGGCGGATTTTGAGGAAAAACACCAGGCGCTTGTGTCCGTGCACGAAGCCGCGTTTGCAAGGCTTGAAGAAGAGCGCAGGGCGAAGGATGAAATCACCAAGGGCAGGCACGAGGCCGAGATCGGCGCGGCCGGCGCGGCCAGTGATCTTGCGCAAGCCATGCGGGCCCGCGAAGAGGCCGGAGCCGAACACAGGACTGTAAGCGACGAGATGGCGGCGGCCCGTGCCGAACTCGGACATCTTCAGACAACCCGGGCCGATTCGGAAGCGGGCATTGCAAGGACGCTTGAGGCAAGGACCTCGCTGGAAAGCGTTATCACCGCCAAGAGTGCGGAGTGCTCCGAAATGTCATCCCGCCTGTATCTTATCGAAGAGGAGTTGCGCGGGTTCCGCATTGACGAGGCATCGTTCAGGGACCGCACGGTCGGCTCCGAAAAAGAACTTGATTCGGCACAGGCGCTGATTTCAGAGCGCGAGCGCCGTATTGCAGAGATTGTGCACATTTTGGAGCGCGTGCAGAATGACCGCTTGCGCTTCTCGGGTGATGATGCCGGACTTGAGGCGCAGATTTCGGAGCTGGTCAAGGCGCGCGGAGAGATCGAGCGCGAGTTGTACGCCGCAAGGGACCGTCTTGAGCGTTTTCGCGGCGTTGAAAACGAGGGCAATACCCGCATCAAGTCGCTTCATTCGGCGGGCGAGGCAAAAAACGCCCTGCTCACCCAGCTTGCGGTTGATGAAGAGCGCATCTCCGGCGAAATTTCGCACATCCGCATGGATCTTGAGCAGAAATACGGCGCGGGCTGCCTTGATCAGCCGGTGCAGGACGCGCCGGCGCCCATTCAGGATGAGATGCCGGACCCGGTTGTTACCGCGGAAATGACCGCCGAAGAAGTGCAGCAGCTCACTGAAGAGGTTGAATGGCTGCGCGAGCGCATACGCAGGATCGGCCCGGTGAATATCGATGCCGTCAAGGAATACGACGAGCAGAAAACAAGATACGACGCCCTTGCGGCCGAAAAAGCCGATCTTGAGCGTTCGATGGATAATTTAAAGGACGCCATAGAGCATATCAACAGGACGAGCGAAGAGCGTTTCCGCAAGGCGTTCGAGGCCATTGCCGACAGATTTTCAAAACTTTTCCCGATTCTTTTTGCCGGCGGTCGGGCCGAGATGACGCTTGTGTATCCCGAAGGGGTGACCGACATTCTCGAAGCCGGCGTAGAGATCCTTGCGCAGCCGCCCGGAAAAAAGATCGTGAACATGACGGCGCTTTCAGGCGGCGAAAAAGCACTGACCGCTCTTTCGCTTGTTTTTGCCGTGTTCATGGTCAAGCCATCGCCGTTTTGCATCCTGGACGAGGTCGATGCGCCCCTTGACGATGCCAATATCGGAAAATTCAACACCATTCTCAAGGAAATGACCGCGCGCAGCCAGTTCATCCTGATCACGCACAATAAAAAAACCATGGAACTCAACGACACCCTTTACGGCGTAACCATGGAAGAAGCCGGCGTGTCCAAAATGGTTTCGATCGAGATGAATTGATGCAAGCGGGTGATAGTGGGTATCGTGAAATTGATCTGAGCTATCGTATTTATGATTTTTTTGGCAAATAAAAATGCCTTCATGATGATGGTTGTCCGTAATTAAACTTGTATTTGCATTGCGCAACGCACTATAAATTGATTTATAGTGAAGTTATTATGGTTTATCTTAAATGTGGTATAATATGGTAACCTGTAGTAACTTTAGTAAACATGAACCCATTAGTGAATCCATTTTCTCCTGGAGCCGGTTCGCCGCCCCCGGAGCTTGCTGGCCGTGACCCGATACTTGAAAAGGCGCGAATTGCGCTTGGGCGTATAAAGCTTGGGCGGCCTGAAAAAAGTTTTTTGCTTGTTGGATTGCGAGGCGTTGGAAAAACAGTGCTGCTTAATCGAATTCGGGAGATGGCCGAAGAAACTGGTTACAAAACTGTTTTTATTGAAGCTCATGAAGATAAAGCCCTGGCCGCCCTGCTTTTACCTTCACTTCGTCAACTGCTTTATTCGCTCGACCGGATGGAACATGTAAGTGAAAAGGTAAAAAGAGGATTCAGGATTCTGCGCAGTTTTTTCAATGGCGTGAAGGTTAGGGTTCAAGACATTGAGTTCGGTCTGGATATTGATCCCGAAACTGGAGTTGCAGACAGCGGAGATCTGGAGTTTGATCTGCCACTTCTTTTTGAGGCAATAGCGGAGGCGGCCGCCGAAAGAAAAGTGGCTGTTGCCATAATCATTGATGAGCTTCAGTATTTTTCCGAGATTGAACTAAGTTCTCTTATTATGGCCGTTCATAGGATCACCCAGAAGAGCCTCCCCCTTGTGTTTGTTGGAGCAGGACTGCCACAACTGGTGGGACTCGCCGGAAGATCGAAGTCATACGCCGAAAGACTTTTTGATTTTCCGCTTGTCGGCCCCCTCAATAAACAAGAAGCTGTTAATGCCTTGCAAGCGCCGGTGAAAGTACAAAACGTTTATTTTACCGAAGATGCAATACAGGAGATTATTGACAAAACACAAGGGTATCCATATTTCATTCAAGAATGGGGTTATCAGGCATGGAATACCGCGACATCTTCACCGATAGACTTGTCGTCGGCACGCGAAGCAACAAGCAAGTCAATCATCCGTCTTGATGAAAGTTTTTTTCGTGTTCGTTTTGATCGCCTGACTCCGCGAGAGAAGGAATACCTGCGGGCTCTTGCCGGTCTCGGCACTGAAAACCATAGATCAGGGGATGTGGCTGAAAAACTTGGCGCAAGAGTTCAAAGTGTTGCTCCGATCCGAAACAGTCTGGTCAAAAAGGGAATGATCTTCAGTCCGGCTCATGGTGACACTGAATTCACTGTTCCATTATTCGGAGAATTCATGAAACGCATCATGCCGTGCACAGGATCGATGCATTTATCATGATAAATGCTATACTAGTTGGCAAATTCCCGCGCGGGGCCGTTCAACCCAGAAACACCCGCTCCAGAGAACTTCTTGAGATGTTGCCCTTCATGTCCTCGGCCTCGATATAATACCGGACGTCCCCGGCGCCCACGGGCAGTCTGGCCGTATAAAACCCAGCACTTGAGCGGGCGCCGGTTTTGCACGGATATGGATTTCCTCCGTCGAGATCAATGGATTTTTCTCCGTTCATTGTGCGCAAAACCAGCGTGGCGCGCTTGATGCCGCTTGTGTCGCTTATAAAAGTATGCAGCACGCCTTCTTTGCCGGCATCCAGCAGACAATTGTTGCCCCAACATTTGCCGCCCGGGTTTTCGGGATAAATCCAGGGAGAAAAAATTGTGGGGCCGGTTTTATCGCGTGCGCTGAGGTTCGTGAGTTCGCCGCCCATGGCATCTAGCGCCGCGTTTGCGGCGTTGGTCACCTGCTGGTCCCAGATGTCCTGCCCCGTCCAGTACCAGTAGCAGCTTGTCTCGGCGGTGAGCATGAGGCGTTCGGCGGTGCGCAGGGCATCGCTTGTGCTTCCGGAATCCTCAAGCGTGTGCACCGCATTTTGAAGCGCGGTCAGCACGGCCCAGGAGTTGAGGTCGGGAGAATAGCTTTCGGTATGGCGGCTGAACCACTTTTTGAACTGTGGATCGCCGTTGTCGGCGCCGCTCCAGGAGCCCGGCTCCACATGAAAGGCGCGCGCGGGGTCGGGCGGGAATTTTGCGAGATAATCCGCCGCTCCGGTGAGTTCAAAGCGCGGGTCGCCTTTCAGCCACTCAACCATTTTGCCGGTGTTGGCGCTGTAGTAACTGTCGGCACCGCCGCCGTGGTTGTCGCCGTCCGAATGCAGGACAAAAAACGGCGGATGCGCGGGATCAAACGAGCCGGAGGCCGTGAGGCTTTTGTAAAGCTGCTCGAACACATCCGGGTACTGTAGCGCGCCAAAGCCTCCGCGCGCGTCCTCGTTGCCCAGGTAGCGTTCGGCGGGGATGGCGATTATTTTATGCGCGCGTCCTTCCGGATCTTCGTATTTTACATATTCCGGCCTTAGGAGCGACGGGCTGATTTTTGATCCGGCCCAGATGTTCTGGAGCTGCAGCCAGTCCTTTACGGGTGGATTTTCCTGCTCGGACGCGTTTGGCGGCAGCAGGCCTTCGCCCACGCCGGCGTAAGGATATTCCTGGCAGGCGCGGTAGCGGTGGATCGAATCGTACATCACCGCCGTTATGCCCGCTTCGCAAAGCGCGGGGATCATGCGGACGTGAAAGGCGGTCTCCGGGGGGAACATGATGCGCGAGGCTTCGGCGCCGAATGCTTCTATTATGATCCTGCGGTGCCATTCTATCTGTTTTACGATGTTCCGCGCCGGAATGAGCGCCATCAGGGGATGAAAAAATCCGAAACCCGCAAACGCCAGCCGAGGATTGCCGAGCGATGTTTTTTGCGAAGCCATTTCGCGCAGGCCGTTTTTCCAGTTCTTGAAAGCGCCGCCGGCAAGCCCCTCGCGTTCGGCGCGGTCAAGCTGTTCGATCAGCGTGCCGCTCCAGCTTGTCGAGATTCCGGCGTCGGGCAGTGCGCCTGCGATGTACTGCCTGACGGCGTTGGGCAGAAAGTGCATGTAAGGTCCCGCGCGGGACCCGAAGATTTCGTCCTTCTGTCCGTCCCAGTAGCCGGTATCGGTCGCGTTGTAGTAGGGCTGGTGCATGTGTTTGTGGATGCTGTAGTAGATCTTCTGCATGTATCCATTATGCAACGGACCGGAGGTTTTTTGCCAATGCGAACTGATCTACGGCATTTTACATTCAACCGCGAAGACCGGTCGCTTGTCCTCGATCCAGTGGCAGTATTTGAGAAGCTGGGACGCGACCAGATTTTCAAATCTCGGTCCCCGGTCGTCGATGGATGACCAGTCGTAGAGATAAAGTTTGTGCTCTTTTTTTACGGCCCGGATCCTTGGGGCGCCAAAAGGCGGAATTCTGAAGCAGACATATAGATTGTCAGAGAATATCGGCGTTCACTGTAGAAATGCACTAAAAAGCGAACTCTCCCGCCCGGTATTTCCAAATCCAGCAAGAAAACCGGATAATAAATAGGTTCAAGCTGTAATTTAAAACAGCATGCCAAACGGTCTTTCGCCACATGGCGTCCCGGACAGCCCCCGGGATATCCGGCGTAAATTCACCGCTGTTTCAAGAACGCGAGTATCTTCTTGTGTTTTGGCGTGAGTGCTTTTGCATGCGTGAGCACTGCGCCGTCAAGGCTTGCCGCGCATTTGCACTCCGCCGCGCCGGCTGCGCCTTGCGAAAGCAGTTTTTGTATGCCGAGCCGCACTTTACCGAGCGCTTCCTTGTATAAAGCCAGGATGCTTTCGATGTTGGCGTGCTGGCTTGGATCGTCAAGCCAGCAATCGTAGTCGGTGGCAACCGCCACCGTGCAGTAGCAGAGGCCCGCCTCGCGCGCCAGAAAAGCCTCGGGCACGTTTGTCATGCCGACAAGATGGCAGCCGGCGCTCTTGAGAAAAAAACTTTCGGCACGGGTGCCGAGTCGCGGGCCTTCGACGCAGGCGTAGGTTTTGCCGGTGTGAACCGGGATGCCGGCGGACCGGCACGCGTTTTCAAAAGCCGCCGCAAGAACCGGGCATACGGGTTCGGCGGTTGAAATATGCCCGACCATGCCTTTGCCGAAAAACGACGGCTCGCGCCTGCCGCGGGTCCAGTCAAAATACTGCGAAGGCAGCGCAAGCGATCCCGGTGCGATCTCCTGCACGAGACTGCCGGTGGCCGATACGCTGATCACCTGCCGGACGCCAATTGATTTCAACGCCCAGATGTTTGCGCGGAAATTGATCTCACCTGGTAAAATGGAATGATCCGCCCCGTGGCGCGGCAGAAACGCGACTTTTGTGCCGCCTTCCATTATGCCGGTCACAATCGGTGCCGAAGGTTTTCCAAAAGGAGTTACGACGGTTTTTTTTGAAACGGTTTTCATCCCTTCGATTGAATAAAGTCCGGTGCCGCCGATGATGCCGATCATTTGCCAAGCCTCCTTATGGAGCTTTTTAGCAGCTCTTCGCGCGTAAAAAAACCCTTGTCCAGAACAAGCCCGGTCACAAGCGATACCGGCGTGACGTCAAACGCGGGATTATAAACGGCGGTGTTTTCGGGACTCCATCTCACTTTTCCGAACGAACCCATTGCGCCGCGCACCTCAAAGGGCGGGCGTTCTTCAATCGGGATATGATTGCCATCGGGGCAGTTGAAATCAATGGTGCTGTAGGGCGCCGCCGGGTAAAACGGCACGCCGTGATGAGCGGCGTTTACGGCAACTGAATAGGTCCCCACCTTGTTTGCAAAATCGCCGTTTATGGCAATGCGGTCGGCGCCCACGAATATTTTTTGGATCCTGCCCT
>MEQJ01000139.1 GCA_001770165.1 Bdellovibrionales bacterium RIFOXYD1_FULL_53_11 | reverse complement strand
CGCCCGGCCTTGTAATACGCGCGCGCCAGCAGAATGCGGGCATGGTCCCCGTGAACGCCTCTTGGCGCATGCGAGAGGGCGCCATTTAAGGGGGCAGTCGTTGGAACGATTTTTTCAAGTTGTGAGATCACTGCGGCATGATCATTTTTCCGGGCGGCAAGAAGCGCGCGGGCAAACGCCAGGCGCGCGGGATCCGAAACAAACGACGCAAATACGGCTTCAAGCTCTGCCTCCGAGCGACCGGCCGCGAGCGCCTGCCTCAAATACCTGAGTGCCAGCTCCCTGATGATTTCACTGGATCTGCCATGCTCTCCCATCCTTGCAACAAGCCGGGGGCTTATCCGGAGCGATGGCAGCTTCGCCGATATCCTTCCCATGCACTCAAGCGCGGCACGCTGTACGCCGTCCGTCCCCTCTGACGGTATGCGCGCGGCAACAAGGCCGAAACCAGTGAATGCGGCATGCACCATGCCGGCCTCATACAGCGCACGCGAAATCACATACTCGCCAAGCAGACGGCTCTCCGCCGAACGGGCGAATTTGCGGAGCGCCAGCCCCTCGGAAAACGCGCGGGAAGCATGGGCGGCACCGGCAAGAAAAGAATTCACGTCCTGCTGGACCTGCCTTGGAATGGCCGCGCCATAGCTCCATCTTTCGTTTTTTGTGCAGGCGCCTGCGGCAATGGACACGGCTTGCTCCGCAGCAGTAGCGGCACCGGCAGGATACAACAAGGCCAGACACATGGCTGCATTTAACAAGATTCTTCGTTTCATTTTCCGGGTCCCCATAGCAGCGTCACGCCGAGAGTGACCTCATTTGTCCAGTTGGTGCGCGTGCCGACCGGTTTGCCGATTTTGGTTGTTATCACCCGCTCGATTATCGTCTCGCTGTAGCGCATGAGGCGGTAATCAACCTTGAGCGAAAAATATTTTGATAGATACACCTGCTGCCCGATGCCGCCATACGGGGTGAAATAATTCCCGGACATCGTTGCCGTAGTGCCGGCGCCGGCAGTGAGATGAAGGTCGTAGTAGATGATGGCTTTGCCGACAAGGCTCAGCTTTCCGTAAAGGATGCTCCCCGCGACCTCTCCGCCCAGAAAGTATTTGGGCGCATTATAATTGGTGGTGCCCTGTATGGTTTCTTCAAATGTCAAAAGCGCGCTTGACGGGCCGACATAATTCTTCCATCCGACAAAATGCAGCGCCAGATACTCACTGAAGTGAAATCCGAGCGAACCACCGATATTCTTCACGCTAAGAAACGGATCGGTCGCCGCGATGCCGCCGAATGCGCCAAGCTCGAATTTGTAAGCCTTTGAATAGAGCCGGTTCTGCACCACCCCCATCTCGGTTTCATTTCCACGCGCCCAGTATTTCTCCTTAATCCCCTCGACGTTGACCTGTTCGGTTTTTTCTCCGGCATCAGCCCGGACAAAAACAGGAACAACCGCCGCCATGGCGGCCACAAGAAGAAGAACTCTTTTCAGCATCGTTTCAGTTTTCATGAATCACCTTCCCAGCGTCTTGAATATGAAGGGATAAGAAACGGCTACATCCACGCCGCCCTTCGGTTGCGGAAACTTCCAGCTCATGAGTCTGCGGATGATACAATCATCAAGCCTTGGATCTGGAAGAGTCGAGCTTTTTACCGCCGAGGTCCTGACCATGCCGCTTGCGCCGATCGTGAAATCAGCAACCAGCCTTCCCTCGATGTCCGGCGTGCGGACCATGGCTGATTCGTAGCAATAGCGGATCTCGCTCATGTGCTTGTGAATGACGGCGCCGACCTCGTCCTTTGTAAGCCCTTCTTCAACGCTGGAGCCGGGAACATCCATCGACACAAAACCCTTGCCCTGCCCGCCGACCCCGGCCGCCGCACCCTTGCCGTAACCAACGCCGGTTCCGCCGCCGCCGATACCGCCGCCGCCGACTCCGCCCGCTCCTACGTTGCGACCCGCGACGAGCCCGGTGGCGGGCGCGAGAGCGACAAGCGCACTTGATTTTGAATTGAAGATGCCGCTCGAACCGGCCCTGGCGACCGCGCCTCCGGCAAAATCCGACTGCGCCAAAAGCCTTGTCATGCCTCCCTTGAGAAGATTACTGACCGCACTTTGCAGTGCTTTGGCACGAAAGGCCTGTACGACGGCGGCATCCTGTGCGCGCTTGACGTTCGGGACTGAAGCCGGACCTCCCGCGGTTCCGCCGGCTTCCGGCTTCGTGGTTTTTGCCATGATGATTTTTGTAAACTGCGGCGGCACAAGCTCCTCGGTTTTCTGCCCGGGCGACGGCCAGAAAACCGTGATCAGCGAAAGCACTCCCAGTCCGGCAGCCAGCCATTTGGCCGAATTTTTGATCCACCTGTCATCGGCCTTGCCGGTGATTTCGGCGGGTGCCGAGCCGGTTGCGATTTCGCCCGCTATTTTGACGGCCCCCTCCAGAGCGCGGGCCGGACGCACGAGAAAAATTATTTTTGAATTTTCAAGCTGCGGGTCTTTTACAATGATTTTCTGCTCACGGCCCCCTGAATCAAACCGGATTTCTTTTGGCTTATCCGAAGATGCATTTGAAACATATCTGACCCTGATTCCTCCAGGCGTGCGCTCAAGCGCCCATCTGAAAGGCCGACCGAACATGAGAGGGGCATCTCCGTCCCAGAGGCGGCTCCATGTCAGCCCGTCAATCTGCGTTGTTACAACGAGCGCGCGTGAATTCATTGCAGGTACCCGAGTTCCCTGAGCATGACGGCGGTCTCGCCCTTGAACCCGCCGCGCTTGCGATACAGGTGGTCTTTTTTGCGGTTCCTGCCGGCTTCGGAGAGCTGGCTTACCGAATCCAGCGGACGCTTGTTCATTCCTTCCACGACTTCGTCATCAAAATCGATCGCCTTGGCCCGCTTGGTTTTTTCTGACGCAAATGCCCCCGCGTTTGTCAAAATTGACATCGCAAAAGCGAGCCAGGCAATGAACAGCGAGTATGAGAGCAGGAACTTCATGGTCTTCATTTGCGTCAACCTCCCGTCAAATGAGCCGAGACCTAATATTAATTATACTTAATATTTTTAATAAAAGCAAACAATTATTAATACATAACCATAACTAGCTAAATTTATGGAGCTATTATTATAAATTAATTTGGTTTAATTTCCGTAAGAATATTTTTGGTAATCAATAACAAGGTCCATGGCTTCTTTTTCATTCGAATCTCCAAGATCCCCCGCCACATCCTTGAGTTCTTGAAGGGCTTCGGCCTGCGCACCAGCCGCCGCAAGCGCAACCACCCGCATAAGCGCAAGCGAAACATCACCAGAGAGCTTGTTCTCGCGGGCCGCATGCATCACATACGCCGCCCGTCCAAAATTACGTTTCTCAACCGCCTCCACCCAATCGGCCCTCATGACCTCAGTCGCATTTTCGGCATCACGATCAAGCGATCTCCACCCGCCACCCGGATCCAGTCTCGCAACAAGCGCAACATCCAGCGCGGCAGGCCTTTGCTGTAATTTACGCGCGGCAAGCGCCCTGGCCTGCGAGGGATTGTCTTCAAAATACGGCGTCGCGATTTGCAAAAGCGCCTTTTCATCGATGGCCGCCTTTGACGCCATCTCAAAAGCCTTCAGGCGCATATCCTGCCCCTTCTCCTCGAATGGAAAAACAAGCTTTTGCACGGTCTCCTCGTATGCCGCAAGCTCCTCCGCCGGAAGCCCCTTGGGCGCCGGCAGCGCCTTGAGTTCACGCGAAAATCCAATATAAAACGAAGCAACCTCGCCAAGCGCAAGTGCGCGAATCCGCCCCCACGGAAGCTTCATCGCCCTGGTCGCCGTATTTTCGATTTCCCTTATCATCTCAACCCTGTGAGTGATGCTCCTTGCATTGGGCTTGAGCGGAGATATCTTTTTCAATTCAGCGCGCGTCATTGAAAATGCCGCCGGTACCGCCTCAGAGATGACGGGCAAAAGCGCAAGGCGCATCAGCGGATCAACATCGTCCCATGCAGACGCAAGAAATCTCACCGCCTGCATGCGTTTATGATACTGCAGGCCCCCGGCACCACCCAGCGCAGCCACGGCCCAAATCGCCTTCCCGGCCCCCTCGGATTTTCGCGAACGCTCAAGCATATCACCGGCCGCAATCGCATCCTTGCCGCCGCCGGCCGCAAGCACGGACCGCAACGCCCGATGGGTGGCGCAATCCCGGGCCAGCTCACTGATGCAAACCTGTTTTGTTGAAAGTGCCCGCTCAAGCAGTTCGCCTGAGCCAGAAATCCATGAAAGAGCAAGCGCCTTCTGCCGTATTTTTTTCTCCGCTTTGGCGCCATATTGCTGAAGCCAGGAAAGATAATCACCGGCAGAATCCCTGAATTCATGGTGTTTTTCACGAATAGACGCGCGAGCAAGAAGCGCCGCAGGTGCAAGTTCCGATTTCGGCGAAACCAGCAGCAGGCGCGAAAAAAAAGCTTCGGCCCTTTTTGAATCCCCGAGCGTCATGGCGGCATTACCCGCAAGGCTCAGCACATCCGGAAATCTCGCGTCACGCACGTAATTTTTTTCGAATTTACCGGCCTTCCCGACCACATCCTTGAACCCTCCGGCCTTGTGATGCGCTTCGATGATCTTGTAATAAGCACCGGCCGCGGTGTCGTAAAGGCGCCTTTCAAACTCCTTGCCACCCGTGGTTCCCGCGCCGCCAAGCCCCCTTACCTCCATGAAATCCCGCGCAGTGGAATGCACATATTCCCAGTCTTCTCCCGCCACTCCCGTATCAAGAACAAGCCCCACCGAAGGAATCGCGAATCTGGAAGCCGGATGATCCGCTGCGTATGCAGTCATCCTCTCGACCGCAATTTTTACCGCGCCCGCCATATAAAGCGCACGATTTGCCTCAAAGTAAAAATTATCCGCAACATCATCATTTTTTTTGCCATCACCGTACTCATCTTTGTATTCATCCAGCCACGAAACCCATTCCACCAATGCGGCATCCAGCTCCTTGAACGGTTTGTCCGCCATTTTCTGCGCCTTCAGCTCTTTCGGAACCAGCCCGCGCGCCTTCAGACTTTCGTACCTGCTTGCAATAGCCTTGAGACCCGCATCCGCCGGATCAAGCCGGTCTTTTGTTTTTATCGCACCGCTTTTTTCAACCACCCAGCGATAGTGCACGGCCGCGCCTTCAAAATCGCGGATCTCAAAAAGCGTCTCGGCAAGATTATAGTGCACGCGCGGAATGCGCGGATCCGAATCTTCGACAATTTTTGTAAACGCATCGTAAATCGCCGCAAGATGCCTGCTGTATGCGCCCACGCCGTCCGAACCCTTGTTTTTCAGTACAATCGTCTGAAGCGTCCCGGCCGCATCGAGAAGCAGCTTGCGCGCCTTTGGCATTTCGACGTGCGCCGGAAAAGATCCGTAGTATGCAATCATGTCGCGCGCGCCCGCCACCAAGTCGGCAAAACTGCGTTTATTGAGATGATGCTCGCAGGCAACAACAAGCACATCAAGCGCCTCGGGCCGCGCCCCCTCCTCCTTGAGCACGAGGTTTTTCCACTCAATGAGCGCCGCATCGTGGCCATGTGATCTCAGAAGCTTTGCGTAGCGCGCCAGCATCCTGCCAAGCGGATTGCCGCTTTCCAGGTCCCTGAAAAGCTTCAGCGCATGCGGCACATCATACTGCAAAGGCTTTTGCTCAAATCCTTCAAGATAAAAAACCGTGATATCAAGAAGCATGTTCTCCCTGAATGACTCGTCGGCGCTTGCAAGCAGGCCGCCCGCTTTTTTGCGGTCCGAACGGCGCTCATTGTAATAGGCCACATGTCTTTCGGCATAACTGATTGCCTGCTCAACATTGCGCAGATTGAAACAGGCCCAGGCAAGCTTGTAGAGCGCAAAGGGATAATGGGGACTGTCCGGCTTTTTTTCAACGTTTTTAAGATGACCGACCGCCCTGTCATGATCTCCGGCCTCAATCGCAAATCCGGCAAGAGACATGTATGCGGCCGGCACTTCTTCGGAATCCGGATGGCTTGTAACAAGATGTAGATAATCTTTTGCCGCAAGCGATTTATCGCCTATTTCCTCGTAGGCCCTTCCACGAATGAAATATGCGTGCGCGATCTCGCCATAGCGCGGATACTTGCGAATGAGTTCGTCAAGCGTCCTTATCGATTCGCGCATCGCCTTTTTATAAGCGTTCATGTCGGGTGGCTTTTTTCCCCCGCTGCGGTGGGTTTCGCCATGGGCCACCCGGAATTTGAGCGATGCGCTCTGCCGTTCAAGATCCGCGAGTTTTGCGAGAAACACCGCCTCTTTAGGCGTCCCGCGATATCTGCCCATTAAACCTCTTAGCGTGGTAATAGCCTGTTCCTGCGAGGCAAGCGCCGCGCGATCCACGCTTCTGTCGTGCTGCTCGGTAGACGAAGGCGCGGCAACAACAACACCATCACCGGCATAAACCGCAACAGAAACAAAAAACAAAAAAAACGCAATTACTGCGCAACTACTGACATGATTTTTCATCCGCCAAACCCCGCGTTGAGCTAGTCTCCCTTGATGACCGCCAGCTTGAAATCAGTGTAACCATGAACCGCTGCCGAGGCCAGCACGGTTTTGACTGTTTCGTAGGGGGTGCGCTTGTCGGCCACGATTATGATCTTTGGATCAACCTTGACGTCAGCGTTGTGACTGGCAATCAAGATCTGCCGCTTGCGCTCGCGATCAAGCACGGTGGAGAGGCTTTTCGAAATTCCGCCGCCCTGCAGATCCGACGGCTCAAACCTGAAAGCACCAAGCACTGCGGCAGGATTTCCTTCGACCTGCACGGCCTTTTCCGAAATTTCAACCTTGAGTGCTTCGGAAGCGGGCGCGCTCGCATTTGCCTCCGGAATCAGCATGCCCTTGGTGGGCGCAAGATTGACGGCGCCCGTTGCATAGCTTTTGAGCAAAAACACGAGAATGATCGTGAAAATATCCGCCATGGAAGTGATCTGGAGCGACATTTCCTCGTTCATCTGCCGGCGTTTGCTGAAAAGTCCCTTTTTGAACAACATAACGGTACTCCTAGAATCCGCCAAGCATCACTGCCGGCATGTTTTTTCTGACCGCTTCCATGGTCTTGACGAGTTCGCCGTATTCAACACCGTTTTCAGCCTGGAGGATCGCGGCATTCACGCTGCTCCAGCGCGACTTCACCGCGCCAAGCTGCGAAACAAGTGATTCCAGATCGCGTCCGCCGTTTTTTGCGGTGATTGTCTGCGAGCGGTTTTCCTTGCCGCTCACCTTGACCGAGACACTCATGTCCTTCCTGAGTTCGATCGTGATGTTTACGGGAGGAGGCTGCTGGCTTGCCGCCTCCGCTCCACCCGCTGCAATGCCGGCGTCAAGCACCCCTATCGAAAGGAACGTGGCCGACGCGAGCATGAAAGTGATGAGCACCGTGAAACAGTCGATGATGGAGGCAAGATTGAGCTCGAAGTCGAGCCCGCCTCCGCCACCGCCGCCCGGGCTTGATACCGAACTCATGCCGCCCTCCTGACGGCTGCGACTTTTTTCTGTTCCTTCGCGGCCTCTTCGGCGTAATCATCGTCACTCAGCGTCTCGTCGCCGCCCTTGTCATTCCGGGCATTAAGAGATTCGCTCTCGGCCGCATAGAAACGCTGCTTGAGCATGTCGAGTGTTCTCACGGCAGCATGTTCAACATCGGCAACAAGCCGGTTTGTCCGGTTCATCAAAAAACTGAAGGCAATCATGCACGGTATGGCAACACCAAGGCCAAGCATGGTGGCATTCATGGCCTGCGAGATGCCGGCCGCAAGAAGCGCCGATTTTTGCTGGGCATCAGCATGTCCGACCGCCTGGAATGAACTGATAAGGCCGGCAATCGTGCCGAAAAGGCCGAGCAGTGTCGCGACGTTTGCAATCATCGCCAGAAACGAGGTGCGTTTCTGAATGGCCTGGGTAACCTCGCTCACGGCAAGCTGAAGGCCGTTTTCAATCAGGCTGTCGGGCTGATGGGCGCGCAGGAGCGCCTGTTTTGCGACGATTGCCGCCGGCTTTGCCGGATAGCGGTCGCAATATGCTATCGCATCACCAAGCCGGCCGGCCATGACCATCTCGTTTATCTTGTCAAAAAACGCCTGCGCATCCGCGAGCGGATAGGTCTTGAACAATATTTTCACCCGCTCGAATATGATTACCGCCGCAAAACCTCCCGCAAGCAGGATCGGCATCACGTGCAAAAAACTTGTCTTCAGAAACTCAATCGCGCTTCCCATGGTTGCAACCTCCTTCACCGGTCAATTCACCGATTTTGGCTGATAATTTATCGAAACCTTGTCCGTAGCGGCAAAGCTGAGAACAAGATCCGTATCCGTAATCACAAGTGTCTTTCCGCTGATTGCATATTTCGTCGACGGTATCCATTCTATCGTCCCGTTGGCGTGGATCACATTGACGAGCATGTCCTCCGAACTGGTTGGCGCGCGCGCCAGCGTGAAAGTGCTTTTTTTGGCGATAATCGCGCGACCGATCTCATCAAGAATCGGAGAATAGTCGCTTGCCGAAATATCAAGCTGGAGCGAGCCATTGCCGACCAGCGCGCCCAGCTCCAGATAGCGGTCACCGCGGTCAACGGCATGCGTTTTGATCGCGCCCACCGCCGCATCACCGGCCGTGCGGGCAGTCTGCATGTCCTGTATCGCCACGGCCGTGAGCGGGACAATTGAGGCCACGAAATAATTTGCGCTTCCTCCGTCATCAAGTGCGCTGAAAAATGCATCCAACTGCTCTTTTACGCTTGAAACCACAATCAACTTGTCGTCGCGCGGGCAAAGGCTTGGCGTATAAGTATAACCATCAACAGTCTTTGAAGGACAGCTTGTCCCCTCGGAACCGTATGTACAGTTGTTGGCCTCCTCCGAACAGCAGTAGCCGTTGATTCCGGTGATTTCGTCAGCGCCATTGAGGCCGACAAGCGATGCCTGGTCGCATTTGTAATATGACTGGGGCTTGAAATCATCGTCCGGCTCGGCCGGCACCGTCATGGACTGGTCGTCTTCGTCGGTGACAAAGATTATCCCGCGCGCCGATCCGGCCCGGAAAAACGACGTGGCGGTCCCCTCGTTGTCGCTGATGAGTTGCAGGACCGACGAAAGCCCGCGTTCCGATCCCTGCCCGGCGCTGCCGGTCGTGGCATTGATCATGAAATCATTTATCAGTTGCTGCTTCCATGCGCTGTCGCCCGCGGTGCCGGCAGGCGGCATTGTGGATATAATGGCCTTGCCGCTTCTGACGGTATCGTTCTGCACGGTGTTCACGCATTGCGAAGCGCTGGTTTCGCCGGCATCCGTGTCAGGGCTTAGGCAATGCGACGTACCGCTGTATGCGGCCTGGTTGTCACGTATCTGGCATGAAGTTACACCGCTCAAGAAATACGGCATGAGTTCCACGCAAAGCGCGGTGATCGGACCATCGTGATATCCGGCAAGGAGCCTTGCGTAATCCGGACCCCAGAGCGGAATCAGCTCGCCGTACTTCAAACCGCCATCAAACCTACCCGTTGCCAGATTCACAAGTGACGGATTCCATGCCGGGTTAACAAACGTCCCGATGCGGCTGTATATATAATTCGATTTCCACCCGGTCGTGCTGGGAATAGTCCTGCCAAGATAGCCGCTAAAACCGCTCCCTGCCATGTACATGTCTGTTGTAATCACAGCTATGCGAATATCCCACGTGGGCTGCATGTATTTGTTTGCAAAGGCGCTGAATCCGCTGCGAAGTTTTTGCTGTGAAATATCCATGCTTGCCGAGTTGTCAACAACCCAGAGAAGATCAATTTTTGTATTAACCTCAAGCTGCGCGCTGAACGTCTGTTCCACCTGCGCCAGCCTGAACGATCCCGGAAGTTGTCCGGTGCAAGCCGACATCATGGCCAGTGCACCAGCCATGATTCCCGTTGAGATGAAAATCTTCATATTCATGACATTCAGCTCCTGCAGGCTGCCTTTTCACTGATTGATTCCCTGTGCCACCCGTCAAACACGCCAAGATCGCTGTCGTCGGCAAGCTCTTTCATTACGTCTCCACCGATCTCCGCCGCCAGATCTGTCTCCGGCGTGGCATCATCCTTGTCCCATTTGGCGGCCGGTTTGCGGGCCCTGGTTTTCGGGATCGTCGCGTGACTTGCGCCATCATCTTCAGACGCTCCCAGGGCTTCCATGAACTCGTCTTTGGGAATCCTGCAATCAGCGTTGCACTTGACACTGCCAAGACAATAATCGGCCGTAATTATTGCTGACGGGCCCGCTATCGGGCCTATTGTAATTTTTGTCGATTCCCTGCCTTGCGATATCTGCGACCTGACCGGCGTTCCATCAATTTTCACACAAAGTGACTTTATATGAATACCGGGATGAGGAAGCACGATCATATTGCGATGGCGACTGCACTCTTCGTCGCTCGCGTGCCCCTTGGTTTTGATATGACTGAATGAAAGAGAAAAGCACTGTTTTGCAACCTGCGCCAGCGCCGCACCGGATTTTGAGCCACCCTCAAGACCGGCTCCGGCCGACATGGTGGTTGCTGTCCCGGTTGCCGCCGGTTTTTTAACCGCATCCGCTACGCTTTGGTCTTTCTTGCTGCAACCTTCCGCCGCCAAAATCAGCGCAGATATCGAGACTGCAATTGCAATTTTTCCTGTTGTGCTCATAAAAACAACCTCGTCTAATTATTAATATTACTTAACATACTTAAAAAAAGCAAATAATTATTTTTTTACTTTAATATCAAGAGTGTGGGCATGGCGCCCGGTTTTATGTATTATTAATAAATGCAAAATAAATTATTCATCGTTCTTATGGCAATGATTGCTTTTGTCGCGAATACCTCAGCCGACTGGGAGGGAAATCTGAAAATCCGCTCCGGCTCGACAGAAATGACCGGCTACATGCGCATGAAACAGGACCTCGTACGAATGGACACAAAAAATCCGATGGACATGTCGATCATCATCAATCTTAAAACCAAAAAAGCACTGAATCTGCTGCATCCGCTGCGCATGGCCATGGAATCTGATTATTCAAAATTCGAAAACCAGGCCCCCATTTGCGGAGCAAGTGATATTGATGGATGCCTCAAAAAACAGGGATTCAAGGCAACCGGAAGCGAAACCGTGGACGGACACCCCTGCACAGTCTACGAAGGCTCTGTCGGCCCGAAAAATAAACCCGGCCAGGCCCTTCCCGTAAAGCTCTGGCGTCCGAAAGACCTTAAGGATGTTCCCTCCATTAAAATGGTTATCCGCGATAAAAACGGGCAGGAAACCCTTTCCGAAGTAACAGGCGTAAAAACAGCCGCTCAAGCGGCCGGTTTGTTTGCCATGCCTGACAACTACAAGCGCATGGACGGGCTGCAGAAATTATTCGAAAATATGCAGAAAAAATAAATGGAATATCTCCCTCTCGGGCTCTCGGGCATTGTAGCCGGTTTTATCGACTCGATCGCTGGCGGGGGCGGACTTGTCACGCTACCGGTTCTGACCATATATTTCGGTCCCGGCGCATATGCCGTCGGAACAAACAAGATAGTGGGACTCGCCGGTGCGCTCAGCGCCTTCGTGGTTTACGCCCGCAAGGGGCACATGGACTGGCAGCGCGGCATCGCCTTCACGCTCTGGGTCGGCGCCGGATCGCTCGCCGGCAGCCGCATAAATCCGCTGCTTCCCGCCGCAACCTTCAAATGGCTGCTCATTATTGCAAGTCCCTGCATCCTCTGGCTGGTATGGCGAAAGGATCTATGGACACGGGAGCACAAACCACCGGCAAGGCGTCTTTCGTTTACAAACCAGCTCATCGAACCCGCAATAATTGGCGCCGGATTTGCCGCTGGATTTTATGATGGTTTTTTCGGGCCCGGCGGCGGCACGGTCATGTTTCTTGGCCTTTATTTTGTCGTGCAGCTGCCACTCATCGGCGCAATCGCCGCCTCGAAATTTTCAAATACCATCTCTGCCGGTGCGGCGCTTGGCGTTTTCAGCGCAGGCGGCTATGTACACTGGATGCATGGCACGATCATGGCCGCAGGAATGCTCCTGGGTGCGATAGCGGGAGCCAGTCTCGCAAGCCGCAATGCCGCTAAAGTCGTGAGACCCGCGCTTGCGGCAGTAGTAATACTGCTGCTGATAAAACTCCTGGCTAATTGACCGTAAGCTTGATCCCGGCGCCGTAATGATAAAAAGTGCTCTGAAAGCCGGTTTTAAGAAGGCCTGGAAGATATCTGAATTTCTCGGCCCTCCAGAGCGCGAACAGGCTGAAATATCGTGATACAATGAACGAAAGCGTCGTTTCATTTTCAAGAAGCAACTGATCTACATCAAAGGATGTGAAAAGATTTTCAGGCTGGAGCGGCGCGATCCTTATAGCCGTTTCAAACATGAACCAGCGAAGCGAGAAATTCGAACCTGCGCGAAAGCCGATATGCGGATTCATCGCCCTCTCAAAACCCAGCTTTTTTGACCTGACCTCCATGACATAAATACAGCCCCCAAAAAACGGGGTCAGATAAAAATACGGAATATTAACCACCGAAAAATGGAACTCAACACTTGCGCCGTATTTTTTCACGGATTCGTCAATATCCTGTTTCGGGTCGTACCCCCCCGACAGTTGCGAAACCGTTCCGTGCCCCCTTATCCAGAGTGAAAATATCGGCAACTGCGGCGGCGACAGCGAAAGGCGCCCGGACAATCCGGCACACGTCTGGCTGTATGACCTGTCGTATTTCATGGGCTTCAACCATCCGCTATACCATTCCCCCGCAAGCGCGATCTCAAATGAATTGCTTAAGAATTTCGTTTTGCTTTGCGCCGGATTCCAGGGTTCGTCAGACGCGTGTGAATCCATCGTAAACAACAACATCAATATGAATGGAATGATCCCTTTTTTCATTTCAGTTGTTCATCGCCAGTCCGTTTGCGGCAAGCGCCGCTTCCTTGAGCGCCTCAGAAAGACTTGGGTGTGCATGGGACATGCGACCAAGCTGCATGGCGGTGGCACCAAGCCCGATCGCAACCACCGCTTCCATGATCAAGTCGCCCGCAAAAGGGCCAAGCATATGTACGCCCAGCAGCTTGTCGCTTGCCGCATCCGCAAGAACCTTGACCATTCCCTCGGTTTCTTCGAGCGTGCGCGCCCGGCCATTGGCCATGAACGGAAACACCCCCGTTTTGAATTTCACCCCCCGCGCCTCAAGCTCCTGCTCCGCCGCCCCGACCGACGCGGCCTCCGGCCAGGTGTAAACAACCCCTGGTATCGCATTATAATCCACATGCGAACTCATCCCAGCCATCATTTCCACTGCCGCAACGGCTTCTTCTTCGGCCTTGTGCGCAAGCATCGGTCCGCGAATCAGATCACCAACCGCAAAAACGCCCGGCACATTAGTCTCGAATCTCCCGTTCACCTCAATGCGGCCGGCCTTGTCAATCCCCACTCCGCACTCTTCCGCGCCAAGCCCTCCGGTATAGGATCTACGGCCGGTCGCCACCAGCACGGTATCGCAGGCAAGCGTGCGGCGAACTCCATCCGACCGGCTCTCAATTTCAACTTCATAACTGTCTGACGGGGCATCCCTCCCTCCAATGCATTTTGTACCCAAAACAAACTCCATGCCCTGTTTCATCAGTGACTTGTAAAGCTCCGCAGAAATCTGCCGGTCAAGCGCCGGCGCTATCGTATCCAGATATTCCACGACCGTGACTTTCGAGCCAAGCCTGAGCCACACGGACCCGAGCTCAAGCCCTATCACTCCGCCCCCCACCACCACCAATCGCGAAGGCACGTTTTGAAGCGAAAGCGCTTCCGTCGAACTGATCACGCGTTTCCCGTCAAATGGAAGCACCTCCAACGGTACTGCTTCGCTGCCGGACGCAAGCAATACGCGTGATGCCTCAAGTTCACGCCTGCCGCCATCCCCGGTTTCAACGGTGATTTTTTTGTACTCCCCGCCGGCACCCGATAGTTTTCCGTGCCCCGGAATCCATTCGACCCCGTTCTTCTTGAAAAGCATCGCAATTCCGCCCGTAAGCTGCCGGACCACCGCATCCTTGCGCTTCATCATCTGGGCAAGATCAAATGAGATCTCTCCCGTTTTCACCCCATGCTTGGCAAGCTTGCTGCGCGCTTGCACCAGATGCTCCGTCGAATGCAAAAGCGCCTTCGACGGAATACAGCCGATATTCAGACATGTTCCGCCAAGGGTTTTGCGCTTTTCGATGCAAGCCACCCTCATGCCAAGCTGCGCAGCCCGGATGGCCGCCGTATATCCGGCCGGCCCGCCACCTATTACAACAAGATCGAACATCGGCAATTCCTTCTCATGTTTCAACCGGGATAACAGTTTCCAGCAATCCCTTGAAGATTCTACCTTTGTGCTTGTCCTCCGGCAATGGGCAGTTGCACAATAAAGCATAGATGAAACGTTTTCATATCATCCTTGATATTCTCGCCGGATCGCTCCTTGCCGTCTGGCTCGCCGGCGGAATCCCATGGAACGGAAAATTGCTTTTGCGTCACGGCGCTGATCCGCGCCGGGCGGCGGTCATTTTATGCCTTATTGCATGGTTTGCCCTCCCCGCCCTGAGGGATAAAAGCATTTTTTTGAAGGGCGCCCGGGCAATCATGAAATGGCTCGAAAAACCCTCCGCCCGCTGGGGCCTCTTTGCTTTTGCCTTTTTCTGGTCATGCGCTCTTGGAATCCTGCAAACACTCTCTCTCCGCTATCCGCTTTTTGACGTCGGCCTGTTTCACCAGATCCTCTGGGGAATCTCACATGGACACGGTTTTACAAGCAACATAAGTGGCGCCGGCAATTTCCTGCTCGACCACTCTTCAGTATCCCTCGTCCTGCTTGCTCCCGTCTACTCACTGACCAACTCCTCGCCCCTCACAATCGCACCGCTCCACTCGGCACTTTTATTCGGTGGCATCGCGGCATGGATATACCTCGCAGCGCGGGCCCCCGGACTTGACCATCCGGCACGCAACTCTCTTGCCGCCGCCGTGACTGTTTTCGCCCTTTCCTTTGACAGCCTCTGGTCCAACATGCGCTGGGGCTTTCATGAAAACGCCATCGCATTCACCGCTCTTTCATGGGCTTTTGCGCTTACATTTTCAGATAAACGCTCCCCGTGGCACCTTTGTGCGGCCGTTTTGCTCTCACTTGTTGCCGCCGGCTCAAAAGAGCTGCTGCTTGTCGACGTGGCAATCCTTTTTTTCGTGTGGTCCTGGTCACTGACTTCGCGCATGCCGTCTTCAATCAGGCGCATTACAGGCATTGCGGTTTTCATGGGTTTGGCGCTAACTCTTATCCTGCTCTTTATCGCCTTCGAGACAATGCCCCATCCTGCCGAAAAAAATTACTTCAACCGCTATTATGCATATCTCGGGCTCAATCTGGGTGATTTCGCACGGACAATCTTTTTTTCGCCGTGGAAGATAATCGAAAACATCGGCGCCATGGAACTTCTCAAATACGTGAACACCATACTGCTGCCCTGGCTCGCGCTGCCGCTTGCCTGGGTCTGGTGGACCCTGCGCGATGGTCGTAAAAACCTCAGAAGCAATCTCACAACTGCGCTTGTGCTTTTTTCAATTATTCCCTCCATCGCCAGCGCCGCTCTTTCAACCTATACCCCGCTCCGGCGCTCAGGATTTCATTATGTTCTTGAACTCTGGCCGGTCATGGCCGCACTGACCATACTTGCGCTTGCACGGATTGAAAGCTCGGGGCGCTGGAAGGGCTTTGCCTGGCTCTGGGCCGTTTTTTCGATGGTAGCGCTCGGTCAGGACCCGTGGGGGCAGCTCAAGGAATACGGCCGCGATGCATACAGGGCCTCGCCGGCCAGATTTGCAATGCAGCTCATCCCGGCGGATACCGGCATTGCCGCCGACGAAATGTCGGGACCATGGCTCGCCTCACGCATCAACACCAGCAGGTGGCCTGATGTCTCAATTTTCAAGGATGGAAAACCGGCGTGGATTGTCCTCAACGGGATGAAAGAAGCGCCGGAAGGCTATGACGCCGCCTGGGCCGAAGGAAGCTGGCGGGGATTTGAACTCAGGAAGAATCAATAAAACTTCAGCGCCATGCTGGTCATGAGCTGGTATTCGTTCTTGCTGAGATCCATGAACTTGTTGATGATTACTGTTGCGCCGACAGACAGCACGACCTTGTTCAAAATGGTAATACTGAACCCCGTACCGATGTAGGGACTGAACTTGATGGGACGCCGGATCTTGCATTTGCTGTCCGGACGGGTTTCTTCGTGTGTATTCATCACGCCCCTCGCGCCGGCACGGATCGGAATGGCAAAAAATCTGCTCAACCTCGGCTCGCTTTTCAAACCGATCGAAATGCGGTTGTCATTGTCCATTGTGTGCAATTCGGGGGCCGGAAAAAACTCCTCGTCGTCAGCATGGGTGAACTCGGTCTCAAGCGCAAAAACCGGAAAGCCAAAGGTAAGCCTGCCTCCATAATACGGACGTCTGACATGATGCCGCCCGGGAACGGTTTTCAGCGCCCACTCATAACCGATAACGGGCTCAAGATACAAAAGAAGCGGTGCCGCCATTGCTGCCCGTGCTCCGGACACCAAAAACACCGCTGTCAGCAGGGACAGAGCGGGCAAAACATGGCTTCTTGCGGTTTGTTTACGATCCATGGCTCCTAAAAAGCATAATTCATCCGTCCCTGCCCGGCAATCCCTATTGCAGCCCAGAACGGACCGCTCTGGCATATCCTTACGTTCCAGCGCGCCTCAAGCACCCACTGTCCAAAGGGCACCTCAACCCCGTCCCCCATCCTCTCAATATCCCGGCCCGAAATATCGCGGAGAACTCCCATGCCCGGCTCCCGGTCATCAATATCTGATCTGAAATGCCCGCTAAGCACCACCGCATCAACACGATGAAAAAAATCACGCGCAAGACGCCCCTGGCGCTCGAAATCAAGAGATCTTGTAAGATCATACGACTTGTCACGTCCGGAAAGCTCCACAAGCACATCCGGAACGTGCGGCTGCCAGATTTTTTTTGCATCGGCGGCTTTCAAAACACCATCAATGCAATCAACCCATCTTCCATACCTGCTCCAGGAATAGCCATCCTGGATGCGCCGCCACTGATCCGCCGTGGCAACAAGCGACAATGCGGCAAAAATCATGGCCAGCACGACCGTGATACGGGACGGGATTTTGCCAAAACAGGCCACCGCCACTGCGGCCAGGGGCCACAGCGCAGTATGACAAAGAGTGATGAACCAGACTTCGGGCTTTGTAAGCCAAAGATAAAAGGCGGCAATCAGATTGATCAAACACCCGGCAAAAAGCGGAAGCCACCTGGAACTCCGGACCCCGGCTTTAACGGCCCACAGAAACACCCCGCACGCCGGCAGCGCAAGCACAAGGAGCCAGAAAACCGCCTTTGCCGGATTAAGTGATTTTGGCCATGGCTCGGCAGCGCCAAGAGATAAAAACAGGCTGTGAAACAATCCGTATGCATCACGCATCCATTCGTTTGTCCCCGAAAGACGCCCGAACTGCGTTGTCATCTGTTCGAGAAAAAGCGGAAAATGCCAGAGCACAAAAATCAGCCACGGAGACAGCAGCGCCAGAACACGCCACGAAACGCTCCAAAGACGGGCGCACCAGAGGCGAAACAGCCCGGATTTCGAACAAACGCCGGCTTCCGACCAGGGAAACAGAGCCGCAGCCACGCCGGGCACGATAAAAAAAGCCTCAAAGTGGAAATAAGCGGCAAGGGAAAGCGTGACGGCAAGTTTCCAGAAATCACCAGGCCTGAAGTTCCAGCCGCGCTTCGCCACTTGCGCCAGAAACACAAGCACCACCACCCACGCAAGCGATATCCACATCTCGGTGCGGACAACGAGCGTACCCCAACGAATCAGCGGATCAAGCGCTCCGGCGACCGTAACCGCGACCGCCGATATGATCCTCTCGCGCGAACCCACGAGCATGGTTTCAAACAACTTCCGCGCAAGCAGCCAGAGCATCACCACCCAAGCCACAAATGCGATCATGGCAACCAGCTTGACCGCAAGCGCCCCGCCCACAAGCGCATTGAGCCCGAGCCTTGAAGCAACGCCCAGAAGAGTCGGAAAGCCGACCATCATATTGAAGCTTGCGGTATCGTATGACGGCACAAAAGCGGCCTGCGAATGCATCACCCATTTCGGCGGCCAGGACAACCATTCAATGCTGGGCAGAAAAAACGCCGAACCATCGGGCCAGGGCACCGGTACAAATCCGAGCCGGCTTAGTGAGAACCAGAGCGCCGCACCGGTCGCACAGGCAACCACCACGAACAGTTCAAGATATCTTTTTTTATCATCCGTCACTATGTTTCCGCTATAACACGGAAAGCGCGTTGATCAAAAAAATAGCCCCGGGGGAGCAACTGCCCGTGCTCCCTCCGGGGTCTCGGCGCTCAAGGGACCCGGCGGGCCCCTTCATTCATCACTCCATTACGCTGCTCTGTGTGCATCCCCGGGGCTTTCCTTTGCCTCCTTCTCGCGGGATTTCCCGTCATGCCCGAGGAATTTTTTCAAAAAGCCGTTCTTTCCATCGCCGATTTTTATCTGACGCGGCTTGATCTCTTCGGCTTTTGGTATCGCAATTCTCAATACACCATCCTCGTAGTCCGCTTCTATTCTTTCGGATTCCACCGTACTCGGCAGCGAAAACGACCGCTGGAATTTTGCCGTCTTGCGCTCACCGGACACCGAAAGAACGCTGTCCTTGAGCTCGATACTTATGGCATCCTTTTTGATTCCAGGCAGGTCGATGCTTACCAGGTAGTGGCTGTCGGTTTCATCGATTTCGCTTTGAGGCGAAAATGCGCCCGATCCGTATCCTGTCGATGACCTCCAGATATCATCAAAAAGTTCTCCGAGCGGCCTGAACGGAAGAAGATAATTTTCAGTTCTCATGTTGTTAACCTCCTTTTTGTGGTTCAACTTTCTTTAGAATAAAATGGACGCTGCAAACCCGGCGTCAAGCCGAACCTGCACAAAAAAATTGCGCTTGCCAGACAATAATAAATGCCCATTATTTAATGATCAGAAGCAATAGCCGACGCTGGTCTCAAGGAGGGGTCCAAAGCCGGGTTTATATGGATTATCCCTTTCCTGTCTTGCTCCAGTGCTATCGGTGACCGTTAGTTTTTTCTGCCCCGCGGTATAAGCGGCACCAAGGCCCAGCATTAGATTGACCCCGCTTTTCCAGACAAGATGATAGCCGGCAAGAGCATCAAAGCGGTATGAATTCGCTTTCGCGGTAACCCCGCTGATTTTTGAACTTACCTGGCCGTAGTTAAGTCCTATGCCAAGATACAAACCATTCGAAATACGTTTGCCGGAAAGATTATAATTCAAGCGCGGTCCGATCTGGACCTGTCCAGACGTGATGCTTACCGAATTGTTTATATATATGCCGAAATGCGGGCCAATGGTCGTGGCCTCGGTAATTCCAAAGTCAAATCTTCCCGTAAAAGCGCCGAATATGACACCGATCACATTGCCTGAAACATTATAACGGGGCAAGGCAGCCGTCTCAGGCGTTTTACCGGATTCGTCCGCGTAAACTCCCGCACCCAAACCTGTCATAAGCATCAACATCCATGACAACGCGGCGGTCCTTCTCATTTATGATCCTTTTTTAGTGTTCAGACGCGGCAAATACACATCGCAACCAGCCTCTATAATAGACGGTTTGGAGCGCATTCCAAGCCCCCTTATCCTTTTTGAGTTCTCAATTCCGTTTTCAAGCTGCTTGTTGCAAATCAGAAGAGCTCCGACATCTCGCCCCTCGGCACGAACATCCCGCAGGGCTGCCTGGAGATTTTTTTGTTCAAAGGGGCGGTCCCTGTTATCCATAACCGCCCGCCGGTGTGACAGATACGGAATGCTTGGATTTGCATACAGACCGAAAATCACAAGCACGCTTTCCGGATCGGTTACGGCTTCGATTTTTTTTGAAAACGCCACCACCTCATGATCATGCGTGCGCACAATCGCCCTGCCCATCGCCACGGAACCCTGTACACAATAAAACACCACGGCCGCAACAAATGCAGCGGCCGGTATTTTTCCGGCAAGGCCGCGCTCCCAAAGCCCGGCCACAATAAACGCGGCCGCAGCAAACAAAAACAGGCCGTTTGCATAAGCATAATACGGATGGACGTTATGAAGATTTGTAAAAAGCGCGGAGACCGCCACAAACAAGCCAAGCGACACAAGGGCATGGAGCCTGTACCTGTCGGCAAATATCCAACCCGCATAAATTGCAAAAAGCGTGTATTTTGAACCAAGCAAAAACCCCGAGGGGCGCTCGATCATGATTCTTGAGATTATTTCGGGATCAAACCGCTGGCCCACAAAACCGATATACCATCTGAATGTTTCATAAGTGTCCGAATGAAAATCAAGCATCGGCGTTTTAAGCCACGAATGTTTTGTAAACACCTGCCAGGCCGCAAGCGCGATAATGGCTGCAATATTGATCCGCAAAAACACCAGTATGTTTTCCTTTGCCGGACCCCTTGCGTATCTGAAAAACATAAAAACGGCAGCCGCTATTGCCGCAAAAAAAAGCACCCCGATTGTTTTTACAAGAATTGGTCCGGTCGTGATCTTTCCGCTAAGAATTTTCCACGCGGCAAGCACCAACAATAAAGTGCCGACCGCAATCGCCAAACGCCTGATAAGTGCTATTACCGGAATCGCATTATGCCGTTGCGCGGATTTTCCGGGCAACATCCACAGCAGGATAAAAGCCGCCAGAAAAAAACCGGCAAACGTTGTAATCTTAGTCATGGCGGCAAGCGCTCCCCACAGCGAACAAAGGACAAGAGCGGCAAGTTTACCGTATTTTCCTGACGTCATACGATAACGCATCACACCTTCCAGATAACAAAGCCCCAAAAAGAGCGCGCACGATTCAATCAGCGCCGTACGGCTTAGCGCCACATAAAGAGGGCTTGAAAGATATATTGAAAGGAAAACAACCACCACAGCGCATCTCACGCCAAGGCGCCGCAATATGCCCCAGGCCGGCACACATGCCAGAACATAAAAAATATAGGCAGTCAGCTTTGCCGACTGGTCAACCGTCATGCCGGACAGTTTTGCCAGCAAAGCCGCAATCCACTGATAAAACGGAAATTCAATCGGCCACGCCCATGGAGGACCAAAAATCGGCACATGATACGCCAGGAGCGGCCCGCCCTTTATGATGTATTCAATGCCCATGGCGGTCTGCCCGTCCCGCCAGCCGGCAACCGGAAGCTTCCAGCCATATCTGAAAAATACAATCTGAAGCACGGCTGCGGCCGCAAACGTGAGCGCAGCAATCACCGCAAGCGGCAGTGTTTCAACGGTTTTCCTCATATGTCCGGGTTAACAGCAAAGAATTCTTCTTGCAACGCAAGAATCCCGCAGGATGTGGCGTACATGCAAAGTTTATCCTTGCGGCACCCGGCAATCACTTGTATTTTTGCTATAAATCATGGTGCCGATGTAGCTCAGTTGGTAGAGCAACGCTTTCGTAAAGCGTAGGTCCCCGGTTCAAGTCCGGGCGTCGGCTCCAGATTTTTTCGCAGCAACCCGGCAATATCAGATATAAAACCGGGCTGGTCGCAACCACCTCTGTTTTCGTTTTTACCGCCATCTCCTCGCTTGCGCAGCACCGGTGCTATTTGTGGCCAGCTCGCCGGGGCATATTATGGGCTGGACGGTATTCCGCCGGAGTGGGTGGAAAAACTTGTGAAGCGGAAACTGATCGAGGAATTTGCTCTCAGGTTATTGCATTGCTCCATGGCACAATAGATACCCACGGCTAAAGCCGTGGTCCTTTCCGCTTCGCGGGCTACAACTGCAGTCGCAGTTGACCTGAAT
>MEQJ01000138.1:15620-38042 GCA_001770165.1 Bdellovibrionales bacterium RIFOXYD1_FULL_53_11 | reverse complement strand
TTCATCAGTCGGCATAAGAGCAATTTGCGAGCCAGATCAGCTATCTTGCCCTATGACGAATTGCGATCATGCACAGGCTGGGGGGACGGCTTGTGCCGTTTTAACACCATTAATACCAAACAAAAAGTCACCGATCGAAAACGTCGGTGACTTTTTGATTTTCAAACGCTGCGCGTTAGTGATTTGATATTATAATATTTTTCCGGAAAAACTATTTTTTCCACCGCTGGCATCAATCCTGCAAAATGCGCTTTCATTAACTGTTTTTTTAAATCAGGAGGAAAAACGAAATGAAGATAAAAAGTTGTTTGGCAATTATTTCTGCGGTGGGTTTATTCAACGTATACTCACCCACAGCTTGGTCTGCTGATGATTCCAAAGACGGAAATTCTTGGGATAGTCTGGCACAGAATCTTGATGAATCAACGAGTATGAGCATGCGCGGCGGCCCCGGACGCGGAGGAAATCCGGGTCGTGGCGGCGGACATGGTGGCGGCGTGAGGCCCGGACGGCCCGGTAATGGTGGCCATCCCGGTCACGGCAGACCTGGTTATCACGGCCCGGGGCGCACTTATCCCGGCCACGGCGGCAACTATCCATGGGGCCGCTGGCACCGCCCGACACACCCACGCCCGGAATACAGGGAGTGGTACTGGGACCGCGTACGCATGGTCACCTGCACGTCCGTCGATTCCTACGGCTATCAATACCCCGTAAGTGAAAACGCCTACACTGGCTATCACTACCGCGAGCGCTTGTTTGAAATCCAGGATGCAGCCGTCAACCGCTGCTTCCATGAAACAAACGGCGACCAGGGCTGCAGACTGCTGGGCTGTTCGGCAGGCTACTGAACTGACAATTGATTGTTGAAACCGATACAACCGGGGGAGACGTCGTCTCCCCCGGTTTTTTTATTTTCCGGTTTTTGAAATAACGGCGGCAGCAAAATCCCTGAACACTCCGAGATGCAAATGACAGACATCATGAACTATCTTCCAGTTGATTTTGGAATACTCATGAACCAGCATGTTACAAAGACCGACCGACTTGCGCATGCCAAGCGCAATCGACTGCGGAATCACACCCTCCTGCGCCAGCAGGGCGAAGCTCTCGCACATGGTTGCTGGCGAAGGACCGGAAGATCCGGCAAGCACTTTTCCGGCAATATCCACGCAGATCTGCACCGCTCTCTCCAAATTGACGGAAATGATGTCTTGCAGGTCGAAATCGGTCTCAAGCTGCCCGGCCGCAAAAGGAAGCTTTCCTTCGATACGCTGAATGCAATTGCGCAAGGATTCGATCTTCTGGTTTAAAAGTTGCGGAGTCATTTTTTCAAAAACCTTTCCAGTTTTTCTTTCATTATGTAATCCCGGATGGGCCGGAAATCAGCCGGCAAGACGGCCGCATATTTTTTTACCCGTCAACGGTCGACTCATTCAATTACAAAGTTAACATAGCGCCGTATGATTGGAAACAATCCCGCCCTTTTGTTATCATGAGCCAATGAGAGCACTTGTAACCGGAGCAAGCGGATTCGTGGGCAGCACCCTTGCCAAAGAGCTTGTTTCGCGCGGAATCGAAGTCGTGGCTTTGATGCGCCGGACATCGGGCGCATCAAACCTTGAAGACATCAAATACACGCGCGCCGAAGGTTCGCTTTTCGACCGCGACTCGCTTGCAAGGGCGATGACGGACGTTGATCTTGTATTTCATGCGGCAGGCGTAACCACGGCACTTGATGAAAGCGGGTTCATGCTAAACAACGCGGACGGCACGCGCAATGTGGCCGAAGCGGCGGCGCACGCAGGAGCGCGCCTGAAACGCGTGGTTTATATCTCAAGCCTTGCCGCAGGCGGCCCGTCCTCCCGCGCCGCGCCGCGCACGGAAACCGACGGCGATGCGCCGGTCTCGGCATATGGCAGAAGCAAGCTGCAGGGGGAAGTCGAACTTCTCAAGCACAAGGACAGGTATGGTGTCGCGATAATCAGACCCCCGATAGTGTACGGACCAAGGGACAAGGCGGTTTTTTCACTGATCAAAATGCTTGCGCACGGCCTCATGCCGCTCATGCGCGGATCTTCCGGGGATGGAAAAAAATATTACAGTACCATCCATGCAAGCGACCTTGCGCGGATGATCGCAGACGCCGGCATAACCGCCCAAATTCCATCGGGAGAGGTTTTTTATGCCTGC
This sequence comes from Bdellovibrionales bacterium RIFOXYD1_FULL_53_11, assembly GCA_001770165.1. Taxonomy (GTDB): domain Bacteria; phylum Bdellovibrionota; class UBA1018; order UBA1018; family UBA1018; genus XYD1-FULL-53-11. The sequence continues at coordinate 35,849 of MEQJ01000138.1, read as the reverse complement.
TCGAACAACGCAACCAGTTACGAACAAATCCTGGATGCGGCCGCTCATGCGCTTGGCACACGGCCGCTTAAGTTCACGATCCCGATGCCGCTGGTAACAGCGGCCGCATATGCCTTATCCGCGGTCGCAAAAATCACCCGCAAGCCAGGCGCGCTTGGCGTGGACAAACTCAATGAATTCCGGCCCGACTGCTGGACCTGCTCCAACGGGAAGGCCCGAAGTGCGCTGGGATTCAGGCCGGCATTTGAAATCGGAAACGGCATGCATGATACGATCGCTTGGTACCGGAAAAAAGGATGGCTGAAATGAAAAAACTTGCAGTCTTGTGTCTTTGCCTCGCGCTCGCTCCGGGGTGCAAGAAAAAATTTGAAAGCTACGGCGTATCGATTGAACTGGAAAGCCGTTCGCTCCCGAACGGCCTGCGCGTTATCATGATCGAGGATCATACAATGCCGGTCATCTCGTATCAGACCTGGTTCAGGGTCGGCTCGGTGGACGAAAAACCGGGTCACACGGGCATTTCACATCTTGTCGAGCACATGATGTTCAAGGGTACACCCAAATACCCCGCCAAACAGCTTTTTCAGGTACTCGAGGCGCGTGGCGCGAACATAAACGCCTTCACGACCCGCGACTACACCGCGTTTCACGAAGAATTCACTCCGGATCTTCTGCCAAAAGTCATCGAGCTGGAGGCCGACAGGATGGCAAACCTTGCCATCGAAGAAGATGCGCTCAAAACCGAACAGATGATCGTTTTTGAAGAACACAGGCTGCACACCGAAAATTCACCGGTCGGTAAAATACAAGAAGCCCTCTGGGCCCTCGCCTTCCGCACGCATCCATACCGCTGGCCGGTCATAGGCATTCCCGGAGAAGCATCGCGGATTCCGCGCGAAAAGGTGCAGGAGTGGCTCAAAAAATATTACATTCCCGCAAACGCCGTAATTGTTGCCTGCGGTGACCTGAAGCCGGACAAAACCATGGAGCTGATCGAAAAATACTACGGACCGGTTCCGGGCGGCAGCCGCTCGAAGCGTGAAATAGCGCCGGAGGCCGCGCAAAATGAAGAACGGCGTCTTATAATGCGCGCCAAGGTTGCATCCGAACGCCTTTCTGAGGCTTACCACATAACAAGTGCCGACAACGACGAATCCTACGCGATTGACGTGCTTGCCAATATCATGTTCGAAGGCACCAGCTCCCGTGCATACAGGCGGCTGGTCGATGAAAAAAACATCGCGATCAGCGTATCAGGATCTTCCTTCACGCCCGCCCATCCGGGGCTTTTTATGATCACCGCTACAATGAACAGCTCCATTCCGGCAGCCGCCGCCGAAACTGAACTCGATTTAATCATAAAGGAGTTGCAGGAAAAACCCGTTTCGCACGAGGAAATTGCCGCCGCTGTGAAACAACTGACGCTTCAGATCGTAGATGGCATCCGCACGCCGCACGGACTTGCGCAGCTTATCGGAACCGTAACCGCCATCTTTGACGATCCGGAACGTTTTTCGGAAGATATTATAAAATATACGAAAGTAACCCCCGGGGATGTGCAGCAAGCCGCACAGAAATATCTTATCCCCAACAACCGGGTGGTCGTTACGCTCGTACCGGAAGCAAAAATAAAATGAAACACATGATATCTGCAATAATCTGTTGTTTTTTCCTGTCCGCATCCCATGCCTTTGAGCAGCCGGTAAAGCTCCCGGAGCCCGCGATTGAAAAACTTCCGAACGGGCTCACGATTGCATGGTTTGCAAGCGACAGGCTTCCGCTTGTCGACATCAGTCTTCTGGTAAAGGCCGGCTACCGCCAGGACCCCGCGGGCAGATCGGGCGTCGCACAGCTCGTGGCGGAGTCGATTGACAAGGGCTGCGGAGGAAAGAGCGGCGCCGAAATCGCCCGCACGGTCGAGTCGCTCGGCGCCGAAAGATATTCAAACGCCGATGAGGATTCCTTCAGCGTCGGCATGCACGGGCTTGCGCCGGATGCGGAAAAACTGCTGGAAATGCTTTCGCTGATCGTCATGAAACCGGAGTTCCCTGAAAAAGAGTTCATGCACGAGCATGCGCGGATTGTGGACAAATGGAAGCACATCGCCGACTTCAACGACGTGCTTGCCGCGCTTGCGTACGACCGCGTTCTTTCGTCCGGCACTCCGTACGCCCGCGGGCCGATGCTCACTTCAAAAGAGTTCGCGGCAATCAGGCGTGATGACGCGGTTAAATTCCATACGGCCTGGTTCACCCCCTCGAATTCGATACTGATGATCACCGGGAGGGTGGATCGCGTAAAACTGGGGGCGAGGATTGTGGAACTTTTTGGCGTCTGGAAAAATCCGGAAAAACCCCACAAGCACTCTGATATAAAGACAACCCACGGGCGCCTTGAGCCCTCCCGCGGCCAGATTTTACTCATTGACCATCCCGGTGCTCCGCAAGCCCAGATGCGCATCGGAATGCGCGCCCCTCTGATCAATGATCCGGACCACTACCCTCTTGTTGTCGTGAACGCCCTGGTGGGCGAATATTTCGGCAGCCGCCTCAACTCGATCGCGCGTGACAAACTCGGCCTGACCTATGCCATCGGAAGCTCTTTTTCCTACGACAAGGATCTTTCAAAATTCACGATTACAAGCGCGACAAATTCTTCGACCGCCGGTCAGCTAGTCAGCAAAATCCTGGATATACTGAAGGACCTCCGCAAGGGCCCCGTGTTTGAAGAAGAGATAAAAATGTCAAAGGCCTATCTTACCGGACGTTTTCCGATTGCCACCGCCGCGCTGGAATCCGTGGCATCGCACTGGCTGGCCGGAATGGTGCTCGGGCTGGACCCCGGCCATTTGAGCAGATTCGTTGCGTCCGTAAATGCAGTAACCGCAAAAGACATCGAGCGCGCCATCACAAGACATCTCGACCCGGCAAAAGCCGTTGTGGTTGTTGCCGGAGACGCCAGGGAGATTACAAAAAGCCTTCACGAAGCGGGGCTCAGGTCGATCAAGACCGTCAAACCGGGAGAGCTGCTGCAGTAGAATCCAGACCTGTAAACAAACCATGCAGCTGTCATGGTAAACTACATATTTTACATATATTAATCAATATTTACAAATAGTTATCTCCGTCAGCGGTGGTACCGATATTGCTTCCATTATATCCTGAGAGGGCGAGAAAGTGATCATCAGAACCACCATTATACCGGCCATTGTTTTACTGCTGGCCTCCCTTCCGGCAGAAGCAGGGGCCTCCTGCACGTCCGCCGCTTGCGAATGCGAAGGCTATAAATCAAGCGCCGAAACAATCATCCAGATGGCCCGCTCGGCCGAGATCATTGTCAAAGTGTCCCACATGCCCGAAACCCTCGAAAAAATACGCCGTCAGGCCGCCCGTGCAGTGCCCGAAAAATGCTGGGATACGCTCGGCATCTCACACTTCCTCAAGCCGGCAATCAGCGTGTCGGTACGTTATTCAAGGGGCGGTAATCTTTCCGGATACAATCAATCCGGAGCGGAAGCCTCAAGACTCCTGGACACATATCTTGGCATCATGATGAAATACGGCCTGCCCTGCACCGGCATGACCGCAGCGGCGCTCACCACCTGCCTCAATAATCTTTACAAAAAACGGTTTGAATACTTTGACCAAGCGATCAAAGATCCTGAAAACAACCAGCTTATGAGAAGGGAATTTGCGAAACTCCCCGAATCCGATCAGAGAATCATCCGTTTGTTCCATGCGATCATCTCGGAAAAAGACGTTCTTGGATATCTGAAAAAAAACCGGGGACGGCACACCCCGGAGGAAATTCTGGCAGCCGTTCAGATGTTCGGCAGCCAGGCCAATGCATTCTACGATTTTGCGCGTGCAGACAAGCAAAACGGCAGGGACAAGGGCGCGGTCAGCCTTGATCAGATAAAAAACAACATGGTCACAAACTTCAGCCGCGGTTTTTATTCCAACGGAAACGAAGCCCCGGTCCCCGGCAATACCGCCGGATTCTGGGGGGTGTGCAGGGATATAATGGCCGCACAGGGTCAGCTCCTTGAGGCCGCCGGGTTCAGAAACAACTATATGGTCGGCTTCCAAACAAGGAACGGAGGTCATCAGACATTGATTTCACAGCACCCGTCAAAAAACATCATCTACCGTCTTGATTATGGAACGCTGATCGAACCGGAAAGAGCGGGCACAACCGCGCTGTATGGGGGCGGCGGCGACCAGGCGATCCAATACGACATTTACAAGCTGGCCGGCAGAAAAATCAATGTCACCATGAGCGAATTCGGCCGTTTTATGAGTGAGGCCTCGGGGTTTGACGTAAAGACAATCAATCCCCTTGCCCGCCCGTCCGGCTATCACGCGGGTACAAACATCTCCCTGACAAAAGGCGCGCACCATGACGTTTCGTTCAGGTCCGGAGCCGGGGAAGACGGTACGGGCGCAAAACATTTTTATGGCGGCCTTCACGCCTCGGCCGGAAAACCATACACATCCTCCGGCGAACTCCGGGTCGGCTCGATTTACGCGCAAAGCGTCCGTAGCGGCCTCCAAATGGGCCTGGCAAACGGCGAAACCCTGAGCCTTGATGTGTTCTACAACCAGTTCCAGTACAGACTGGGACGGGAAATCAAACTCAAACCGAAGGTCTTCTTAAGGCTCGAGGCATTGGCATCCACCGTGGCGGCACTTGTGATAAACCGGGATGGCTCCGACGGTAATTCCGGCAAAAAAGCCACCACCTTTGAAGCACTCGCCGGCGCGCGTGTCTCGATTGACCAGGGCGACATGGCAACCGGCAGATTCTCCTCCAGCCTGAGTGCCGCGGCCATGAGCGGAATCGGGCGCAAGGATTCACGGGTTTCCAACAGCAATTCAAAATTCCTGCCATTTCTCCAATATTTTCTGTTTTCGGCCGAAGGGCGGTACAAGCTGGCATCAACGCCGCTTGGCCGGAGCTTTCTTATAATGTCCACGCGGATTCTGGTTGATGAATTCGGAAGCCGCGGAACCGGTGAAGTCGGAATGACCACGCCCAAAGCGGGTATCTCCGCGCGGCTTGAAGGCAGGATCAAGGCGCCTCTCTTTCTTGATATGTCCGAAAGGCGCTTTGGCGCATCGGCGACCTACAACATCAGCGACCTTTTCTATCTCATGCTCGATCTGTCGACTCCGCTGGAAAAGCGAACGGACATGACCGGTACAAAACGCGGCACCCAGTTGTTTTTGAATGCAGGCGTCAGGCACTGAAGCAACCTACAAATGCATAAAAGTTAGACACCACCACAAAGCGCCATCCCGGTCTGGATTCATGAATTTCAGCATGTTACACCGGTCGCAAAATGACACCGCGTGGTATAAGGCTTGCTTTATAAATACATAGCAAAAGCTCATGCGATAGCGGCCTGAGTGGAGTGGAAAAAGCTGTATGAAGGATGACAAGCGCCCAGCCGGTAAATTTGAAAAACCCGCAATCATTCTTGCGGCCGCCGCAGTCATCACAACCGTGCTCATGGGCGTTGAGTTCAATTTGCTGGAGTCAACTCTGTATGACATCCGCACCAAGCATGGCCCGCAGATCCGCCCCTCCAGCGACATCGTACTGGTAACCATTGATTCGCGCACCACGCACGCTCTCAGCGAATTTTCGCCACTGCCAATGGACGCGCACGCGGCTTTCATGGAAAAACTTGAAAGCCATTCTCCACGGGCGGTAGGCTACATCGTTGACATGAACAGGGTCGCGCAATCAAGCCCGGCCGCCGTCACGGGGCAGTGGAGCTCGCGCTTTGTCTCGGCGGCAAAACGCATGTCCCTCGCAGGATCCCATATACTTCTTGGAACATCATTTGACGTAACCGGCGAAGTGCTTCCGCCATTCCCGCTCAGCGCGCTCCCGCACGCAACCGCGCTCATACACAAGGACGGAAATGTTTTTTCGGGCGACAAGGTCACCAGAAGGGCGATCGCATACCTTTACGACAAACCGGCGTTCCATCTTGCGATGGCGCAGGGACTCGGACTCCGCGGCGAACGGTGGGAGCCGCGCGGCACATTTTACGTGCCCGAGGCCGACAGCAAATACTTCTTCTTCAGATACCACGGAAATCCAGTGGCGCAAAAATCCATCCCCGAACTCAGTGCCCATCCGGTATACGAACGCATTTCGTTCATAGATGTCCTCCGCAACAGGATCCGGCCGGGAACACTCACCGGAAAGATCGTTCTCGTGGGAACGATGTCCAAGGATGATTCAGGCGATTTTGCATTCACCCCGTATTCAAAAATGCAGAATACAAACCCCAGGATCGTCATCCACGCGAACATACTTGATTCCATCCTGCGTGGTGATTCAATCCGGCGCGTGCCGGGCTGGACCAACTGGCTTGCCACGTTTGCCGCGGTCGCTTTCGTGCTATGGTGGGTTCTCAACTCAACGCCGATGTATGGCGTATTTGCAACGCTCGGGCTTGCCTCGGCGGTGCTGGTTGCCTGGCAGATCGTCTTTTCGCTCAAGGGGCTCTGGATCCGCGAAAGCCAGCCGCTCGTCGGGATTTTCCTCGGCTATTATCTTGCCGTCCCCTACCGCCTGATCCAGGAATACAAAAAACGCTGGGACTACCAGCGCAAGAACGAGATCCTGACCCAGGTGGAGGAGCTGAAAACCAACTTCCTGTCCCTGGTCACGCACGACCTCAAGACGCCGGTAGCGCGCATCCAGGGGCTTGCCGAAGTGCTCATGCGCGAAGCCGGGAAGAATCTTGATACGGGCGGAAAAAGCACGGTCAAGAGCATCATCAACGCGACGGAAGAACTCAACCGCTTCATAAGCAGCATTCTTGAACTCAACCGCATCGAATCAAACCGCCTCAAGCCTTTGCTCGAATCCCGCGATGTAAACCAGGTCGTCGAAAAATGCGTAGAGGGCTTCAGGGCGCAGGCCAGCGCCGCCGGAATCAATCTGAAGTCCAGTCTTGAACCCATGTTCCCGATTAAAATCGACCCGTCACTTATTTCAAAGGTGACCAACAATCTCATCGACAACGCATTGAAATATTCCTCGCCGGGGTCGGAAGTCCTGGTTGAATCGCGGGAAAACGGCGAGTGGGTCGAAATCTCGGTGAAAGACCGCGGAATCGGAATGACCGAAGAAGAATGCCATAATCTTTTTACAAGATTTTACCGCGCCAAGAACAACACCACGGCGCGCGTACACGGCACGGGGCTCGGCCTTTATCTCACAAAATTCTTCATAGAAGCCCACAAGGGGCGCGTTAAAGTCCAAAGCGCCACCGGCAAGGGCAGCGTGTTCACCATCATGCTCCCCGCCGACGCAACCAAGGTTCATACGGAAAAGGAGAACAACCATGTTCAGAGTACTTGTAGTTGATGATGATGCTGATCTCAGGCTTTCGGTGGCATCCGCCCTGTCGGAGAGCAGCTATCTTGTTGACCAGGCGCGGGACGGCGAAGAATGCGTGAACAAGGTGCGCGCCGGAAAATACAATCTCGTCCTTCTCGACGTCAACATGCCCCGCATGAGCGGGATGGAAGCGCTCAAGGAGATCAAAGCGCATGATCCTTCGATCATCGTGATCATCCTGACAGCTTTTTCAAACATCCGCGACGCGGTCGAATCCACAAAAGAAGGCGCCTACAACTACCTTGAAAAACCGATCAAAGCCGAAAATCTTGTCTACATGATCGACAAGGCCCTCAAGGCCCACAACATGGTCCGCAACATCACGTTTTCGGCGCCCGTGATCAAGCTCCCCGGCGACACCGAGTTCATCGGACAGAGCACCGAGATGAAGCGCATCTTCAGCGTGATCGACAAGCTCTCGCGCGTAGACACGGCAGTACTGATCCGCGGCGAAAGCGGCACCGGCAAGGAACTTGTCGCGCAGGCGCTGCACTTCAACAGCCCGCGCAAGGACAACCGTTTTGTCACGATCAACTGTTCGGCGGTTCCGGAAAATCTGATTGAAAGCGAGTTTTTCGGTCACGAGAAGGGTTCATTCACGGGAGCCGATTCGCGCAAGATCGGAAAATTCCAGTACGCCGACGGCGGTACGCTGTTTTTGGACGAAATCGGCGACATCTCGCCAGCCATGCAGGTCAAGCTGCTGCGCGTGCTGCAGGAAAAAAAATTCACCCCCGTGGGCGCGAACCGCGAGGTCGAGGTCAACGTGCGCATCGTGGCCGCTACCAACCGCAACCTTGAAGAGATGATCAAACGCGGCGAGTTCCGCGAAGACCTGTTTTACCGGCTCAACGTCCTGCCGGTGCAGCTCCCGGCCCTCAGGGAGCGCAAGAACGACATCGAAGCGCTGGTCAGGTATTTCATCGACAAGTTCAATCAGCAGCACCACAAGAGCATCAGCGGTGTCGGACTTGAGGCAATGGCGCTGCTCAGGGCACACACATGGCCGGGCAACATCCGCGAACTTGAAAACGTTATCGAGCATGCGTTTGTGATCGAAACCGGCTCCGAGATCACTTCGCCCAGTCTGCCCGAGAGCATCTCGGGCGCCCATTCGCGCATGGCAATGAATCCGCCGGACGACGAAAGGGTTTTCCTGACCTCTTCTCCAAGCTCCGGGCTTCAGGCCATGCAGTCCGCCATGAATAGTGATGCCACTGACGACGACGATTCCGGCGACGACGGCATGATGGAAATATCGGATGCACAAGCTTCGGCGGCCATCACGGTTGCGGCGAGCGCCCTGAAGGGCTTCAAGCTTGACATATGCAAACTCGACTTCCAGGCCAACAAGGAGGAGTTCGAGCGCCAGTTCCTGATAAGTGCGCTCAAGGCGTTCAAGGGGCGCATAAACCAGACGGCGCTGCACGCGAACATCCCGAAGAAAACGCTCCTCCGGAAGCTCGAAAAATACGGAATTATCGCGAAAGAATACGTTTAAGACGGATCGTCATTTGATCTCGATCTTTGCGTCGGCCTTTAGTTTGGTGACAAACGCGGATATCAGCTCCTGCTGAAGATCGCGTTTCACGCGCAGCTCGACCTCGTCGTATCCGAGCGGCTTGCCGAGCTTCTTCTCGACGATTTTGATGACATGATAACCGAACACGGTCTTCACGGGACCAACGACTTCGCCGGCAGAGGCCGAAAACGCCGCGTCCTTGAACTCTTTAACGAAAGGGCTGTCATGCGTGATCATCCCGAGGTCGCCGCGGTTGTTCTTGGCCGAAGGATCCGCCGAGTGTTGCTCGGCAAGCACCATGAAGTCCGCGTCCTGCTGCTTTGCCTTCTTCAACAGCTCTTTTGCCTTTGCCTCTTCCTTGACCAGGATGTGCTGTGCATGCACGCGGTCAGTGCTGTATTTGTCCTTGTGGCCGTCATAATACTTGCGGGCCGCCTTGTCGGTCATTTTCGAGCCGAGGTTCTTTTCAAGCACCTTGTTTGCAAGAAGCTGTTTGCGGAAGGCGCTAAGGGCGTCCTTGAATTCCTGCGACTGGTCCACCTTGTTCTTCTCGGCTTCAATAACCAGGACTTCCTGGTCAATGAGCTGAAGCACAACGCCTTTGCGCGTTGACTCGTCCTTGAGAAGGCTGTCGCGCTGGCCCTGGTTCATTCCGCTGAGCGCCATTTTTGCATCCACATCGGTTATGGGCCGTCCGTTGACCTTCGCCCACTCCGTTGCGGCAAACGCCGTTACTGCACTTGCGATGATCATAAACGAAACTGCCAGCAGGACTTTCTTCATGGTTCCCCCTATGTAAGCCGGACAATAGCGATCCAAGGCTATACCTTTGAGTATAGGCGCAACGGTTTGAACGGCAACAGGAAAAACAACTTTTTTAGCGCTTGGAGTACTGATAACGGCGTCTTGCGCCGGCAAGGCCGTATTTTTTGCGCTCAACCTCGCGCGAATCGCGCGTAAGGTGTCCGGCCTTTTTGAGAACCGGACGGTACGTCGGATCGACGAGCAAAAGCGCCCTTGCAATACCGTGCTTTACGGCGCCGGCCTGGCCGCTGTTGCCTCCGCCAAGAACGTTTACATAAATGTCATACTGTCCGGCGGTGGAAGTAAGCTCAAGCGGCTGCATGATGAGCATGCGCGCCGTGGGACGCGGAAAATAATCCTCGAATGACCGGTCATTTATCCTGATCATGCCCTTGTCGCCCTTGCGCGGGCGGATATAAACTCTTGCAATCGCGTTCTTGCGTTTTCCGACTCTGTGAACTTGCTTTTCCATTAAACCCTGTCTCCTTGATTAAGGTGTCTCAGGCCTTTTTAGGCCGTGATACGACTGTTTTTCTGATTGCGCCGAATGGCAGCGGCAGCGGGCATTGCGCCTTGTGCGGATGCTCCGCGCCCGCATAAATTTTCAGCTTTTTCATCTGATGGCGCGCAAGATTTGACTTGTTGGTCATTCCCCAGACGGCCTGGCGAAGAATCTCCTCCGGATTGCGCTCAAGCATCTGCTGCGCGGTGACCGTCTTGAGGCCGCTGACATAATCGGTGTGATGACGATACAACTTATCAGACCACTTCTTGCCCGTAAACGCGACCTTGTCGGCATTTACAACCACGACAAAGTCACCAGTATCTGCATGTCTTGTAAACGTAGGCTTGTGCTTTCCGATGAGCACTCTTGTGATGACAGTGGCGATCCGGCCTACGACCTGATCCTTTGCGTCAACGATGTACCACTTGGGCGCGTTCGGGCCTTTCGGCTCGAAATAATGCGGCCCGACCTGCCTGGCCTGATATGTCTTGCGTTGCAACATAGGTTGTTGGGATTACAGAATTTCTTGCATAATGTCAATTCAAAACATCCCGACCGAGAAATGGAATTTGTAGGAACCGCCTTCGGGATCAACATTTTTCCAGCGTTCAACCTTGTTCAGCTTGAATCCCCAGTCAAAATTCACGGAACCGATCGGGCTGCGGTAATGGAACCCGATACCGGCCGTATAGAGTAAATCTTCAAACAGTTTGTACTGCTGCTCCAATAGATTTGCGACATCCAGAAAGGGCGCAATTTTCATGTCCCCTGCGAACGGAAAATCTATTTGAGTCCGGTAATTTACATAACATGCGGCACCAAGAATTGCCCTTGCCTGATGGTTGAGCGCCTGTTCGGTATAACCTCTCAAGCTGCCTACCCCTCCAAGCGCAAACTGTTTGATCATTGGTATCTGGTACCGATCCAAAAGTTCTTTGGGAGTACCCGGCGGTGGCACTTCAAGATTGAACTCATGTCCGGTCCTGAAGCTCAGATACCAGATGATCTTTTTGGCATAAAGCGGAATGAACCCGTCAGCCCTGTAAAGAAACCGGGTATAGCCGATGGGATACGGCTCGGACCGCGAACCAAGCGCCGGAGAAGCCAGCTCAAATGACGCTGTACTGTAAAAGCCAGACGTCGGCATCAACGGATTGTCCCGAAGGTCTAGCTTGAGACTTGGAGTCAAAGAACCGATCCTTAGCGTCTGGTTGTCTACCGGCAGGGCCGCATTCATCTGTGTTATGCTCTCGATGCTGTAGGTTAGCGCGGCGACAAGATTTATTTTCCTGAAAACCGGTCGCTCAAGCGTGGCGCTGAAAGACACCGATGCCGCATCAAAAAGATCGTACTGGGTTTTATCAAGAGTAAGCACCGGACGGAACGTGGTCCGGTCGAAAATAAACCACGGCCAGTTGTAGCTGAGCTGCGTCTGGAATTCGAAAAAACAGTACGGATCGCTCTTTATTATTTCCCGCTTTTCATTGCCATTCAGCACCGCAAGACCGGCGCGCTTTGCGCGGTTGCTGCAAAAATCCTCATTGATGCGCTTGTTGGCGGCGATATTCAGGGCAAGCGTATGATTGCGCCCGCCAACGTCGGTATAAGCCGCCTGGCCGAACCCGCGCACGCCAAGATCATTGCGATAGCCCAGGCCGCCGGCGATGATGCCGGGGGTGCCCTCCTGGATTGAAACCCGGACGATCTTGTGCCCGGGCTTGTCGGGATCATCAACGTGCCGGATCGTAACGGTTGAAAAAATTCCGAGTCTTCTCAGGTTGGATTCGCTTTCGGTGATGAGCCGCTCTTCGAGTATTTCGCCCTCGACCATTTCCAGTTCGCGCCTTGCAACAAACTCCCGGGTTGCCGAAAGCCCCTCTATCTCTATGCGGCTTACGCGGTACTCGGCGCCAGCATCTACCTCGATAAAAATATCGGCAAACCGGTTTTCGCGCGAATAACGGATGACGGTGTCGGTACCTTCATTCACAATTCTTGCTTCGAGGTGCCCGCGCGACCTGTAGAACGCCTTCAGGGTTTCGAGCCCGGCGCTGAACGCGAACAGATTGAGAGGCTCGTTTTCCCTTATGCCCAGCATGGCTCCCATTTCCTCGCGCGTTAAAATAGTGATCCCGCTGTACCGGATGCTCTGCACGATGGTCTGCTCGCCCTCGTAGATATAGACAAGCAGCTTGACCTTTTCTTTTCTCCCGCCGGTGAAGGTTTTTCCGATTGTTACCAGCTTCGCGGACAAATACCCCTGCGACTTAATCCATTCGACAACCAGCTCGGCGGTCTTGTCCACGTTTTTGGAAATATAATACCCGCTCTGGACGGCGGTCATGGCCTTTGAAAAAAACTCTTTTTTGAGCTGCTCCTGGCCAAAAACAAGATTGCCGTCAAAATCCACCGAATCAATCGTGACCCTCGGTCCCTCATCAATATCAAAAGTGATATGGCGTTCCTGCTTGCGCGGTTTTTCGTAGGTATATGGCGTCACCCTTACCCATGCATATCCGGACTGCCGGTATTCGTCCTCGATTCTGGCCTGGATGGTACCGATGTAATTCTTTCCAAAACCCGTCAGCCGCTGCTCCTCGATAAGCGCCGAGAGCCGCGACCTGGGAATTACCTTGTTGCCCCTGAAACCAAACACAAGCCGGTCCCCGAGATTGACATGAAACTCCAGCATCACCCATCTTGACGTCTTGAGCGCCGCAGAAGCGGCGTCCTTCGGCGGCGGCGCCTGGACAACCCGCACATCCTCGATACGAGCCCCGACAAACGCCTCCAGCGCAAGCGCATCCTGAAGCGCGCGCTTTGCCTGTGCGATTTTTTCCTGGTCAAGCACTTCTCCATGTTTGATCCGGATAACATCATGAAGCGAAGCCTTGTTTGCCTTCCAGTATTCCTGGTAAGCGCTTTCGTGCGCGTCTTTTGGCTTTAGTGAATCAAAGCCGAACCCGATCGGCACAAGAGCAAACGAAACAACCCTCGCAGGATATCCTTCGGTGACGGTGAATTTGAGGATATTCACCATTTTACCCGCAGTACGATGCCGGACCATCTCGCTTTTGATCCCGGCCGCCTCATAACCGCGGGCCCTGTAAAGATTCTTCAGGTTTTCGGCCGTTCGCACCACCTTCGCCCTATCAAGACCGTCGCCCGACCCAAGCTCCATCGCAATCTCTACATCCTGGCCGCTGAGGATGGTATTGCCAACAACCTCGATCCTGTCGATATCAGTTGCCGCCTGCGCAGTCATGTCCTGCGCGGCAAAAACAACGACTAAAAATGCGATGGCCGCCGGCACGGCCGCAAAGCACTTCACCATTTGAACCTCTTTTGCAATTTGAGATCAACGCCGTACGAGGTCTTGCCGCCCTGGTTTTCGGTGGTTCCGGTTCCGCTGCTTTCCTGGAAATTGCCAACGCCCATGACAGACACTCCTGGTGTGATATGGACCTCGGCATTTACCTCTTTTTGCTGGGTTCCGGCACCGCCCACCGTACTGCCCACGGACAGATCAACCTTCTTGTTGATGATCTGCCGCTTGATCACGATCTTGGGCGCGCTGGTGGCGTCGGTTTCGCTTCGCGGACGGAACACGCTGCTGCCGACACCCTGGGGCGCGGCCTCATCGATCTTGACCTGGATGCCGGTCTTGTCCTCCATGTCCTTGTTGAAATCCAGTGAATGCAGAAGAATCGACGCCGCCTCGCCCTGTTCGTATACGCTCCTGTCGCCCGCGCGCATGCGCTTGAACTCGTCGGTGGTCACGCCAAGCGCCAGGAGCTGCAGGATCTCGGCTTCGGGCATGACCGGATTGGACGAAAGATCGATCCTGTACCTGTCGAGCCGTCCGGACGCATAAAGCTGTATCTTGGCCCCGCTGATTTCAGTAAATGCCGCCATATTGAAAAGCGGATTGATGACGGCGGGCGTGTCAAAATCAATCTGCGCGGACTGGATCTGGAACACCCGGTCCTTGAACGTCAGTTTTCCATGGATCAGCTCTGATTTGCCGAGAATCATCGGCGCATTCAGAAAATTCACAATCCTGACGTTCGCCTTGAGTTCGGCGTCAAAAAGATCGTTCTGCACGATGATGCCCCTGTCGGCCCTTACATTGATCCCGAGCTTGAATCTGGGATAATCCCCCTCGTCAACGCTTCCGGGCTTTGGGGTATATTGCGCAACCTTGAGCACGGCGCCGGATTTTTGCGCAAGCACCTTTTCCTTGATGAGCCCCGAATCGACGGAAATCTGGCCTTCAACCAGATACGGAACCGTCTCGCCCGTAACGGCCAGTTTTCCGGTAGCGCGCACGAACTGGAACGGATAGATCCTGAGTTTGCTGCCGGCAATGGCGGCCAGGATATCCAGCTTTGGAAATCGGTCGGCGAAGAACTCGATCTTTCCGTCGGCCTGCACCCGGCCTCCGGCAAGATCGGCCGTGGCGTTGCGGATGCCGAGCACACTCTGCCGGAGTTGCAATGAAGCAGAAATATTTTCAAACGGCGATTCAACCGACACGATATCCGCCGAAGCGCCGCTGATATGCGCGCTCCCGAATATTATCGGTTCCTTGATCGTGCCGCCCAGGGTGTAATCCAGCTTTGCCGACCCATCCGCCCTCGTGACGGTGGAGGTGAGAAACTCGGCCACTGAAACATCCAGCTCGCCGCCGATCTGCCCCTCGATCCTGGCTTCACGGCTTTTCAGATCAAGCCGGGCCCTCGAAGCGCCCCCCGTGATGGCAAGACCCGCGATGTCAAAGGTCCCTTTTTCAAGCGTCACGTGCACCGGTTTTTCAAGCGCGAACCTCGTGCCGGTCTTGGCAAGAACATATTCGGTGAGCCCCATTTTGCCGCTTGCATGCTCGACCTTCCCCGACTTGAAGGAAAGATCGGCATATCCGCTGACATTCCCGGCGATCCCCCCGTCCTGCATGTTGCGGGGATTGAGAATCAGGAGCAGCGTTGAAAAATCCAGCTTCCGCGCCGACGCCTTGAACCTGCTTTCCGTGCCAGGTTTGTAATTGTAGGCAAACTCCATCGTACCCTGGCCCCCGAAGGCCGTGCCCGCAAATGTCGCTATTCCGCCGGATGTTTTGAGTGCCGCCTCGCTGGGGGGTTTGGGATCACCCCTGACCACCATTTCGCCGATGGATATCCTGCTCACCGAATCCAGCGAGCCCTCCCTGCCGCGGCCGGAACTTGCGATGTCGATTTTACCCCTGATCGGAACATCCAACCGCGCCACATGATCAATATCCAGGAACGTCAGATTTTCGGTCTTGAGATTCCACTCGATGTTTTTGGCCGCATCATAGGAGATGCGGCCCGCCACAAGTCCGGCGCTTTTCGTGGCAGTGAGGGACTTTACATAATATTTTCCCTTGTCGTATCCGCCCTTGACGGCAACGGTCCGGAAGCGCTCCCCCAAGTACTGCCAGACCTGACCCTTCATATCCGCAAAAACCTCCAGCCCGTTCATTGCGGTAAACCCCGAAATTTTCACTTTTCCGTTTGTCTCTCCGTCCAGCGTCCGTGGATACCACCAGATGTCGCTGGTGAGATTTTCGAAAACAACGCTCAGATCTTTCACGGTCCCGCGCGGAATATCGATATCAAGAGCCACCGTCTCGTCCTTCTTGCCGAAATCGAACATGCCGTCCACCCTGTAATGCGTCTTTCCCTGCCTTGCCTCCGTCCCCTTGAAAATCAGATGTTGCGGATCATCGTCCCAGGTAACCTTACCCTTCACATCGCCAAGATTCAGGTTGATGTAAAAACTGTTCTTGAGATCGGCCTCAAAATCAACAAATGTTCTTGCGGGCAAACCATGCACGTGGGCCGAAATGCTCCCTTCGCCCCGGATTTTGTTTTCGGCCAGCGTCCCGACATCCTCCAGATTGCTCGTGCCCCCGATGCGCAGATCGTATCCGGTCTTGAAATCCACCTTTCCGCCGACCTGGAAACTGGAATTGGGAAGAGCCATCTGCATGTTCCCGGGATGGACGCCCGTGGCATCAACCCTGAGCGGCCCCCGGAGCACCATTTTCGGTATCTTCAAGATATGTTTGAGCGGACGGTCCTTTCCCAGACGCTGGTTGTCCAGCCTGAAATCATCAAGAACAATATCCGTTCCCGCAAGAACGGCCCACGGCTTTTCATTCACGGGCGGGGTTATCTCGGCATTTACAGTGCCGCTTATCCGGAAATTCAGGGGATAAACATCCTTGAGCCCGGCGGCAGCGAGCCAGTGGATGTGTGCCCGTTCCATTTTAAGCGGCACGGTGATTTTATCGCGCATTGCAAGGCCGAATTCAGTCCGGCCCACCTCGATCCTGCCGCCCCAGCCGCTCTGATGCCCGCCTGCACGCGCCCGTTCCTTTGATTCGACCACCAGCTTTTCGATTCCTAGACTGCCGCCACCGGCTCCGGCACGCCAGAAGCAGTCGGCCGCAACAGTTTCGGCGCCCCATGACTTGTAGGCGACATTTTCAAATTTGAAAACCGCCTCTGCTTTAACGGTCTCCATCGGTCTTGCCAGATCACCGCGCAGGCTGCCGGTGACAACCGCCTTGCCGACGGGCAGGATTTTTATTTTATCCGCAAGACGGAACGTTTTCATCGCCCTTGCGATATCGCTTGAAACATTGAATCCCGCTTCAAACGGAAGCTGCCTTGCGGAGAAAACATTCCCCCGGGCCGACAGCTCACCGCCCATTACAAGGCCATCCATGGACAGCGATATGGAATCCGCAACAATTCCTGCCGGATTGACCCGCACCCTCCCCTTGAAGAGATCAACCAGTCCGGGAAGATTCCAGGACTGCGGAAACGACCCGGCAATACTCTTGAAATCAAATTCGACCTCGTAACCAAGACCTCCGCGGCCGCTCCACTGGCTTATGCTGAAATTGTCCGCCTTTATTATTCCGCTGGCTGCGGGACCGGTCATCGAAAACCGGATCAACGTGTTTTCCAGGCCGACACCTTCAATGCGCAGCCCCCGCAGCTCATCCCATCCGGGCGGCGCCACGCCATGTTTTGCCTTTCCGTTTTTGCCAGACAGCACATCACCCAGAACAAGATTGATGTCGCCGCCCGCAATCATGATCCGGTTGATCTTGATGTTTTTTGAAAACATCTGAAACGGGAGAAATGCGAAATCAATCCTTTCGGCGACAACGCTGGAACCCGCCGGAAGACCGAGAATGTTTTTTTCCTTGAGCACCAGGCGCGGTTTGCTGATCGAGACGCTCGGAGGAACAAGCCGGATTGAAAATTCCGAAAAATCACCTTCAATGCCGAGATTCTTCGGGATGTACCTGTATGCGATTTTTTTTGCAATGTGCGCAAAATGCTCGCTCTGTATGTAGAGCACCACACCGCCAACCAGTGCACCCACCACAAGTGCGAACACAACAAACGGCCGTCTAAGCATCCAGCCCCTTTATCCCGCGGCGGCTTCCTGCCGACGCTTCACAATCCTGATCCGGTCGGAGACATCCCTGAAATACGGATCAAGCTCCCTGACCTGCGCATACCACGCCGCGGCCTCGCCGGACCTGCCAAGCCCCTCGCTGGCAAGACCCATCAGATACAGAAAATAAATCCTGTCGTCCCTTGAAAGCTCCGAATCCCTCAGGACCGGTTCGATTTCCAAAATGGCATCAAACGCCCGGCCGCAACTGATCAGCGCATAGGCGTGGAGTGCTGCCGAGGCCACGGAAAGCTCCGCATCCTTTGCCGCGATCTTGAACTGTGCCGCCGCAAAAGCGCCAAGCCCCATTTCCAGAAATGCGATGCCGACATCCATCCTGTCCCGCGCCGTGGCATCACGCATTGTATTCTCGATTGAGGCACCGAATTTTTCCATCACTTCCCGGCTCCCGAACAGCGAAAGGCTCAGTCTTTCAGACGCCGCCGCATCACCCTCGGCTATCGCATCAAGGCCGAGTTCGCTGTCAATTTTGCGCAGAACCGCATCAACATCCACAAACGATGAAAATTCATTGGCAGCCCGCTTGCGCCGTCCTCTTGATTCGCTCTCTCCAAAAATCTGTTTAAGTTCCTCTTCGTGGATTTCTCCGAGCTTTTCACGCGCGGCATTATTGACAGGATCAGACACCATGACATGTCTGAGTATCTTCTTGGCTTCTTCTATCAAGCCTTCGGCCATGAGAATGCCGGCATCCTTGACATGCTCATCAAGCGTGTCCTTGTCTTTACCGGTGGTCTTTATCATGGCAGGCAGCTCAGCGGGCTTGTCCAGAAGATCATCACCAAGATCTATGCGTGTACCCACCGTACCTTCGTCCTTCTCAGACACCATAGCTAGATTTTACTTTGTTTTTCCCAACAACTCTCCCAAAAAATTGAGACCATACCGGCCGTCAATAAACTTACGGTGCGAGAAAATCCTCTTGTGGAATTGAATGTTGGTTTTGATCCCTTCGATAACAAACTCGTCAAGCGCTTGACGCATTTTGGCAACAGCCTCGTCGCGCCCGGGCGCGTTAACAATGAGTTTTGCCAGAAGTGAATCATAATACGGAAGAACCGTGTACTGGTCATACACAAATGAATCAATCCTCACTCCAAGGCCGCCCGGCACATGAAGCGCGGTTATCTTTCCGGGAGAAGGCGCAAAATGCTCCGGGTCCTCGGCATTGATCCGGCACTCGATGGCATGTGATTTTATCTGCACATCCTCCTGGCGGATCGAAAGGCGCTCGCCCGCGGCAATGAGCAGCTGCTGCTTCACCAGATCCACGCCGGCAACCATCTCGGTCACCGGATGCTCGACCTGGATGCGGGTGTTCATCTCCATGAAATAAAAACTCCGGTCATTCTCGACAAGGAATTCAACCGTGCCCGCATTTTCATAAGAAACTTCATTGCAGATATCCAGGGCCGCCCGCCCCATCGCCGCCCGGAGTTTCTCGTCGGCAAAAGGACTCGGGCTCTCCTCAATCAGTTTCTGGTGCCTTCGCTGGATGCTGCAGTCGCGTTCGCCGAGGAAAATCCTGCTGCCATGCCGGTCGCACAAGACCTGGATCTCGATATGGCGCGCATCCGCGCAATATTTTTCGACGTACATGGAGGAGTTGCCGAATGCCGCGCCCGCCTCCGCGCTCGCGCGCTCGAAAGAAAATTTGAGCTGGTCGGAATTGCCGACGATATGGATGCCGCGCCCGCCGCCGCCGGCCGCCGCCTTGAGAATCACCGGATAGCCGATCTCCTCCGCGGCTGCTATCGCCTTATCAACGCCCGGCACGGGCTCAAGAGTGCCCGGAAGCAGCGGCACCCCCCGGCGCTTCGCAATCGCACGCGCGCCCACCTTGTCGCCCATCGCCTCGATGTTTGCGGCCGTCGGACCGATGAAAGTGATATTGCAATCAGCACAAAGCCTGGCGAATTCGGCGTTCTCGGCAAGAAATCCGTAACCGGGATGGATTGCGTCGGCACCCGTTATATCGGCCGCCGAGAGTATATTTGCCATGTTTAGATAACTCAGCTTGGACTGGGGAGGACCGATGCAGACGGCTTCGTCGGCAAGCTTGACATGCAATGATTTCTCGTCCGCCGTCGAATATACCGCCACAACCGGAATACCCAGCTCATGACAGGCGCGGATGACCCGGAGGGCGATCTCGCCGCGGTTGGCAACAAGCACTTTATTGAAAAGTTTCCTTGTCATTGGCGTACCGGCCGTCAGGTCACCGAATCGATCACGAACAGGGGTTTGCCGAATTCGACGGGCTGTCCGTTCTCGGTAAGAATACCAACCACCCTGCCGTTGTAATCGCTTTCGATGTTGTTAAAAACCTTCATGGCCTCGATGATGCCCAGGACATCACCTTTTTTAACGGCCGAACCCTCTTTCACAAAAGGTTGCGCGCCCGGTGAAGAAGCCCTGTAAAACGTGCCGACAAGAGGGGCCGTCACGGTTTTTCGCCGGT
>MEQJ01000138.1:10354-15601 GCA_001770165.1 Bdellovibrionales bacterium RIFOXYD1_FULL_53_11 | reverse complement strand
CCATTGCCGGTGCGGCGGGGCGGTTAATGTCCGCAGTGACGTCTTCGCGGGCTTGAACAGTCCTTCCTTCCGGTGTCTTGAGATGGACCTTTTCGGTGCCGGACTCCCATCCGAGTTCCGTGAGCGCGTGCCGCCGCATGAATCTGACAAACTCTTCAAGCCGCGCAAAGGCCCGGTCGGTTTTCTTACTTGTTGGCTTTTTCGACATATTTGTAGTCCCTGGTATCAACCTTTATGAAATCACCTTCCTTCAAATGGAAGGGAACGGCAACCACCGCGCCGGTTTCAAGCTTCGCGGGCTTGGAGCCGCCCGTGACAGTATCGCCCCTGAAGGAGGGTTCCGTCTCCACGACCTTCAAAACCACGAAAGTCGGCAACTCAACGCCGATCGGCCGCTCGTTGAAATACATGACCTTGATCACCAGATTTTCCTGCAAGAAATCCTTGCCGGCGCCAAGCTGTTCGTCACTGAGCGCGACCTGCTCGTAGTTGGCCTGGTTCATGAAGTGATAGCCTTCGCTGTCCTTGTACAAAAACTGCATCTCGCGCTGCTCGGTGTTGGCCCGGTCGACCTTGTCGCCTGATGTGATTGTTTTTTCGGTAACATTCTGGTTCAGCATGTTGCGCAGCTTGGTGCGCGTGAATGCACGGCCCTTGCCCGGACTCACATGCTGGAAATCAACGATTTCATAAGGGATGCCTTCAATTTCAATTTTAAGACCCTTGCGGAACTGGTTTGTTGCGTACATGCCACGCAAGTATCACGCTGAAACAATCAATTCAACTATCCCGATTGTGCCCGGTAGCGTTCCACCTTGAGCAGCATGTTCTGCAACAGCTCTATTCTGGCGATCCAGCGACGGCGCCGCTCGGCCGGATCACCGTCTATGGCCTCGCCGGCTTTGCGCACCTCGAATCCCGGCGGCTCCTCTTTTTTGTCGGTCCGGAGAACAAGCTCGCCCTTGTCATAAGCCTGCGTCTCAAGCTCCTCCACGATGCGGGCGGTTTCCTTGTCGGATGGGCTGAAATACAAAAGCATCTTGTACGCATTGAGGGCTTCCAGGATGTTCCCCAGCATCAGATGTGAATCGGCCGTGAGCTTCTGGGCCACCACGTTGTCCGGCACATCGCTGACGACCTGCCTGAGTTCCTCCACCACTTCCGCATAAAGATGCTTGTCAAAAAGCGCGCGGCCGAGCGCCACGCGACCACCCGCAAAATGGGGATGCACCCGGAGCCCCTCGCGGGCGATCTCAATCGCCTCGTCCGTGAGGCCGGCCTTGCGGTATGCTTCGGCAAGCGGCGCAAAAACGCGCGAAGAAGGGTCTTCCTGGTACTTTTTAAGATACGAATAAATAAGTGGAGTGTATCTGTCCTTGCCTGTCATCAAAATCCACCGCCTTGCATGCAGCCTATCCGGCTGTGATGCCGGCCTCCTTTTCATTCAGTATTCTCGGCGAAATGATGATGAACAGCTCGGAGCGGTCATTATTCTCGCTTTCCTTGCCGAACAGCCATCCTATGATCGGGATTTTCCGCAGAAACGGGAATCCGGACGAGGTCGAAGTGCTGGTCGTCGTGTAAATCCCGCCGATCATGAGCGTCGAGCCGCTTTCCACCACCACTGTCGTATTCATATTGCGGCTGCCGATGCCGCTGCTGCCGCCGGAAAGCGGAACGGGAATATCACGTGACACATTGAGATCAAGCAGAATGCTTCCATCATTTGTCACTGTCGGCTTGACCGTCATGCTGAGATTCGCGCTCATCACGGACGTAGTCGGCACCTGGCCAACCCCCTCGATGAATGTCGTGCCCGGCACCAGTACCGGCGTGCCCTGCACTATGGTTGCGCTGCCCTTGTTAAGAACCACCGTCTTCGGAGATGAAACGATTTTAACGCGGTTCTCGCTTTCGCCGATGCTCAGCAACGCATTGAGGCGCTGTATGCCAGGAAGGAAAGAAAGCTTCGGTGAAAGGCCGAAAGTACCTCCTGCGCCCTGTGCCGCGGTGCTCACCGCATTGCCGTCAGCAAATACGCCGGGGGTGCCGATGAGCGCGTCTATCGGATTTGCCCCGCCGAGACTGGCGATGAAATTGGTCTTGTTGAGTTCGGCATTGCCAAAGCCGATGCTGCCGCCGATGGCCCGGCTGAACCCCTCGGTGGCTTCGATTATTTTAGCCTCAATCATCACCTGGGGAGTCTGCGTATCAAGCAGCTCGATCATCTTTCGCATGCGTTCGATGTTTTCAGGGATATCCATGACAATGATGCTGTTGGTGCGCTCATCGACCTGGATGACGCTCTGGCTCTTCTGTCCCATGACGTCATTGCTTCCGGTTTTTCCGAACTGCGATAAAATCGTCTTGAGCTCCGACGGTTTTGCATAGCTGACCGGAAATACCCGCGTAATCCTTGGAGCACTTGCCTCCGTGGCCTGTTTTGCCTGGAGTTCATCCTGCTTTTCTTTTGTCAGACCCTGCAAGGTAACAACACGCAGCACGTTGTTCTTGCGCTCGGCGGCAAGCTGCTTGGTATGAAGAATCACGTCAAGCGCCTGGTCCCAGGGCACATCAACGAGCGCAAGGGTGATCTTGCCCTTGACTTCCTCTCCTACAACAATATTGAAGCCGCTCGCTTCGCCGATCAGCCGGAGCACATCCTGCACGTCCGCATCCTTCACTTGTATGGTCACCGGACGACCTGAAAACTGTTTATTTTCTTTCGTCTCCGTAAAGGTATCAAGATTGGTTTTTGCTTCCACAGAAGGCGCAGGAGCCGCAGGAGGGGCGGCCGGTGGGGTCTGCTCCGGCGCTGCGGCTTGATCCTCCGTTTGTGCCGGAGGCGGTGGCGGTGGCGGGGCTGCGGCCGCTCCCGCATTCGGTATGACAACTTTGATGGTATTGCCTTCAATGCTTGCATCGGCAGAAACCATGTCCTTGAGTTGAATGACAACACGGGCGGTATTTTCAGTGCCATCGACCTGGTACGGGCTTACAAGGCTCACCTTGCTGTCAAAGGAAGAGGTGTCAAGCTTCCGGTCGACCCCCCCCGCAAGCTTTGCATCCTTGAGTTCAATCACGATCTGTTTGTCATCGGGATTTTCCTGCTTTTCAAACGTCACAAGACCGTCACCGGTGATTTCGATTGTGCTTGCTCCCGGCTCATTCTTGAAGTCAACTGCCGTGATCTCCACCGCCGCGCCGGCGGTCGCCGCAAACACCAGAAGTGTCGCAAAAACAGCCGCCATCCTGACCGCCGATCCACTGATATCCTTCATTCCCGCCTCCACGCTAACGCACCATTTACATGGCCTGTTGATTTTTCTCTTCAAGCTTCAGCTCGCTGTCCACCGGCTCTTCCTGTCCGATGACATTTATGATCTTTTCCCTGATTTTCACTCCCTCCGGCGTGATTTTGAGGATCATGCCGTTGCGAACCCCTATTTTCATTCTCTCAGAAACAAAATACGTTTTTCCATTGGGGGCCGCCAGCATGGCCTTCACCCTGTCCGGCCCGGTGATCACCCCCATCATTTTAAACTGATCCACCGGAAACATCTCCAGCTCGGTCCTGGCATTTTCTTTCGACACGATAATCGCGGGACGCTTGAACGGATCGCGTATCTTGAGCATATCCTCCGACAATATTTCCGCGTGCAGCGCCGGTGCGGAGAACGTGACGGCCAACAAAAATAAAATCATTTTGCGCCCTCCTGTCCCGCCGGAGCGACCTGTCCGGATTTGGCAAGTTCGTCGGCCTTGGAGGCAAGATACCTGTAAACCTTGAGTTCCACCGTGCCATCAAGCTCAACATATTTGGAAAGGCTTGACCCGACCGATTTGATGCTGAAATTGTCCACCCTGGTGATCTTCTGCGAGCTGGCAATGCGTTCGAGAAAAACAACAAGCTGTACATACACGCCATGAAACGCCATCTCAAACGGCTGCTCGATATAAAATTCCTTCACGACAGCCCCCTTGGGCTTCAGTCCAAGAACCTTGATGCCGATGCGCTTGGCTTCCGTCACAACGGTCTTCATGAAGCCCGGAACATCCAGCTGTTCTGAAAGAGTGCCCTTCATCTCGTCAAGCTTCTTGGCAAGCTCGCGAAGTTGTATTTTTTTCGCTTCGAGGGTGCGATAAAACTCCTCGGCCTGCTTGAGCTGCTCCTTGAGGCTGTTTATCTCCTTCCGGGACGTTTCAATCTGGCTTTTTTTCTGCAACAGCGGGCTCGAAGCATCATTCAGAAACGAATAAAGCCCGTATCCCTCGTAACCCAGAAACAAAACCAGCAACAAGCCGAACGGCACCCGTTCAAAGATGTTCTTCATTTGAACATCTCCCCTTTCCGCCTGGCCATCAGCTCGAATATGGCAATCTCCGTACCGGCGGCATCCCGGGTCTGCTCGGTTTTCTGAAGATTGAGTTCTGAAAAATACGCGCTTTCGCCGAGCGTCTTCATGAAATCAGAAACAGGATTGAAGCCAACCGATCCGCCGCTGAACACCACCGAGGGTCCGTCAACCTTGAACGACGACAACCACACGTCCTTCGGAATCGCGGTGGCAACCGAAAGCAGCAGCTTGGGCGGCGTCTGCCGGTCGGTCACGAGCTTTTCCATGGTATCGACCTTGGTGCGTATTATGAACTCATCGGCTTCGAGCTGTTTCTTGATTGCCTCGTATCCCCTGGTTTTCTGCACTTCCGCCTGGAATTTTGACTTTTCCGCATCCACCCTGGCAAGGGCCGCTTCGACCTTCTTCATCTCCTCGGCCATGAAGTCCCCGGCCAGAAAATCGGCCGCGAACCCGACGCCGATCATGAGAATAATCTTGCGGATCATCTTTTTGTCGATGCCGCCGCCTTCGGCCGCCCCGACGCCCCGCCGTTTGATCAGTCCCGTGAGCGCCTGGCTGATGGTGCCTATTATATCGCCCCTCTTGACGGGGGCATCCCCCGCCCCTCCCGCGGACGCAGCCTGCTTCATCGTGGCAAGATTTATCTTTATCATTTTGCCCCCGCCCTCAGAGCCAGACCGACCGGTATGGCGGCCACCGGCCCGATCGCGGTTATGTAATCCTGCGTAAAAATCGACGGGTCATACGATATCGAATTGAACGGATTGATCATCTGCGCGGGCATCCCGAGTGTATCCTCCACGATTTTTGAAAGCTCCGGCATCCTCGCCGCCCCGCCACCCAGCAGGGCATACGACACCGGCGCGCCAACGGAGGACGCACTGTA
>MEQJ01000138.1:0-10319 GCA_001770165.1 Bdellovibrionales bacterium RIFOXYD1_FULL_53_11 | reverse complement strand
AATCAATGACCCGCTTGATCTCGGCGGCAAAATTCTCGGCCATGACATGCATGAGATCGCTCACCTCCTGCGGCATGGCGCCCGCCTGCCCGCCGCCGACCTTGAGGCTCTCCGCATCCGCAAACGAAAGATTGAGCTGCTTCTGGATCTCTTCGGTGAGCTTGCGCCCGCCGATGGCGGCATCCTTGGTGAACACCGGCACGCCCGCATGCATCACCACGGTCTTGATGCTGGCCGCGCCGACATCCACAACCGCAACGGCTTCCGACGGATTCACCGGATAATTGGCTTCGAAGACGTTTTGAAGCGCGAAAAAATCCGTATCGACCACTGACGGCTTGAGGCCCGCATCCTGCACGCAGCCCATATATGCTTCGAGCTCGGATTTTTTAACGGCTACAAGAAGCACATCCATTTTTCCGTCTTTTGAATTGCTCAGCACCTGAAAATCCATCACCACCTGCGAGATATCAAACGGTATGTACTGCTCCGCCTCCCAGAACACCTGTTCCTGGAGATCCTTCTTG
Source organism: Bdellovibrionales bacterium RIFOXYD1_FULL_53_11 (assembly GCA_001770165.1). Taxonomy (GTDB): domain Bacteria; phylum Bdellovibrionota; class UBA1018; order UBA1018; family UBA1018; genus XYD1-FULL-53-11. The sequence continues at coordinate 9,792 of MEQJ01000138.1, read as the reverse complement.
TCGACAACCTCGATGGACATGCGTTTGATTATGAGGGACGGGCCGTTAAGCGAAATGCACGCGCTCTTGTTTTTCATTTTGAGCTGGCCCACAAGGGTCCGGAGATTTTCAACAACCGCGATCTGGTTTGTTATCTCCCTGTTGGCAATCGTTTCGTCAGGAAGCTGCACGATCCCGAAATGAAGAAGCTTCCAGGATTTGCCGGATTTTTTCAGCTCAACAAGTTTTATCGAAGACGTACCGATGCTCAGTCCGATGGCGTTGTCACCCCCGCCAAAAGCGAGCAATCCACTCAATTTAGAAAACAAGCTCTCTGCCATTATAATCAATGTCCTTAGGTAAATTTTACAGGGCGGCAATAATTGGTCAATTACTCAAAGGAAATTTCTGCCGATTGTCCGTTTAGCAGAACTATTGACATCCGGCCGGTTCTGCCTTCCGTCAAATCCTTGACGGGGATGATTCCAAATCCGGTAAGGCCTTTTCCGGAGATCAAAGCCTCGCTGCCGGCCAGATAGTCATAGCAGAAGGATTCCATGAGGCCCGGGATTCCGAGCCCGCCACCCTGCTGGGTGCTGACAACGGCATAGTGTTCCAGTTTTTCCGGCCCGAGAAGCGCGCCCGTGCGCACCGGCAGCCAGTCCGTGTCAGAACACGACCCGGCCCGCTCAACGGTGAAAATCAATTTTGCCCCGTCCTTGAACCTTATCCGGAAGGATGCGCGGTCGACGTTCGTATCGCGCTTCATCCTGCCGATCTCCCTCGAAAGCCTTCCGGCCGCCGTGAGCGTCACCCACTTGGGCCAGCGCTCCATGAGCACCGGCACCGACGAAAGGGCAAGAAAAAGCACCACCGCAAGCGTGATCCACCACCATTTGCGCTTGCGAAGACGCACCTCGATCTTTTCCCAAAGTTCGTAGTGGCGCCACTCGGCCTCATCCCAGCGTTTTTCGGCTACATCCGAATCATGGATCGGAACCATACGTCACCCAGCAGGTAATAATACAATCCGGCCGCCGCAAGAAAGGGGCCGAACGGAATGGCAAACTTCATGAGACTCCTGCGCCTGGCAACAAGCGCCCACACCAGTCCGATAACGGTACCGGTTATCGAACTCATCATGACCGTGAAAAAAACACCAAGCGGACCGGCAAAGGCGCCGATCATGGCAAGCAACTTGATGTCGCCGCCTCCGAGCCCCTGCCGTCCTGTCGCCTTTTCATAAATCCAGGCAAATGCGTAAAAAAATCCGAATCCCAGGGCAGCTCCGGCAAGCGACGACCAGAGCCCCACGCCCGGGTCGGCCCAGGAGGTGGCAAGCCCGAGCACGATCCCGGGGATGCTCAGCTGATCAGGGATCAGCCTGTGATCAAGATCTATGAAAGTTATCGCAACGAGCAGGGCGCCCAGCGGCCAGTCGCGAAGCACAAGAAGTGCTCCCCAGCCGAATCTCGTCCACATCGCGACGAACACCAGGGCCGTAAGCAGCTCCACGGCCGGATAGCGGATGGAGATCCTGGCGTCGCACGAGTGGCAGCGGCCGCGCAAAAGCAGGAAGCCAAGCAGCGGAATGTTGTCCCGCCAGCGAAGCGGTTTTCCGCACTTCGGACAATGACTGCCTGGCTTGATTATTGATTTTCCGAGAGGGATACGGTGTATCAATACGTTCAAAAAACTTCCGGCAATCAGCCCGAATCCCGCCGAAATAAAATACGAAAGCCAGTCTGGAATATACATCATCCCTCTTTCCCCCGTGCAAGCATTCCGGCCAGAAGCACCGCAAGCAAAACAACAAAAACCGCGTAGGCCAGCGAAGCGGTCATGTACAGCCACGTGACCGGCACGCCGTATGTGACCTTGAGACCAAGATTGGAATATTCAAAATTGGGGATCATGAGGGCCAGCACATCAAGAGCCCCGCCCAGGCCGCCCCCCGTCTTTACCGCAAGCCACCTGAGCTGCGAAACATTGCTCCCGATGATCCAAACCCCGGCAGTAAAGACCACGGCAAGCGACGTCGTGGTAAAACTCGAAAAAAATACCGCAAGCGCGCCGGCCATCAATGCCTGGGCAAGCACCAGGAAGAGCGCGCAGAAAAATGTTCCGCCCGCCAGCTGCCCAAAACCGCCATGGGCCGCCAGCGCAAGAAGCGCGATATATGCCGCCGCAAGCAACAGCCAGTTGAGCGCCACCACCGCCGCAAGCCCTGCAAACTTGCCCGCGACAAACTGCAGCCGCGACACCGGGCGCGAGAGCGCGACATAAACGGTGCGCCGGTCGAATTCGCGGCCCAGCATCCCGGCTCCGCAAAGCACCGCAACCAGCATGCACGAAAGCGTGAGCGCGGTGAGGCCGAAATCGAGGATCACCCGGTCCTGCTTGAGGATTGCAAGGCGCGACGCAAGGATTCCGGCGCCAAGAAGCAGGAATGAAATCACGGCAATGTTGTAAAGAACCTTGTCGCGGATTATTTCAAGAAAGGTAACGCGACCGACGGCACGGACGATCTCAAAAGTCCGGATTGCGGATTCACGAACGGACTGTTTCATGGCGCCCGCCTTCCTCCGGCTGGTTGTTCAAAAATCTCTTCGAGCGAAGGCCGGACGGGATTTACCCAGAGAATACGGGCTTTCAGGTCGAGAAGCTGCGTGAGCGCCCTGCCCACGGCCTCCTGCCCCGGCACCAGCGCGCGGATGCCGTCAGGCATCTCCCTCACCTGCTCAAGCCCGTCGATGCCGCGCGCCGCTGCTGCATCGACGCCGGCAAACGCAATCTCGGTTTTGACCGGGCCCTTTGACAGAAACTCCCCGATCGGCCCGCAACCGATCATGCGTCCCTTGTTGATCACGGCGACGTTGTCGCAGATGGCCTCGACGTCAGTAATGATATGCGAGCTGAAAAATATCGTGCGCCCCCCGGCGGCAAGACCGACAATGAGCTCGCGCATCTCCTTGCGCCCGAGCGGATCAAGCCCGCTCATGGGCTCGTCAAGCACCAGGAATTCGGGGTCATGCAAAATCGCCTGCGCGATCCCGATGCGCTGGAGCATGCCCTTTGAATACTTTCGCAGCTCTACTCTGCGGGCTTCGGTGAGCCCGACCAGTGAAAGCACTTTGGGAATGCGCGCCAGGATTTTCGGACGGCTCATACCCGAAAGGGTGCCCACATACTTCAAAAGCCCTTCGCCGGTAAGATGGTCATGAAAATACGGGCGCTCGGGCAGATAGCCGGTTTTCATCCGTGCCGCCGTGCCGGTGGCGTCATGGCCGCCTACCTTTATAACGCCGCTTGAAGGCTTGCGGAGCCCCGCAATCAGCGTGATCAGAGTGGTCTTGCCCGCACCGTTCGGACCGAGGAATCCGAATATGGATTTAGCGGGCACCCTGAGTTCCACGGCGTGCAGCACCTGCGTCCTGCGCATCAGGAATCCACAGCGGAAATGCTGATCAACTTTTTCAACTTCAAGCATGTTTGGCATGGCCGTGTCTGCAAGTGTAGTGCAGGCCGCGGGCAGCGGCAAGAGCGGAGTACTGGTGTTGGATGCAGCGGATGCACGCGCGGGACATCTGCGCATAGAAGGTTCAAGGGCGATTTGTCAAATCCGGGGCAGAGCAGTTTATCGGGATAAAATGACTTGACAGGGCAGTTTATCGGGATAAAATATCCTTATGGTTTATGAATTACCAGAAATTGCCATAAAAGACCGATTGATCAACCTGGATTTACCAAAAGGTAAGACTACGTTTCTTTGGGGTCCTAGAAAAGTTGGTAAAACCTATTGGCTAAAAAATCAGTTTATTTCTAAATATAAAAATAAAAAAAATATAATCTATATAGATTTATTAAAAACGGACACGTTACAAGAATATTTAGTCAGCCCCAGTCTTTTGCGTGAGCGTTTTTCTGATCACAGTGGTGTTATAATTATTGATGAGATTCAAAAGGCACCCAGACTACTCGACGAAGTTCATTGGTTGATTGAAAATTCTGGTATTTCATTTATCTTAACTGGTTCGAGCGCAAGAAAACTAAAACGTGATCATGCAAATCTGCTTGGCGGCAGAGCTTGGCGAAGAACAATGGTTCCGTTGTCTATTCGTGAAATATCTGAAGTAAATCTAGAAAAAATACTGGCATCGGGGCTTTTGCCATCTCATTACTTATCAGAGACTCCAATTGAAGAATTACGCGGTTATGTGGCTGATTATTTAAAAGAAGAAATTATTGCAGAGGCTTTGGTAAAAAATGTTCCGGCTTTTTCTAATTTTCTAAATGTAATAGCAATCACAAACAGTGAGCTGCTTGATTATACGCGAGTAGCGAGTGATTCAGGTGTTTCTGCAAAAGTGGTGCGAACATATTTTGATATTTTAGAAGATACATATCTTGGTTTTAGAGTAAAGCCCTGGAAAAAAGCAAAAGACAGACGTCTCATTCTGACAGAAAAATTTTATTTATTTGATGTTGGTGTTGCCAATTATTTGGCGAATCGAACAGTCAGGCATGGTACACCTGAATTTGGTAAATCATTTGAACACTTGATACTAATGGAATTAAAAGCATACCAGGCATATAAAAATCCAGAGCTTCCAATATATTTTTGGCGAACCGCCTCTGGGAATGAAATTGATTTTATTTTGGGCGATGCAAAAGTTGCCATTGAGATTAAGGCAAGGACAAGCATAAGAGAGCGGGATTTGAAATCGTTTGAAGTTCTTAAAGCAGAACTTAAGACCAAACACCAAGTTGTTGTCTGTCTTGAAAAAGAACCGAGAAAAATACTTGATGGACCACTTAAGGGCGTTGAAATATTACCCTGGCAAATGTTTATTGATAAACTTTGGGGCGGGGAGTTTTAATCGCTTACCGCAAAACCGGTGACACATACAAAATCTGCAGCTAATATCAGAACAAACGTATGAACCTCAAAACAGCACTTCCAGTCCCCGCCGCCGCGCTTGCCCTCACGCTCGCGGCCGCCGCGCTCTCCGCGCAACTCCGCTCGCTTGATTCCGCATGGATCGAGCTGCCCGCGGAGCGCTCCGTGCGCTGGCACCCGCGCATGGTCACGGCCGCATCGCTCGGACAGGTGCAGAGCATTGTCGACTGGCTCTGGGTGCGCGCGATGACAGACCCCGCGATTGCAAAAGTCCGCAAGGGCCAACACCCTCCTCTATATTACGACATGGATCTTGCCACAGAGCTTGATCCCGCGTTCATGGACGCCTACGTCGCCGGCGCAAGCCTGCTTGCCGTAGTACGCGACGACGCCGCCGGGGCGCGCGATCTGCTCGTCAAGGGCATGCATTATATTGAAAAACGCCTCCCGCTCGAAAGCAAGCGCTTCCGCTCCCGGTTCTGGCGGCAGTCCTGGGCGGTGCCGATGACCCTCGCGTATGTATATCTGTTCGAGCTGGACGACATCACTCTCGCCGGCGATGCCTTTCGCGCGGCCGCCGCACTCCAGGACGCGCCCGATTACATCCAAAAACTCGGCCAGCGCTTTTCAAAGCCCGGCGGCCAGTACGAAGTCGGCCTGCGGCTTCTTGCCTTCATGATCTCGGGCCAGACAAACGAGCAGCTGCGCGCCACGCTCGAAAAAAAACGGGAATCATTATATCTCTCGCAATATCTTTTCCAGCTTTCCGAAGGATTCAGGGCTTTTATAAAATCACACCCCGAGACAATCACCCGGGTCGGCCCGGCGGCCGGAACCCGGCGGCTCTGGTCGCAATACCGGCTCGAAAACGGCATCCCCGGAACCGACCCCTGGGGCGGCACGCTGGATATCGACGCCAGCGGCAAAGTGACCTCGACCACGCCGCGCCTGAGGGTGTTCGGTCTGGACTGAAGGACCCCGCATCAATCAAATTTTTCCTGGTCCTCGGCCTCATCCCGGCCCGCGGTCGAATATCCCTCGATCACGCAGCCCTCGTAAAACCAGTCAAACATGTTGCGCCGGAGCTTGGCCATCCAGCTCTTTTTCTCGGCCCGGCGGCGCAGATTATAAAGGATGATCCCCTCGGCCATCACCTTGTCGGTCAGCCCCAGCTTTGACGCGCGCTTGGTATAAAACCGCGACACGAGATGATCCTTGAACCACGCGCTCCAGTTGTCAAACGTGCGGGCGTGTTCGTCAAAAGACTTGTACCTGAGATCGGTGATCGCTTTTTCAAACGGATACCAGAGATGGGTATCGAGCTTGTACGGATTTTTTTGCAGCTTGGGCCCGATCACCTCGCCCGCCTGCTCGCCGTCCGTCTTGACATAGTCCTTGCCGATGGCCTGAAAAATCCCCTCGATGATGAACGTCTTGCCTTTTACAATCTGCAGAAGATCAACGACATTCAACCTGTTTTGAAGCGCCACCAAACGCCCCTTCTCGGTCAGGAGCTTGACGTTGGTGCCGTCGAGTTTTTCAACGGCAAACGTATCGGGGTCGTCAAACACCCACTCGTACCCCGGGTTGACGCGGTTTACGACAAGATACACCTCGGGGGTGCGCAGGCCGTTTTGCGCGCCGCGCTCCTTCCACCAGTCCTTGTTTATTTTAAAAGTCTGCCGGATGAACGGGCAGTGCAGTTTTGGAAAATCCGTCAGCGTTGGTTTCAAGTCGTTGTCAGGACACATGTCAAAAACCCTCCTTTGTGCTGCGCGAACCGAAAAGCGGTTTTTTTGCGTCAGTCACATCCTTTACATATGCATTATAACGCGTTTTTATCACAACGTTGCGCCCCATTGTTTTTTTGTCCGTCAGCTTTGCGACAAACCCCTTGTCCACCGCAAATGCCGTTATCAGCCTTGCCGTGGGGCCGGACGAGTCGTCAACCGAATAAACCAGGAGCGCGATATTTTTCATGGATGGCTCTGTTTTCAAAAAGGGCACGATATCCGTTCTCAATTCAACCATGCGAACAGTCCGTCCTTTTTCATTCTTGAAAGCCACGGCTTCACTGATGCGGGTGCCCCCGAGCCCGGCATAATCAAATCTTACAATTTCCGGAGCGACGCGGGCCTGCGAAAAATTCAGGACCGCAACGGCCTTGCGGCAGTCACGAAGGGCGATTTTTCCGGCAAACCAGGTCAGATTCCTGAAAAGAGAGCCGTCTTTTGGTTCGGGGCCGAGCCCCCCCTTCGGAAGGCCAAAGCCCGCCTCGATCGCACCGTCAACCCAGCGCGCGCGCTTGAACCCGTAAGGCGTCTTGAGCAGGCTGAGCAGATACCCGTAGGTGTGCTGAACGCCGGCATGAACGATGTTATCCACCGCCGGCTGCACCTTCATCCTTGAGAGCAGATGATCAAGCAGCGCGGGATTGACGATCGCGCCGCCCGCAATTTCGTCGATATTCGAACTCAGCCCCCAGAGATCCTTCAAGTTATGTAGCTGCGCATCGATTTCAATGCCGGGCCTCAGGGCTTCCGCAAAACGATCAAAGGCCGGCCCAAGGTCGTGTTTGAGATTTATTTCTCCGGCCAGCGCCCTTGCGATGCCGGCCCAGGGGCAGTCGGTCGGCGTTTCGTCGGCGGTCAAGTCGGGGCAGGCGGATTTTGGAATATGATCAACCCTGCTGGCACTTTTGCAGGAGCATAAAAAAGCAAGGCAGACCACCGGCAATAACAGGACAAGTCGCTTCATATCTTATTTATACCATGTCCCGGCATCATTGATACAGGGGCGCTCACCAGCAAAAGTTTTCACGCACGAGATACCCCGTCAGTTCCGGCTCCGGCGCCTCCTGCGGATTTGCAGCGGGCGTTTTGTCCGACACGATGAACTTCTCTTTTATTTTGAGCGGAAACATCCCGAGCTGCAGCGAATTGCGGCCTCCGGCAAAGCGAACGCCAAACTCGCCCCGTTCCAGCAAAATCCGGATGGGGATGAAAATATAGGTATCCTGCCGGTAGCGTCCGAAGCGCGCGGCCTCTTTGGACCCCTCCGCAAGCTCGGTCACCGGCGCATGCAAAAAAATACGCGGCAGCAAAAACACTTCCGGGGATTTCCCTTTTTTGGGATCGAACTTGCGGACGATCTCCCGGTCCAGGCTGTTCCAGCCCCAGGCAAAATAAAAACTGTCGGCCGGAAGGTCTTCCTTCCTCCGGCTATAAACCGTCACGCCGGCAATCGCGATTTTATTCATGCGTTCGTACTGCGACCGGTTTTTGGGCAGCACGACATGAAAAATCCCGGAGTGCAGGATTTTTTCGGGGTTGTTCATGGCGCGCGCCAGCTCGGCGGTGATCCGGGCGTCTATCGGGTTTACGCACGGTTTGCGGGGCTTTTGCGGCACCGGAAACGACAGAAGCTGGATGTCGACGGGGATCATGGGGATGGCGGGCCGGGCGGAATCCGCCCGGTCTCCGGCGGCGGCGCCGGACGCCATAACGAAGGCAACAGCAAAAATCCGCACGGGTGTTTTCATTTTATTATTTCCCAAGCAGCCATTTCCATGCACAACTAAAAAAATTATCTCTAAATTAGAGATTAATACAGTTAAAATTATCTCTAAATTAGAGACAGTTTTATCATTCTACTCATAGACAGTCAGGGCCATTCTTTACTCTGAAGCATATTGCCTTATTTCTCGCTTCAGAGTAATATTCAGAGTAATGGGCATACAGGAACTGATCCATAAGCCGGAAAGCAAGACGCTCGAATTCAAGCGTGACATTTCTTCACCTGAAAAAATTATTCGCACAATTGTAGCCTTTGCCAACACAGCGGGCGGTACAATCCTGATCGGGATCGAAGACGGGTCAAAAAAAATCATCGGAATCCCTGATCCTCTTGAGCAGGAAGAACGGCTGGCGAATCTCATATCCGACTGCATCAGCCCGGCCATGATACCCGATATTGAAATTCTGCCATGGCATGACACCAATCTCATCGCCATAAAAGTCTATCCGGGCGCGGCAAGACCTCATTTCATCAAAAGCATGGGGCTGGACAACGGCACTTACATAAGGGTCGGATCGACAAACAGAAAAGCCGACAAGACGTTTATCGAAGATTGCAGGCTCCTGTCCAGAAACGAGGCTTATGACGAACAGCCCATGCCACATCTTGGAATGGATGAAATTGACACGCAATACCTCAATGAATGTTTCAGTGACCTCTGGCATATTGGCAGCAAGGAATTGCGCAATCTCAGAATAACCACTACACACCAGGGCCGCGAAGTGCCAACAACAGGCGGGGTTTTGCTTTTTGGCAAAAACAGGAATCATCACTTTCCGGACGCGCGCATCCAGATGGCTCGTTTTGCCGGTTCTGACAAATCACAAATTGCAGAGATGAATGAATTCAACGAATACCCGGTCAAAGCCATCGAATCCGCAATTGCTTTTATCAAGCGTCTTTCTTCTGAGGGGGTCAAAATCGGCGAAGTCCGCAGAAAGGTTCTGCACGCCTTCCCGCCTGCCGCAACAAGGGAGGCCGTGATCAACTCCGTTGTCCATGCAGATTACAGCCAGCGGGGATCCCCCATCAGAATAGCTATTTTTGATGACAGGATGGAAATTGAAAACCCCGGGCTTCTGCCGTCCGGTCTCTCCATTGAAGACATACTTGCAGGTCTGTCAAAGCTCCGCAATCGCGTAATCGGCCGGGTTTTCAATGAGCTTGGACTTATCGAGCAATGGGGAAGCGGTATACAGCGGATACTTTCCGCTTTTGAAGCGGCAGGCGTAATGGCCCCGAAATTTGAAGAAACCGGCACGCACTTTCGGGTGACCTTTTACAGAAAAAAAATCTCGCACCCCAAAATTGACAGCAAAAACCAGAAAATTCTGGAT
>MEQJ01000137.1:11619-14676 GCA_001770165.1 Bdellovibrionales bacterium RIFOXYD1_FULL_53_11 | reverse complement strand
TTTTATGATCCAGTTTGCGGGCGTCTTGTCTCTGCATAGAAACAGAGTACACCCTATCACAGATTATGTGAACTTACTTATGCACTGATTAGTAAGTGGGCGTGTGCGCAGAACTGGACGAGCCCGGCAACCGCTCTTCAACTCATATTTTGTATCAACGGCCACCGCTCCGCACCCAACAACAAGCTCTTTATTTATCAGCAGTAGATCCGGCGCTTGAAGACGCCTTTTCGTTGAAGGTTCTCTGGCCTTCCTTGATCTTGGTATACAGTGAACTGCACTTTGCCTTGGATTGCTCACCAGTGCCTTTGTTTTGTTTGCAATTCTCATTGAGTAAATCGCAATTTTGAATGCAAGAATTTTTCTGACTTGGATCGGGCTGGGTACATCCAGATTTACAATCATCACATTTCTTTTTAATTTCTTGTTTCTTCTTATAGTCCTCACACATGCCGGTTGCACCGGTTTTAAGCGATTCAACAGAACCACTCAAATTCCCGACATTCTCCGTATCTAACTGACCAATTATTGCATCAATACTCCTGTCGCCTTTATCACAATACTCCTGCTCACATCCAGTAAAGCTATCCAGATTGCCCTCCAGGGTTTTGAGAGCGCCCTTGAGATCCTTCATCTTGCACTTCTCCCCAATCCCCATCATCTTCGTCTCGGCGTCCTTCATCTTGCCGATCTCCTCTTCGAGCTTCTTGGTCTCGGTGGCAATGGTGGCCATCGAGCCGGTCATGTCGTCGCCCGTGACGTCGGGCATCGGGGGCGTCATGCCGCCGCCGATCAGGTTCAAGGTGCTCGTGGGCGCCCGGTAAAGTCCGTCCTCGTCCTTCTGCAACTCTTCCTTGGGCACCGGATTGAACTTGAAGCCGGAAGATACTCCCATGCCGGCCAGTGACTTGTTGATCTGCTGCAAACGGCCCATCAGGCCGCCGCCGCCGGCCACGCTTCCGTTTATGAGCTTTTGCATATCGGTGCGCGCCTTGGCCAGCGAAGAATCAAATCTCTGGTTGGCGCCGGCGACAAACGTTGTCTTGAACGTCGTAAGACGCTTCTTCTCGGTCTCAAGATTGCGCGAAACGCTGCGCAGCGCGGACACGCAACCGCTGATGCCGTTGCAGGTCAGGGAAATCGAAGCACCCGACGTGCCGGAGGGCGCCTTGATTTCCATCTTATTGGGAAGGCCGGTCAGAATTTTGCGATAACTGGTCATGATGCTGTTGGTGCCCTTCTTGCCTTCAAGACACTCGATCATCACCGCCGGATTAGCGCCCTTGCACGAACCATCGATAAGCGGCATGTTGGTGCCGGTCATCGCTTCGGTAGCCTTGCCATAAAGCTGTGAATACTGGAAAATCTCAGATTCCATTCTGGACTTGAGCGTATCTTCATCCTTCTGAAGACCTTCCTTGGCGGCATAAAGCTGCGACACCTGCGCCTTTCCCTGCTTGGGCGCCAATTCGTTTTCAACCGTTGCATTGGCCTGGTTCGAACAGTTTTTCAAACCAGTCATGACAAAACCGCGAATATCGAGCCCCTTGCCATTATACTGGGCAAGACGGCTGCCGTACTGCGCCTCGATATCCGCATAACTGTGAATGGATGAAGGCCTTTCCGCCTGCTGCGACGCCTGTTTGTCGTACTCCTGCGGATTGGACGGAAGCTTTGGCGTATCCGGCATGTTCGCGGCGATTTCTTCCAAAAGCCCCGAAAGACCGGCGGCCTTGTCCCGGGCCTGCAGCTCGGTCCTCTTGTCGCGCTCGATGCCGCCGCTCTGGTTCAAAAACTGGTTCTGCTCAAAACGGCAGACGGCATAGTCCTTGGCGGTAACCGGGGCATCAAGACCGTTGGCATCCTTGCGGCCGCAACGGTAACTCGCGCTCTTGTTGTTTATAAAACAGCTTCTCGTAAGCGCCATCTTGCGCGTCTGGATCTGACCTTCAAAGGTGAGCTTGGCCATGTCGAGCTTGCGTTTTTCGTCCTTGAACGCCTGGATGACCGACGGCAGTTTTGCGATCTGCTTTTCCATTTCCTCCTGCATCTTCACCAGCCCCATTTCGCCATTTTTCCCGACCTGCAGCTTCATCGTCACATCTTCGATCTGCGCTTCGCGGTCCGAAATGGCGGTCTTGATCTGCGTGACCTGCTGCTGCGTAGTCTGTACATCTTTCGAAACGCTTTCCTGCAAACCGCTCAGGATCTGCGCAAGCATCTTCGCCTGGTTGGTGTAACACTCAAGCTCGCCCTTGATCGCCTCGAACTTCGCCTTTTTGCACATGAGGGAGACCATGGCTTCCTGGTTCTTCTTTTGCATCAGCTTGAGTTTTGCCGGATCATATTTTCCGTTTGTCGAAATGGACGTGCAGGTGAGCTTTTCAGGATCCACGGCCTTGCCTTCGGGACATACGGTATCGATCGTGGCAACCCCTGCATACTGCGGCTGACCGCCGGCCGCGCCAAGGGCCGTCTGGAGTGCGGCACTCGCACCCTGGATGATCCCGCTGCAGCTTGCAAAACTGGCCATCCTGAACGCCGAAGCAGTGCCTGTCCCGCTGTTGAAATACGCGGGCAATGTGCTTGAAAAGCCCGCAGTCGTGCTGGCATCCGTGGTGACGTCCGCCTCCGCGAGATTGAAAATATGGGTGCCGATTACACCAACAGACAAGACCACACCCGTCAGAACACACCAAGATATGCGTGATTTCCCCATGAGACCCCCGATTATATTATTTTACAGGTATAAAAAATCTTTGTGAATCCCTAACTTGCATATTAAAAAATATAACGCAACGCGTTGTTATGTGTGGCTTTTTTCTGGTTTACTTAAACCTGCCCTTGCGCCACGGCCTCACTTACATTATTTCAAATAGTGATGAATACATACGAACAGCCATCCCCCACCAACTGGGCGCGCGGCTTCATACAGGGCAAAACACGCATAGCACTGGCCTGGGTTTTCGGCGCAATCATAGTTTTTTCGGCAAAACAGTACCCGGACTGGCCCGGCGTGCTCATGTGTTTTACCGGCGCGACCATCAGGTTCTGGGC
>MEQJ01000137.1:8128-11612 GCA_001770165.1 Bdellovibrionales bacterium RIFOXYD1_FULL_53_11 | reverse complement strand
CAATCCGCTGTATCTGGGAACATACCTGATGGCCATCGGCATAATCTGGGCCATCGGCAACCTGCCGCTGCTTGCGGCCATGACCGTTCTTTTTGCGCTCATCTATCATTACATAATACTTGATGAAGAAATCAAACTGCATTCGATTTTCGGCGAGCCCTACCAGCTCTATTCGGACGCCGTGCCGCGTTTTTTCCCGCGCCTCTGGCCACCGCTCGCGCCCGCCTCGCACGAAACGCTGCTTCAGGTCAACCCACAGCCCGACCATCACCGGTTTTCATGGGAACTTGCCATGAAGAACAAGGCCTACGAGGCCTATGCGTCATTTTTGGGGCTCGTGGCATTTGCCGCCATCGCCGCGCTCGTGTACCACTTCTTCATCAGATAGAATTACTTGTCACCGGGAGTCGGGGCGGTGGCCACCGCAAAAGTCGCGGCACCGGCCTTGCGCGCGCGGTCCATCACTTCAATCGCGCTCCCGAGAAACGCCTGCCGGTCGCCCTCGATGATCACAAGACGCGACGCGGTTTTTGCAAAAGCCTCGCGGATCTTGAACTCAAGCGTCTTGAAATCGCCGGACGGCACGGTGTCGAGATTGACCTTCATGGCGCCCGAAGGAAGAAGCGACACGATCACACCGTCGGGCTGCGACTCGGCAATGGCATTGCTGGCCTTCGGCAGATTGACCTCGACGCCAAGCTGGCTCATCACCGAGCTGGTGACCATGAAAATAATGAGCAGCACGAGAAAAATATCCGTGAGCGGCGTGATGTTTATCTCGGCGACAATATCGTCGCCCGCCGCATCGGCGTCATGATCCGTGGCGCCCCCCGGGACGCCGGGCTTAAACGCCATCTTCGAGTTTCCTCAGCATCCCCGCAATCTCCTCGCTGTGAAGCCTTATGCCAAGAACAAGCGAACCCCACTTCGTCTGAAACGCGTTGTACGCAATCACCGCCACCACCGCGACCACAATGCCTGCGGCCGTGGCGATGAGCGACTCCGAAATCCCGGATGCGACCACGGCAAACCCGCCGCTCCCGGCGCGCGCCATATCGCGGAATGATCGCAAAATGCCAACCACCGTGCCAAAAAGACCGATGAACGGCGCCGAACTGCCGATGGTGCCGAGCACCCAGAAATAACGCCGGAGATCCTGGTTAACCATCAGGCGCTTGCGATCCATCGCCTCAAACCAGCCGGACCTGAGCCGCGCGTCTTTGGCATCCATGCGCTCAAGCGCCGCCCCCACGATGCGCGCCGTCGGAACCCGCGCGCTTGCCTCGCAAATTCCGCGAAGCCGCTGCCGCTCGCCCGCCAGAAGCGCCTTCATCGCCTCTTCGTGAAACACCGCAAGCTCGCCGCTCATCCTGCGAAAACGCCAGAGCCGCTCGAAAATCACCACCCACACCGCAAGCGAGCAGATGAGAAGCGGATACATCGCAAAACCACCCGCAATTATGAATCCAATGACACTGTTCGGATCAGTCTGGCCCATGCCGCGTCAACCTTTCTGGAAAAAAGAATATATATCTTGAAACGCTAACGGCGCCTTCCTAAGATGTCAATGAATGTTGAAGACCATCCTTGCCTGCATGGCGGCGTTTTTGCTCACGGCCCCCGGCTGCACAAAAAAAGACGCCCCGGAACACCGAACCGCCCCGCACCCGGGCCGGACCATTTTTGCCTTTGACTACTCCTCCGTGGAATCTGTCACGATAATGAAAAACGATCCCCGGAGCGGCGACCGCTGGAATGCAACCGCGGAAAAAAGCGGTGAAGACGGCTTATGGAAAATCATATCGACAAGCGCCGCGGTCACGGATCTTCTGGCCGACGGCAGCTTCATCGAACATCTGCTCGACACGCTTTCAACCATAACCGTAGCCGCCCTCGCCCCGGCCGGACCGCCGGAATCATTCGGTCTCGCCCCCCCCGTCTTTGCCCTCAGATGGTTTGCCGGCGCCAAGGTCTTCGAAGCACGCCTCGGACCGCTCCTGAAAGACGGAAAGCGCCATGCGGTGTTTCCGTCCGGCGCCGGAGCAGGTACGGTTGTGACCGTGCAAGGATCGGCCCTCGACATGCTTTTGCGCCTGAAATCCTTTGACGACTTGAGACAAAAGCGGCTTGCCACCTTTGACGCCGACGACGTCGAAACCATCGAAGTCATGCGCGCGGCGAAACGCATCTTCCACGCCTCGCGCGACGGCGACATCTGGCGCGATGCCAGCCAAAAAGCCATGCGCATCGACGTGCAGCCGCTGCTCGAACGGCTCGCGCATTTCAGGATCACGGCTTTCATTGACGACGCGCGCGCGGCGGATTCCATAAAATCCAGACAGAACAGGGCCCGCACGGTCACCTGTTCCCTGCACGGAAGGCACGGAGCTCTTGCAATAATCACCGCCGCCGCCCTTGCCGGCCGGGTGTACGGAACCATTTCCACAAGAGCCGGCATTTTTGAAATGCCCCTCGAATTCGCGGGTTTTTTCGAGACGCTTCCTTGAGATTTTTAAAAATCGGCGTAACCTGAATCCATATGCTCCCGCCGGTTTTCATAAAAGGTCAGCTTGTGCTTGCCATCGACGGCGGAAAATACAAATTTACGAACGTGAAAATTGCCGAGTCGGGAGTATCGGGACTGCCCTGGGGCACCCTCTCCAGCCGGGCGCAGACCGGCAAAAAGGGATATGTGCTGATCAACCACGCCAATGAAACGCTGAAGATGGCCGCGGTGATCATGACCGAACGCACGCGCTCGGGCGAAACCATGGGCCTGAGGTTCCTGCCCGGCAGTGACAATGCGCCGGCCTTGCGCGAGACGATAGCCAGAAACGGTTTCTACCCCACCGATTACATGCGCAAATATCCGCGCATCCCGGCGGCAACGAGCGTACAGACTTTTCCGCTCCATGTGCTTGCCAGCATCGACGACACGCAGATTATTTTTGACGTCTCAAACCTGAGTCCGAGCGGAATATTGATAGCGACCCAAAGCGCACTTGCGCGCTCCATCGTGCCGGGACACCGCATAGCACTCACGCTTGACCCGCGCGGCTGGTTTCCGAGACAAATACACGTCACGGGCCTTGTGTGCAGGATCATAGAGGACATCGACCTCGCAAGCGGCAACACGATCTACCATCTGGGAATCAAATTCACCCGCGTCGACGAGGTGAACAAGATGTTTTTTCTCGATCTTCTCAGGGACATCCTCGAAAAAATCAGGCCGGCATCTTCGAAATAGAAGGCCGGATCATCTCAGTGGGCCATCCCGTTCATGATCGCATACCTCGTAAGTCCGGCTACGTTGTGGATATCGAGTTTTTTCATCATGCGTTCGCGATGCGTTTCGACCGTGCGGAGCGAGATGCCGAGTTTTTTTGAAATCTCCGCGCTGCTCATGCCTTTGGCGATGTTCTCCAGAACCTCGATCTCGCGACGGGACAGGTCCTGCGTCTTGCGGCGGCCGCGCCCCGTGCGG
>MEQJ01000137.1:1361-8115 GCA_001770165.1 Bdellovibrionales bacterium RIFOXYD1_FULL_53_11 | reverse complement strand
TTCTGGATTTTCTCGGCCACCCTCTGGCTGAAATAGTTTCCGCCATCGTTAACCTTTTTGATGGCCTCGACCAGTTCATCGGGAGTCGAGTCCTTGAGCACATATCCGTTCACCTTGGCTTTAACCGCCTGCTTTGCGTATTCGGGACTGTCATACATCGTGAGCATCAGCACTTTTACGCGCGGAACCAGCACTTTGATCTTTTTTGCAGCCATAATGCCGTTCATCCCCGGCATTGAAACATCCATCAATACAACATCGGGCTGGCACTCGACCGCAAGCCGGACGGCGGTCTCGCCGTCCTTGGCCTCACCCACCACATGAATGTCCCCCGTGGTGGACAAAAACGACTTGAGTCCCCTGAGCACCACCGGATGATCGTCCACCAGCAGCAGTTTGATCATACTCTCTCCTTCCGGATCAGCGGTATCCTGAATTCCACCGCCGTCCCGCGCCTGCGTTCGCTTTTGACTTCAAAAGTCCCGCCAAGAGACGCCACCCGTTCGCGCATGCTGCTCATGCCGAATCCGGCGTCTTTTGCGGGATTGAAACCGGCACCGTCGTCTTTTATCTCGCCGACAAGGACCTGGCTCCTGTAATCCAGCTTGACCGCAACCTTCTTCGCGCCGGAGTGCCGGCCGGCGTTTGAAAGCGCCTCCTGCACAATACGATAAACGCCAAGCCCGAAAAAAGCCCCGCCCTTTCTGTAAACACCGCGAAGCCTGAACGCGACCTTCATATTCCACTTCGCCGCCGCCTCTTCGCAGCACGACCTGATCGCCGGAATCACGCCAAGCTCGTCTATCATGCGCGGATGCATCCCGTGAACAATGCGCCGCACCTCGTTCACGCCCCCGCCAAGGAGTCTGGCGACCGTCGCAATATCCTTGCGGACGCCGGAACCGTCTTTTTTCAACCTCTTGAGGGCCGCTTCAACACCGAATTTAGCCGCGGCGATGGTCTGCACGACTCCGTCATGCAGCTCGCGCGCCACGCGCTTGCGCTCGTATTCATGCGCATCAACAACCGCGGTCGCATATACCTTGAGCGCCTGCTCGTATTTCTTGCGCGCGGTGATCGGGACAACAAGCTCGAGCGCCGCCACGATTTTTCCTTTATCATCAAAAAGCGGATTGGCAATTATCTGCGACCAGATCTCGTTTCCGTCCTTGTCCCGCCCGGACTGCTCATGAACAACCTGCCTGCTGCCGGTGCGGAACACCTTTCGCACGCCGCAGCCGGGACACACCTTGCTGCGCTTGTTGTAAAGCCGGTAACACTTTCTGCCCTCGGGTTTGCCGAAGATATTCCTTAAAACACTGTTTGCCCAGACGGTCCTGAAATCGCGCGAAACAATAGCCAGCCCCGCGCCGATGTTCTCCAAAACCATCTCAAGCGAATTGCGGTCTAACTCCGGGAACTGCTTCACTTCTGTGGCGGCAGCGCGATGATTCCCCGCAGCCCGGGCTTTTTCTCAAGTTCGCGTCCAAGCTCGGTCTTGCGCTGATGATTTATGTAATCGGGCTTCTGGAACGGATACGAGAATTTTGTATGCTCTTCGTATTTGCTCTTCAAAATACCAACGACGTCCTCGATGAAGACCCGCTCTTCGTCGGTCGGAATGACAAACACCCTTACCTTCGAGCCCGGCGCGCTGATCTCGGTCTCGGCATTGCGGGTATGAGCCTCGCGATTGCGTGCCGGATCAATCTTCACGCCCATGTACTCAAGACCCTCACAAGCCTTGGCGCGGATGACGTCCGACATCTCGCCCACTCCCGCAGTGAACACGATCGCGTCGGCGCCTCCGATGGCGGCCGTATAAGCTCCGATGTATTTTTTGATCCGGTAGGCTTCCATCTCGATCGCAAGCCGGGCGCTTTCGTCGCCCTTCTCGGCCGCCTGCTCGACGTCCCGGCGGTCGGTGAACTTGCCGGTGATGCCGAGGATACCGGACTTCTTGTTCAGGATGTCGTTCATCTGTTTGGGCGTCTTTCCTTCCTTTTCCATTATATAAAAATCAAGCGCGGCATCATGATCGCCCGCGCGCGTGCCCATGATAAGGCCCTCAAGCGGCGTAAGCCCCATGCTCGTATCGTAAGAGCAGCCGTTTTTGATCGCGTTGGCCGACACGCCGTTGCCGATGTGCAGACACACGAGATTGCATTTGAACGGGTCCTTGCCCAGAAGCACAGCCGCCCGCTTTGCGACATATAAAAACGACGTCCCGTGAAAACCATAGCGGCGAAGCTTGTATTTGGCGTACCACTCGCTTGGAATCGCATACATATACGCATGCTGCGGCATCGTCTGGTGCCAGGCGGTATCCATGATCGCCATGTGCGGCACGTCAGGCAGCACATGCATCGCCGCCTCCATGCCAAGCACGTTAGGCGGGTTGTGGAGCGGCGCCAGATCATAAAGATCCTTGAACGTCTGGATCACGTCGGGCGTGATGCGCACGGACTTTGTAAACCGCTCGCCGCCATGCACGGCGCGATGGCCAACAGCCGCAATCTGATGGATGTCCTTGAGCACCCCGATTTTTGGATCAACGATCGTGTTCAGAATGAACCTGATCGCCTCCTTGTGATCGGGACACTCGTGCTCGAGCTTTGCGCTCTCCCGTCCGTCCGCGCTGTATTTCATGAAACTCTGGCCCACGGTCACGCGCTCCACAAGGCCGGTGGCCATGGTTTTTTGCGTATCGTAGTCAAACAGCATGAACTTAACCGAAGAACTTCCGCAGTTCAGGGATAGAATGATCATTTGCGCGCTCCGCCCGCCTGCACGCTCGTGATCGTGACGACATTTACGATATCGTCGACGCTGCACCCGCGCGAGAGATCATTGACCGGTTTGTTGAGCCCCTGGAGAAACGGCCCGATGGCCTGCGCCCTGGCAAGACGCTCAACAAGCTTGTAACCTGCGTTGCCCGCCTGCAGATCCGGAAACACGAGCACGTTTGCCTGGCCGGCGCTCTTGCTGCCGGGCGCTTTTTTCTTGCCGACGCTCGGCACGATGGCCGCGTCGATCTGCATCTCGCCTTCTACATCAAGCTCCGGATGTTTTTCCTTGAGCAGCATCGTGGCCTTGACAACCTTGTCGACAAGCTCGTGCTTGGCACTGCCTTTTGTCGAAAACGAAATCATCGCGATCCTGGGCTCCATGCTGCATAGCACGCGGGCGGTCTCGGCGCTTGACACGGCAATCGCGGCAAGCTCCTCGGCCGTGGGATTGGGGTTCACGGCGCAATCGGCGAAAATAAACATGCCCTTGTCGCCGTACTGGCAGTCCGGAACGATCATTATAAAGGAACTCGACACGATGCTGATCCCGGGCGCGGTCTTGATGATCTGGAGCGCGGGACGGATCGTATCGGCAGTCGAATGCTCGGCGCCGGACACAAGGCCGTCGGCCTCGTTTGCATCTATCATGAGCGTTCCGAAATAGACGGGATCTTTTACCGTCTTGAGCGCATCCTCTTTTGAAATACCCTTGCTCTTGCGAAGGTCGAAAAACCGGTCGGCGTATTTTTGCAGTCTGGGGCTGGTTGCCGGATCCTCGATCGGAATGTTGCCCACATTGACGTTCTCATCCTGCGCGACCTTGAGGATTTTGTCGCGATTGCCGATGAGCGTGACTTTGGCGAGTTTTTGATCGGTCACGATCGCCGCGGCCTTGACGGTGCGCGGCTCTTCGCCCTCGGGCAGTACGATGTGTTTGAGGTTTTTGCGTGCCTTGTCCCTGAAGATATCCAGCAGTTCCATGTCTTTCCCTTTCCAGATGGAATAATGTTTAGAATAACTAGGTTGTACACCCGGCAAGGGATAAGGCGCAAGACGGGAATTGCCAGGAGCCGCCCAAATGCTGCAGCCTGCGCTCAGGGTTTCAAATCCTGCACATACTTGCTCTGCCAGATCCGTTCAAACACCCCGTCAAGCCGGACGGCGGCATCCTTCGCGCGGATCACGATGCCCACATCGCGCGAGCGCGTGAAATAATCCTTGCTCCAGTTTTCGGTCCCCACCCAGGCTGCCGCCCCGTCAACCACCAGGTACTTGCTGTGGATAAGACGCGCATAGTCTATCACGCCGCCGGACCATGGCGGAATTTTTGCCGTGCGCACGGTGATGCCGGGCTGTGCGGCAAGCGCTTCAAGCTCTTTGCGCGCATTTTTCAGTTTTGCAACATCAATCAGGAGCCGCACCTTGACCCCGCGCCCTGCGGCGGCCCTGATGGCACTGTCCAGCAGGTTCCATGAGTCTTTGGTCGAATACTCCATGACTTGGATATGCAAGGTCTTTCCGGCGGTGGACATGAGATCGACAATGGCGGTGCCAGAATACATGATGCCATGGGGATTTGCCGCCAGCGGGGCGGCAACAACCGTCGCCTCAACTCCCGGCGCTGCCGTTTCGGTTGCCGTAACAGCGTCCTTCAGGTCTTTGATGACTTCTACATTTTGCAATCCGCCCACCGGCCTTCCTGAGTTCCAATCCTTTTCGAATATGGCCTTGAGATCTGATGCAACCTTTATGTCATTTACGCGCACACCGATCTCGTGGATATGGCTGAGCGCCCGCCAGTCGAAGTTGTGGCTGCCAACAAATGAATTCATGCCGTCAACAATGAAAAACTTGGCGTGCTGTACGCCGCCGCCGAAAACCTTTCCGTCAACAAGACGAGCTTCGCAGTTGCGGGTCTTTCCGATGCGATCAATGGATTCGGGATAGTTTTTGTAGAATTTCGTATCCGCAAGCAGCCGGACGCGCACGCCGCGCCTGGCCGCATCCTCGATGGCTCTGAGTACCGGCTCAAGCGCCTCGCCTTTTTTATCGGACACATAAAATTGTTCGAGATCAAGAGTGGATTTTGCGGCACCGATCATCTCCAGCCAAACTTCTTGCGCGTGGCGGATGCCGGGAGCCGCAAGCATGGTTTCGAGCGGCACACTCTGCACGATTTCGACGTTCGCGGCATGGACGTTTGCAAAAGCAAAAATAATAAATAGTATTTTCATAACTGCCCCTCTAACATTGTCGTAACACAACGGCAATGCCGCACTGCATATACCAAAAGTTGGCGGACACCTTTTTCTTGTAATCCACGGGTGCATGATCTAAGACGGAAGTCTCATAACCAAAGAATCCTGGGAGGAACCAATTCAATGACACCGAACAAGATGAAACCCATGAATATCGCGCCGGCCACCGGCAAACTGGCAATTCTCACTCCTGGCATGGGCGCCGTGGCAACCACGCTTTATGCCGGCGTCGAAGCCGTCAAGCGCGGCCTGGCAAAGCCGATCGGCTCCTACACCCAGATGGGCCGCCTGCGCCTCGGCAAACGCTCCGAAAAACGCTCGAAGATGGTCAAGGATCTTGTTCCGCTTGCTTCTCTTGATCAGATTGTATTCGGCGGCTGGGACATCTTCCCGGAAAATGCCTATGAAGCCGCAAAACACGCACAAGTCCTCGACAAGGACCTTGTCGAAGCCCTTCGCGAACCGCTTTCAAAAATCACCCCGATGGCGGCGGTTTTTGACAGGGAATTCGTAAAGCGCATTGACGGGCCGAACGTCAAACGCGGAAAGAACAAGATGGAACTCGCGGACCAGCTCCGCCAGGACATCCGCAATTTCATGAAACAAAACGGCTGCGAACGCGCCGTAATTGTCTGGTGCGCATCGACCGAGGTTTACACGCCCCCGACCGAAGTCCACAAGACGCTCAAAACCTTCGAAGAAGGCCTTCGCAACAACGACCCGGCCATCTCGCCTTCGCAGATTTACACTTATGCAGCGCTCATGGAGCGCATTCCGTACACAAACGGCTCGCCCAACGTATCCGTAGAGATGCCCTGCCTGCAGGAACTGGCGATGGAACTCGGCACGCCGATCTGCGGCTCCGACTTCAAAACCGGCCAGACCTTCATGAAAACAGTCATCGCACCGGGATTCCGCAACCGCCTCCTCGGCGTTTCGGGCTGGTACAGCACCAACATCCTCGGCAACCGCGACGGCGAAGTGCTTGACGATCCGGGCTCGTTCAAGTCCAAAGAGGTTTCGAAATCAGGCGTGCTTGGCGACATCCTGTCCAAGGAAACATACCCCGAGCTTTACGGTGACCTCCACCACGTGGTCAGGATCAACTACTATCCTCCGCGCGGCGACAACAAGGAGGGCTGGGACAATATCGACATCTTCGGCTGGCTCGGCTACCCGATGCAGATCAAGGTCAACTTCCTCTGCCGCGATTCGATTCTTGCGGCTCCGGTCGCGCTCGATCTGGCGCTCTTCATGGACCTTGCCGCACGTGCAAAGATGCGCGGCATACAAGAATGGCTCTCGTTCTACCTCAAGGCCCCGGTCGCAAAACAGGGCCTGCCGGTCGAACACGATCTTTCCGTGCAGCTTCTCAAACTCGAAAACACGCTTCGCTTCTTCACCAACGAAGAACTCATCAACCACCTCGGGCTGGTGCATTATGGGATTGATGAAGGCGAGGAGTGCTGAGATACTGAAACCATGAAATTCGACTTCATAACCACGTTGATACTGGTATGCACGGTCGCGCTTATTGCGCTGACATATATCATCCGCATAGCCGTCAGGGGACGGGCACATTATGACCGCATTGACAAACAAGGCGGCAGCGCGCTTCTCAGCAAGGGCGTGATGGAAGGCGCCTACTGGAGCATGCAGCCGGTGGCAAAACTGCTCGTGTTCTTCAGGGTGACGCCCAACATGGTT
>MEQJ01000137.1:821-1284 GCA_001770165.1 Bdellovibrionales bacterium RIFOXYD1_FULL_53_11 | reverse complement strand
TATGTCGAATTTTTCTTCATCGGCGGACTGTTGATCTACTACCGGCACTTTCCTTCGCTACTGATTCTGGCGCTGGCGGCCCTTATCGGCTCGTTCATGATCAGTTATTCCACCGCAAAGGCCGAAGCGCTTGGCGTAAGTCCCCCGAAAGGAAGCATGCGACGCCCCGAACGGGCCGCGTATCTTTCCATAGGTGCGGCGCTCAGCCCGTTCACCATTCCGGTTTTCGAGGCAGTAAGGGACTACCCCGTGGCGATCGGACATCCCATGGTGATGGCGCTCTGTCTCGTAGCACTTGTGGCCAACTTCTCCGCGGCCGAAAGGTTCCTCGCCATTGCGCGCGAAATGCGCAAACGCGAGTTCGAAAAGCTGCTTGCAAAAACCGCCGATGCGGAAACACAAGACGAATGCGCTTCTGAAAACGTAAGAATTGCCAGCCGTGAGCACACCAGGTAAGCCCTCG
>MEQJ01000137.1:241-701 GCA_001770165.1 Bdellovibrionales bacterium RIFOXYD1_FULL_53_11 | reverse complement strand
AACGTATCAAGAAGTGCCGCATTTCGAGTGTGCTTTGGTATAAAAACTCCTTCTATTTTTACTCTAGGGCCAAGACGAGTCAATTTATAATATCTTTCTTCTTTCTGAATAAAGGCAAAAGACTCAATTTCTCGTCCGTCCTCCGTCATTATTTGCCTTACGCTATCCCTTGCGGTTTGGGGAAGAAAAAGTCCGCTTGGCGGAGGGCTTGAGAGTTCTGCTCTTTTTAGTTCGAACTGTTCTGCTGAAAGCATATTAGGTTATCCTCGCGCTGCCATTCTAGCACTTTGGGAGGGCTATTTCTATCAGAAATAGAGTTATAAAGTTAAAAGTTATAAAGTTTCTAAAGTAATTTCTTTATCCTCTCGGGGATTTCACGGCAGACGCAGAGAAGGAGCGTTTATGCAATGGCGCGTTTGGCGAGTTCCTTAGCAGCGTTTTTTTCGTTTTGTCGTTGAAC
>MEQJ01000137.1:0-223 GCA_001770165.1 Bdellovibrionales bacterium RIFOXYD1_FULL_53_11 | reverse complement strand
TTTTTCAAGCTTTCTTCTTTTTTTAACTTCTTCCTTTAGTTTCTTATCAAAATTACTCTGACAATCAACGTTGGTACAGATTATTTCCGAATGCCTGATAATCATTACTCCGTGATCGTTTTTAAGTTTTTCCGTCCAAACTTTTGAGACTTTTCGTTTATTCCCACAACGATCACATGGAATTTCAGAACTTGAAATGAAGTTTCCGATTTTTGGCATAAAG
>MEQJ01000136.1:36405-44472 GCA_001770165.1 Bdellovibrionales bacterium RIFOXYD1_FULL_53_11 | reverse complement strand
GCACATCGTTGCAACCGTAACTCCGCCACGGCGGATTTCTTTATACTCGCCTTTTTGCGGGCAGTACTTTGCTATGTTGAAAAATGACGGGTTATTGCCCATCACCTTGTACCACTGCCACTGCGTCACCTCTGTAGTCTGCAACTCAAAATCATTCGTGAGCGTTACAGGATGGAGTTTTTCATTGCTATCACGGCCTTCTTCGGATTCCGGGCTTCCCATCATGAACGTGCCGGCTTTTATCTTCGCAAACTTCATCCCAAGCGCCCTGCCCGGCAAGGCGTCCTCGCCCGTGAGCACCTTGTTTATCCGCATGGCCAGCCTTTTGGGGCAGAGATCCGAAAACACAGCCGCCACGATCTCCCGCGCGCGCACGGAGTTTGCGTCCTTGTGCTCGTCCCTAAGATACCAGTACACCGCCTCATGCACGATGAGAGCCGCCTTGTCCTGGGTTGAGAGCTTTGCATCATTCCAGATGTCCTTTTGTAAAAGAATCTTGCCGTACGACGTGTAGTTGGCAAGCTGGACGTACGTGATCTTGCCGAGAGCGCAGTATTTTTTGTGCGGCTTGATGCGATATAGCGCGTCGTTTACGATCTCAAGCTCGGCATCAACCGGATCGATGTTTTTTGCGACCTTGTCAAAATACGGATCAAGCACTTCATACAAATCCCTGTCCGCCATGAAAATCCTCATACGCTTCTGCTTTACGATATCTTCGTACGAAAGCGCCGCGCTCTCTTCGGGGATGTTCATCTTGAACTCCACCCTGCCCTCGAACAGATCCACCAGCCGCGCCCAGCGAACAGTGCCTATCTGATCGAGATTCTGGCACACCCACACGCCGCCGCCGTTGCCGACGTTGCCGCCCTCGCCCTTGCCGGCAAACGCCCGGGTACTTGCTCCTGACATCGCCGCCGCCATCAACATGCCGACCGCAATGACCGGCATGATTTTACTGCTGTACTTCATTTTCTTCTCCTTTTTTGATTTGTTTTGTTAACGGAAAAAACTGCAATTGCACCTGGTAAACCGTGTCGCCGCCCGTTTCTTCAAACGTGCGGACAAATTTTTGTTTGAACTCGCGAAGCATCTCCTTTGCCGCCCCGACGTTGCCCGACCGCATCGCAAAGCACGAACCCGAGAACTCCCGCTCCTGCACGCCTTGCGACCTGAGCGCCTCGCGCGCGTTGCCAAGCATCTGCTCGTGATAGCGTTTTATGGCCTCGCTGGTGACGTCGTCGGTGGTGTCGAGCTGGCCTTCGTTGACGGCCAGCAGTCCCTTGTCGTCGCGCCTCAGGATCTTCAGCTCTATAAAGGTGTGGATCGCGCGCTCGATGTCGCGTGCCGTGACCTTGAAACGGAAATGTTTTGAAATCCAGTCCGGATCGTTCCTGAATCCCGGTATTCGCGTCAGCTCGCGAAGCGGAAGATAGTACCAGTTGGAGATCACCCTGAACATCCGTTCGTCCATCAACCGGCGCGTGGCGTCCGGGTGTTCCTTGCCCATCTTCTCCATCAATAAAACCGCAAGCCGTGCGTCGGAGCGGATCTTGTGGAGCCTCACGAGATCACGAAAATACCGGGCGTCCTTGTCACGGAATTTGAAATAAGCGACCATCTGCTCGATGACCCTGCTGCCCGCTTCGCGCTCGCCATTTAAAATCTTTGTAATGGAAGACGTGGTCTTAAGCCCGAGCATGCGAGCCCAAGCGCCATAACTCCATGCCGGCGAATTTTGTTTCTTTTCCTGCGCATAGGCAACCAGAAAAGCCCTGTAATCCGTGAATTTCTTTACATTTTTTGCGGTTTCTGATTTTATTGACAGCTCGTGTTCCATATATCTCTCTATGACACGAACATGTAATGCAGTCGTTGGCATATTGCAACGCGTAATTTGGCAAAATAGGCAAAAAGCGTAGGCGTGGTTGCCAACGGTTGTTTTTTATCCGGCAACTTGTTGCTGTTTATCCTGATATTGATTCGGCAGCTTATAGGCGTAAATAAATAGTGCAAAAGCAACTTCAGCGTCGTCCAGATCAACTGGAGTTCCTTTGGTTTCTGACCATTTACAGAAACACACGATAATCGATTTTCAGCGTATCCGCTAAACGTTTGGCCATTTTTTTCCCTATAGTGCGCTTGCCGCTTTCCATTTTTGAAAGATCGGATTGGTTGATATGAAGCTTTTTTGCAAGCTCAACTTGCGAAAGTCGTTCTTTTTGTCGTGCACCACGCAAAGCTACGGCAGGACGCTTGCCCTTATCGGCTAAATCAGGGAATTCCAACTCGGCCACAACGCTATCAACCTCATTCCCGGATACCTCATGTTCCCTAAGCACCTTGGCTATTCCATCGGCAGTATTCTCTTGGCACAACAAAAAGACACATTTTATGCCAAGCATTGCGTGTTATTATGAGCTTTAGTTGTACAAATACTAATCTTTTTAAAGCCAAATTTAGACTTTAAACCATCCAAAATACAGGATATAATTTGATTCAGAATTGGAGACGTTTATGAGACACATGAAAGCAATTCGACCGTCCGATATAGTTCCTATTGGGGTATTCAAAAACCAGACAGCAAGCTGGCTTCAACGAGCTAGGACTTCTGGCCATCCGGTTGTCATTACTCAAAATGGAAAAACAGCCGGTATTCTTTTGTCGCCTACGGAGTACGAGAGAATTCAGTACGACGAAGCACTTGCAGCTTCGGTTGATCGCGGATTCGCTGAACTTGATGCAGGCGAAGGGATCAGCACTGACGAACTTGAACGTCGATTGAAACAACGGCTCGCAGCAAAAAAAGCTAAGATCAAATGAAAGTCATTTGGTCGCTGGAAGCTGAATCAGCACTTTGCGATATCCTCGATTACATCGCTCAAGATTCACTCGATAACGCGTATTGCTTCATTACAAAACTGAGGGAACGCGCAACAGAGCTTGCGCAGTTTCCGAATTCAGGCAGAAAGGTTCCCGAACGGGAAAAAGATGACCTCCGGGAACTCATCGAAGGAAATTACCGTATTCTTTACCGAGTCAAAGGGAAGGTTGTAGAAATTGCAACGGTCTTTGAAGGTCATCGCCTACTTCAAAAAGAAGAAACAAAGTCAGAATTCACGCCAACAAAGAAATATCACAGATAAGCCACCATCTGACTATTTACAGAAACACACGATAATCGATATTCAGCGCATCTGCTAAACGCTTAACCATTTTTTTCCGTTGTTTCGCGCGACCCCGTGGAGCGCGTCATGGACGGCATCAGAATCATCCCCTGGCAAACCTTCATAAAAGAGCTGTGGAAGGGTGCGCTGGTTTGATGACAACCATCATCCACCCGGCCAAACAACACTCTACCGCTCAAAAATGTGTCTGATGCCCTCTTTCCATGGAAAAACGGTTATGCCGTTTCCAGCCATGGCCTTGACGTTCTGCGACAGGACAACCAGCCCGGGGCACCCGATATCCCCGGCAAGATCGATCTGCGCTTTGAATCCGTCCAAAGAAGCCACCCTGCCTGACTTGATTTCAACACATATTACTTTGCGCGAACCACATTCAATCACCAGATCAATTTCAACACCATCCTTGGTCTTGACGTACGACAACCTGTAGTCCTTTTCATAATACGAATTAAGCTTGAATATTTCGCCAACAATGAAATTTTCGAATATATTGCCGTATTCATACGACGAAGGCATGGGCTTGTTGCCCAGATCACCCCTTAATGCACGGATGATGCCCGGATCAATGAAATAGAATTTTGAACTCTTTATCTGTCTTTTGCGAACGGACCCGTGAAAAGGCAACAGATGATAACCAACCAGCGTATCTTCCAGTATCTGGTAATAACGTTCGACGGATTTGTCATCCGTGCCGGCATCATCCGCAATTTTTGAAAAATTGATTATATCGCCAGAACACTGGGCTGCTGTTTGCAGGAAGTGATGGAAAGGCTCGATTTTTCTTACAATCTGCTCAACCAGAATCTCTTCCTTAAGGTACGTATTAACGTACGCCTTTAAAAACCTTGTTTTATCCTCTGTTTTTTTCATTTGATCCGAATACAGCTCCGGCAAACCGCCCCATCTTAGATATTCATCAAGCTCAAAATCAGAGCCGAGTTCCAGATGCACAAGTGGAAACAGGTGATTGACAAACGCCCTTCCAGCCAGAAGATTTGCCCCTCCCCGCTTGAGCTTTCTGGCCGAGGACCCGGTGAGAACGAATTTCAATTTATGTTTTTCGATCAACAAATGGACGAGATCCAGGAGTTTTGGTGCTTTCTGGACTTCGTCAATCACTACCCACGCCGGCATCCGGCTTTGCCTTGCCAGGGCTTCTATTTCCATCATCAGGAGGTCTGGATTCTGGATATATTTGAACTCATCTTCACCGCTCAGCAGATCAATCCAATAAACATTCTTGTCTTTGAGAATCGACCGGATAAGCGTGGACTTGCCTACCCCCCTGACACCAAACAGGAAGTGGCTGTGATTTTTTGACGGCCTGCACATTCTCTGGTACATATACCGAAATTGTCCGGCATATCCGATACATTGTCAACCACCCCTGAACATTACCTTTGACTCTCCGCCCCTTCCCGGTCTAATACCACCCGATCAGGAGCAATCAAATGAACAAAACCATTTCCGGACTTTTCATTATGTTTTCTGTTTTATTCTCCATGGAGCTTCACGCCGCCACGCTCGAAGACTTCGGCTACGGCAGCATGGGCATCCGCAAACCCACGCCGCTGCTTGCAATAATGATAGACTTCAACGGCAAGGACGCCTTCGTCCACGACAAGGCCTATTACGAAAACCGCGTGTTTTCGTGGGCCGGCCCGAGCATCAACGGCTATTTCATTTATAATTCATACGGACAGTTTCACTGGAAACAGGCGGGCCTTCTCGGGCCGTACAAGCTGGATTTCAAAAATTCGGACGTGGTCAACTTCGGCAACGCAAAACAGGCCGCAATCGACGAAGGCTTTGATTTTTCAGCCTACGACAAGAACAACGACGGGCAAGTAACCACCGACGAACTGGCGATCCTGATCATCGACAACGCGACCAATGAATGGGGCGCCAAACGCGGCACCGACCCGGCATGCCCGAAGGCCGGCACCGTGACCGTCTGCTCCGAGGTGGCCGCCGCGGGACAACGGGCAAGCCTTGTCACCATGGCTCACGAGCTTTCGCACCTGATGGGCGCGGTAGACCTGTACGGAGCCCTTAACGACCAGAATTATAATGTTTCGCTCATGACCGCGACCGTGGTCATCGGCCAGTACGACTTCAATCCCTCGTTCCATCTCGACCCCTGGCACAAGATGGCCTTCGGCTGGCTCAGGCCCGAGATCCTCACAAACTCCCAGTCAAAATCCCGCGACCTCTACGCGCCCTTTGACGAAAAAAGAAACGCCATTATCATCCATGACCCCGCAAAGGGGACAAAAGAATTCTTCATCCTCGAACACCGCACCCGCCACCAGCCAAACCAATGGCCCACCTACGACGACAACGTCGTCGGTGATGGAATCGCGGTATGGAACGTCCAGCTCGACCAGAACAAATTTCCGGTCTGGCACGAAAATCCAAGCACTCCGGGCGTCGGCGACTTTGCCGTCTGGTTCATGGGCGGGCCCGACTGGCAGCGCGGCAAGGGCACGATCTGGAGCAAGAGTAATGCAACCCCCGTGCTTAAATGGTACGACGGCTCGGACGCCGGAATGTTCATGGATGTCCGGAACGCCAATTCGACCGCCGAAAAAATCCACACCCGGCTGCAGAGCGTGGTCTGGCAGGAGGTGAGCGGCTGCGCCCGGCAGGTCGCCACCGGCGCCTTCGGCAACACCTGGGTGCTGGGCTGCAACTCCAACGGCGACGGCTATGAAATCTTCAGAAGAAAACAAAATGCCTGGGAAAAAATGCCCTCTGGCGCCAAAGCAATAGCCGTTGAAGCCGACGGCACCGCCTGGATCGTCAAGAATTCCGGAAAAATATTCAAATACGAAGGCACAGCCTGGGTCGAAAAACCCGGCTGCGCCGAAACGATCGCCGCCGGCAGCAAGGAACAGGTCTGGGCAACCGCATGCGCCAGCACTCCGGGCGGAAAGAAAATCCTGAAATGGAACGGCAGCAACTGGGACGTCGTGACGGGCGGACTCAAGAGAATAGCCGTCACCCCTAAAACAGGCGTAGCCTGGGGCGTGAACGACACCGGAAAAATCTACCGGCGGGACGGCAACTACTGGACCCAGCTCGGCAGCGGCTGCGCTTCCGACATCGCCGTCAGCCTCCACGGCCAGCCCTGGATACTCGGCTGCACGGTCGGGATTCACGGCTTCGAGGTGTTCAGAATGAGCGGCCTTGACAATAAATGGCACAGGATACCCGGATACGCCGTGGACATCGCGCTTGATCCCTTTGGCAAGCCGTGGAAAACCACGAAATACGGCAACAAAATTTATACGGCCAACTGATTACAACCCTGTTTCCAAAAGCCTTTCGCTCTGGTAATAGGCAAGGATATGTTCCACAAAGCGTTGCCAGGGTTTATCGAGGTGGTCTGCGGAAGCATGTTCAGCGGCAAAACCGAAGAACTGATCCGCCGGCTCAAAAGGGCACAGATAGCCAGACAAAAAGTACAGGTGTTCAAGCCCATGCTCGACACCCGCTACAGCGCCGATCATGTCCAAAGCCACGATGCCGGTAAAATCCTTTCAAAGCCGGTAAAAGACGCCAAAGAGATACTCCAGATGGTTGAAGACAACACGCGCGTCGTCGGGATCGACGAGGCCCAGTTTTTTGACGACACCGTGGTGGACGTGGCGCAAAAGCTCGCCTATCGCGGCGTGCGCGTCATCATCGCGGGACTGGACATGGATTTCAGGGGCCTGCCCTTCGGCCCGATGCCGAAACTCCTGGCCGTTGCCGAAAGCGTTACCAAGCTTTCGGCCGTCTGCATGGTCTGCGGCAATCCGGCTTCGCGCTCGCAGCGGCTCGCCGCGCCGGGCGCCGCAAAAAACCAGGAACGCATTTTGGTGGGCGCAAAGGACGTGTATGAGGCGCGCTGCCGCTTCTGTCATGAGCCGGATGTGATTGTCGACAAGATCGACTCGATGAACGTTTCCGAAACCACGGGCACCTGTTGACCGGGCCCGCATAGAAACCGGAGCAAGCCAATGCAATCAGCCGATGATACACATGCCAAACAACCAAGAGTACTGATACCGGAAGCAAAACTCCAGCAGCGCGTGAGCGAACTCGCGCAGGAGATCATGCACGATTACAAGGGCCGCGAGATCATAGCGATCTGCATCCTCAAGGGCAGCTTCATTTTCTTTTCGGACATGATCCGCAAGCTCGATCTTCCGGTCGTCTGCGAGTTTCTCGGAGTATCAAACTACGGAAACCGCGCGGTTTCTTCCGGCGAAGTGAAAATCACGCTCGACATCAACGAGCCCCTCGAAAACAAGCACGTGATCGTGTTCGAAGACATCATCGACAGCGGACTCACGCTTTCCTACATCATGAGCACGCTCCGGGCGCGCAAACCCGCGAGCATAAAAAGCTGCGCCCTTCTTTTAAAAACCGAAAATCTCAAGACCAATATCGATGCCGATTATCTGGGCTTCAAAATCGCCAAGGAATTCGTCATCGGCTACGGCATTGACTTCAACGGCAGGTACCGCGGGCTGCCCCATATCGGTTACATCGAGCATGACCACTGACCGCATTTCGTCCCGCGCACCAACGAGGATCGATCTCGCGGGCGGCACGCTTGACATCTGGCCGCTTTATACCTTTCTGCAGGAACCCCTGACCGTAAACGCCGCCATCAACATAGACGCCGAAAGCTGCGTGTCCGAAGACGGCACACCGGGCGTCACCCTCGAATCACGCGACCAGAAAACCCTTGCCAGTTTTGAATGGTGCGGCCTGGACACGGCAGCGACGCATCCTTCGCTTGAACTCCACCTCAAACTGCTCCGGCATTTTGCCCGCCTGAGAACAGAAGCGGGGCATGCGCTGCCCTCGGGCATCAGGATCTCGACGC
>MEQJ01000136.1:35620-36389 GCA_001770165.1 Bdellovibrionales bacterium RIFOXYD1_FULL_53_11 | reverse complement strand
GGGAGCGGGAATCGGCGGGTCGTCGGCGGTGAACATCGCGCTCACGGGAGCACTTGCAAAATGGTCCGGCTGCAAGCCGGAACCGGATCAGCTCATCCGCATCGCGCGCGACATCGAAACCACGGTGATCCAGGTGCCGGCCGGGATGCAGGATTACTACGCCTCGATGTACGGCGGACTGCAGGCGATAAGCTGGCAGCATGGCGGCATCAGGCATCGCACCCTGCCGGCCGCGGCTCTTGACGGCCTCGGCGCGCGCATGCTGCTTTTTTATTCGGGCCAGTCGCGCAACTCCGGCATAAACAACTGGGCGGTGTTCAAGTCATTTATTGATGACCCGCAGAAAGTGCGCCCGCTGTTCGAGGGCATTGCCGCATGCGCGCGCGGGCTTGCCATCGCTCTTGAATGTTCAGACTGGAACGGATGCTCCCGCCATATCGCCGAAGAATGGCAGCTCCGCAAAAGACTTGCGCCCGGCATAACCACGGCCGTGATCGACCGGGCCTTTGAGATTGCGGCGCAAACCACGACGTCTTGCGGAAAAGCCTGCGGCGCCGGCGGCGGCGGCTGCTTTTTTGTGTTTTTGCCGGCCGGAGATCCGGCTGCACTGAAAAGCGTATCGGATAAAATCATGGCCGAACTTGGCAGAGACATCAGAAAACTCGAATTTTCATTTTCCCCTGCGGGCCTGCAGGTAACACAAGACGCCGGGCAGGGATAACAGATGCGCAGGCAGTCCCGGAAAAACGCGGTCGCCGCAACGACCACC
>MEQJ01000136.1:30191-35598 GCA_001770165.1 Bdellovibrionales bacterium RIFOXYD1_FULL_53_11 | reverse complement strand
ACGGCGCTTGCCGCGATCGAATACTACCCCAAGGAAAACAAGATTTTTCTGCTGGATATTTTTGAGCGCATCCAGGCGCACAATGACCAGACCGGCGACGAAGCCCTGCTCGAAGCGATCATTGAAGCCGCCCCCGAAGCCGCGGCCATGGGGGTGAATGTTCCGCTCACATTTCCGCCCTGCACGGCCTGCGCAAAATCCTCCTGCCCGATGCCCGCGCACTGCGGCGTGCCGGGGGTGCGCTGGATGCGCGACAGCTCCCGCCGGTTTCTCAGGCATCTTTCAAAAAAACACGCCAAAGCAAAGGAGTTCACGCCGTATACGCAGCGCCCGGTCGAGCTTTTCATCAAGCACAATCTGCTGCCCGACCTGCACGAGGCCTTCTGGTTCGAGGTGGACGAGGCCCTTGGCGGCACCAAGGCGCCGCTCACCGCGCGGATGGGTTTTCTCAAGCGCCATCTGCCGGGAATGAAGCTCCTTGAAGTCTGGCCCAAGCTTTCGGCGGCGCTTCTCGCGCTCGAAGCGGGCATCCCGCGCCGCACGATCGAAGCCCACCGGGATATCGAGCTCGGGGCGCGCGCGCGCGAGGAAATCATCGGATCGCTCGGCGCGCATTTCGGCGTATTCATCTACGACCGGGACAAGACAAAACTCGCGCGGTCGCTCACGTCGTTTGACGCTTTTATCTGCGCCTACACCGCCATGCTCTCGGACACCGGCCGGTGCCTCCGCGCCCCCTCCGGCTTTCCGGAAGAATCGGGCTGGATCGAAATCCCGCATATCGGTGAGGAATAGCGCATGTTTGTCTTCAGCCTGAGACGAATCGCAAGCTCCATCCCGACGCTTCTGCTTTTTGCCGCAATAACTTTTTTCACGCTGCGTCTCGCGCCGGGCGGACCGTTTGACGGCGAGCGGGCGCTTCCGCCCGAGATACAGGCAAACCTGGATGCCCGGTACGGCCTCGACAAGCCGGTCATCCACCAGTTCGGCAAATGGCTCGGCGATGCCGTGCGCGGCGACCTGCACGAGTCGTTCCAGTACATCGGACGCCCGGTGAACGAAATTATCAGCGAGTCGCTGCCGACCTCGCTGCTGCTCGGAGCACTTTCGATGCTGCTGGCCGTGGCGCTCGGAATTCCGCTCGGGTGCGTGGCCGCCTGGAAGCGCGGAACCTGGCTGGATACCTCTGCAATGTTTTTGGCGGTGTCAGGCGTGAGCCTGCCGAGCTATCTTGTCGCAAGCATTTTAGTGCTGGTGTTTTCGATCTGGCTCGGCTGGCTTCCGCCCGCACTCTGGGAAAGCCCTTCGTCCATGATTCTTCCGGTTGTCACGCTCGGCCTCAGGCCCATGGCCATCATCGCGCGCCTCACGCGAGCGTCCATGATCGAAGCACTTTCGGCCGATTATATCCGCACGGCCTACGGCAAGGGGCTGCGGGGCCTGCAGGTCGTGTTCAAGCACGCGCTCAAGAACTCGCTCATACCCGTAATCACCATAATGGGCCCGCTTGCCGCAAACCTTGTGACCGGCTCTTTTCTTGTCGAGGTGGTGTTCCAGATTCCCGGCATGGGAAAGCATTTCGTGACCGCCGTGATCAACCGCGATTATCCGCTCGTGATGGGCGTCAATCTTGTTTACGGCTTCATTCTGATTTCAGCCAATCTGGCGGTTGATCTTGTTTATGCGTGGGCGGACCCGCGGACAAGGCGGGACTCATGAATCCGCGCGCCTGGAAGCAGCTTGTAAAAAACAGGGTGGCGGCCGTGAGCCTTGTCTTTCTTGTGATAATAACGCTCATGGCGGCTTTCGCCCCGGTGGTTACAAAATATTCGTACGAGGAGCAGAACATCTCCGAAAAACTCGAAGGCCCCTCGACCCGCCACTGGCTCGGGACCGATACGCTCGGCCGTGATCTCTACAGCCGCATAGTTTACGGCGCGCGGATGTCGCTTGCCGTCGGCATCATGACCGCGATAATCGCGCTTTTTCTGGGCACGCTCACCGGAGCCATCGCCGGCTACGCGGGGGGCTGGGTCGACAATCTTCTGATGCGGCTCGTGGACCTGTTCTATATTTTTCCGTCGCTGCTGATGGCGATACTCCTCATGATCCTCATGGGCCGGGGCTTTGCGGGCATACTGCTTGCCATCGGGCTTACCGCCTGGGTCACGCAGGCCCGGCTCGTGCGCGGGCAGGTGATGCAAACCAAGGCGCTGCCGTTTGTCGAATCCGCCCGCGCCACCGGCGTCGGGCATATCGCAATTGTCGTGCGCCACATACTGCCGAACATCTGGGGACCGGTCATCGTGTCGCTCACCTTCCAGATCCCCACCAACATCATGAGCGAAAGCTTTTTGTCCTTCATAGGTCTCGGGCTCCAGCCGCCGTATTCGAGCTGGGGCACGCTCGCGAGCGAAGGCTTCCGCGCGATGCGCAGCTATCCGCATCTGATTGTTTTTCCGGGCCTGGTGCTGTTTATCACAATGCTTGCCTTCAATTATCTCGGCGACGGGCTCCGCGATGCGCTTGATCCAAAGAGCGGAAGCGGGAGTTTATGAGCGCGGGGTGCTGTTATTTTTTTCATTTTCAAGAAAATCCCACACCGGCATTATATTGATGCCGCTTTGCTGGAGGCTTTCGTCGCCACCGTACAGTAAATATCTGGAGGGATGATCAATCTTTTTCAGCCCGAGAAGATCGTCCGAAGCCAGTCTTTTTCCTGATTTGACCTCAATGGCAAAATCCTCCGAGTAAAAATCTATTTCCTGTTCCGATTTATTCCGAACATAGCCGAATCTGACCCCGCCCAGGCGTTTCAGGTGTTCGGCTACGACACTTTCGTACAAATAGCCGTTTCCAGGGTCGGCTATTTCCTTGTGAACCGGCCACTTCATGGCTATCCGGGTGATGAGTGGATCACGAAAAAATATCTTCCGGTTTTTCTTCGGATTGAATGTCCAGATACCAGGCTTGATAAATGGCACCTGGTTTACGACAAATGCACTTTCAAGGAATTCGATGTATTCCCGAACGGTATTATGCGATCCAAAGGACGTCTTATGCCTGATAGCGTCGAAACCTGCCGGTTGCGCACCGTTTTGGATCAACGCCCCGAACAGCTCCTTGAGCAGTTCATCGCTTTTTCCGGCCTTCAGGATGTCCCCCTTGATCCACGAAAGATAGACGCTCTGCGAGTTGATCGTGCTTTTAAGCGAAATATATTCGTTGATGGAATGAGGAAATCCTCCGGTCTGGAGATACAGATGAAAAAGATCCCTGCCAAAAAGCGGTATGCCGGAATATTTTCTGAAATCCCGGAAATCCATCGGGAGCAGTTCGGAATCAAACCCCCTTCCCCTTCTCCCCGGAAGGAGCTCGGCGGCTTTTTTCAGGTCATATGAGTTCGATCCCGTAATGACAAGCGTGGATCTGGAAATCATCCCGGTGTCGACAAGCGCCTTGACGGCGCGCTGCCACCCGGAAACAAAAGTTATTTCGTCGATCAAAAAAAGCAATCCCGTCCCGTTTTTGCGGTCCTTGTGATTTTCGAGGATGCCGGTGAATGCTTCGGCCAGCTCCTTGTAGTCATCTATCAGGTCTCCCCGGAGCAGATATGCCGAATGGAAATTGTTTGTCTCGAAAAGAGCGCAGGCAAGTTTTTTTACAAGACAGGATTTGCCAACCTGGCGCGGGCCCCTGATGATATATATCCCGCCCGAAGAACAATCTTTATTCATGGCTTTGAGCAATTGATCAAAAATAGGCCACTTCCAAAAAAATCTGGACTCCTTCAGCCTTAAAAGATCATTATCAGAATCCCTCCATGCAACCAGCTCGATCTGATTAGAAATTTTTTGTAAGAACATATAGTTATGTTAATTAATATATCACCGTCAGTCAAGTGACGGGTAACTTTTTCGGGTTCCCATGACCTTTTATTTTACGCGCGCATTCTTCAATATCAGGTAGTTGAGCGGATTGAGCACCACGCCCTCGGTGCGGGGGCGCACGAGCGCAATGTTGTTTTCGTGATAAAGCGGCAATATGGCGGCGTCACGCTCGATCAGGATTTTTTGCAGCTCTCCATAAGTT
The DNA here is from genome assembly GCA_001770165.1 of Bdellovibrionales bacterium RIFOXYD1_FULL_53_11. Classification (GTDB taxonomy): domain Bacteria; phylum Bdellovibrionota; class UBA1018; order UBA1018; family UBA1018; genus XYD1-FULL-53-11. The sequence goes on along the minus strand of MEQJ01000136.1, from coordinate 31,506 downwards.
TTTTCGCGGGCTTTTTTGTCCTGCATGCCGCGGGCCTTGAGCACCAGGGCGTCATAAGCCGCATCCATCCAGCCGGTGCGGTTGTTGCCGGAAAATGACGAGAACACGGAAAGGAAATTATCCGGATCAGGATAATCAGCCGCCCAGCTTACCAGATAAAACGAATGGGAAAACAGGTTCATCTGCGCGCGGAACGTCTTGTGGTCATACGGACTCACGTCGACATTCAATCCCAGATTCTTCTTGAGTTCACTCTGGATGTACTGCGCAAGCGTGATTTGCTTGTCCCAGTTGGGAATCAAAAAGCTGAGACGTGGAAGTTTTGCGGGATCAATGCCCGCTTTTTTGAGCTGCGCGCGCGCACGCGCAGGGTCATACGGCAAACCGGTCTTTGATGAATATGCCATCATACCAACCGGCACAAAAGATCCGGTCGGAGTCTGCTGGCCGTGAAGAATCTGTGGTATTTTGCTCTTGTCTATCGACATCGAAATCGCCTGGCGCAGCACCACCGAAGACACCGGCGCATTTTTTGCCACATAACCGATATAGACCGTCTTCAGATACGGAAACACCTTGAGATCCCGGCCGGCGGCAAGCCGCTTGAGATCAAGCGTCATGATATCCACCAGAAAATCGAGCTTGCCCGATTCATAAAGCGCGAGCGCCGACGCATCATCATTTACAATAAGCCCCACGGCCGTATCGATATTGCCGCGCCGACCGTAATAGTGCGGGTTCGCTTTTAAAATAATTTTTGACTCAAGCTCATGCGACGCAAGCGTAAACGGCCCGGTGGTCACCATTTTTCCGGGCCGGACCCAGTCGCGCCCGTGTTTTTCGATCAGGTCCTTGCGGACCGGAAACGTAACCCAGAACGTCGGCAGATAGATCCAATAGGCAACGGGGCGGGCGAGCCGGACCTCGAACGTATGATCGTCAGGCGCCTTGATGCCCACTTCTTTGAAATCCTTGATTTCCCCTTTGTAGAATTTTTCGGCGTTTTCGACGTCAAAAAGCATGTACGCATAGGAGGCGGCCGTCGCAGGCGTGAGCAGCCTCTTCCAGCTCTCATAAAAATCACCCGCCTTGACCAACGCGCCATCGGACCATTTTACCCCGCGGCGGAGCTTGAACGTGTAGACCTTTCCGTCCTTGCTAATCTTCCAGCTGCTGGCAATCGCAGGCGCCACCTTGAGGCCCTTTTCGATCTGCACGAGCCCTTCCATGAGATTCATCAGAAGATGTGTTTCTACGCTTGTGTGCGCCTTGTTCCAGTCAAGCGTCTCCGGCTCGCTGAGAAGGCGGAAGGTGA
>MEQJ01000136.1:12829-30163 GCA_001770165.1 Bdellovibrionales bacterium RIFOXYD1_FULL_53_11 | reverse complement strand
AATGAGCATGCCGGCAGCGATCAGCGAAAATAACAGGTTTTTCATCCCGGAATCTCAACCGTGACATCTCCCGTCACCTTTGCCATGCAGGCAAGCCTTGAATTCAAAGTAAGGCCGCTTGCCTTCTCCAGAACTTCTTCTTCCCTGTCGCTTGCCGGTTCAAGGCCGCCCGCGTCGCATCGTATAATGATATGACATGATCCGCACGCCCCCACTCCGCCGCAGGCGCTTTTTATCTCCACTCCGGCGCCATGGGCGACCTCCAAAACCGTGACGCCTGCAACTGCGTCCGCAACAACACCCGACGGCAGAAAAGTGATCCCTGGCACTTCATCCTCCCAAGGCCGAAACCGCAGGCCTCATGTCCGGGTTCTTTTTATAATAATCCTCAACCGCCGCCCTGAGCGCGTCTTCGGCAAGAATGGAACAGTGGATTTTTATGGCCGGCAGCTCCAGTTCCTTCACAACCTCGGCATTTGTAAATTTGAGCGCATCTTCGATGCTTTTACCCTTTACCCAGTCGGTCATGAGCGACGTGCTTGCAATCGCGCTGCCGCAGCCGAAGGTCTTGAACTTGACGTCCTTGATCACGCGTGTCGCGCGGTCGATCATGATCTGGAGCTTCATCACATCGCCGCATTCGGGGGAACCGACCATGCCGGTGCCCACATCCGGCGAATCCTTGTCAAGCGTGCCGACGTTGCTCGGGTTTTCACAGATATCCATCAGCTTTTTGCTGTACATGTCCGTCATGCCTCCCCTTCAGTGATGATGCCCGGTCCACTGGACGTTCTTGATGTCAATTCCCTGCTTTGCCATCTCATACAGCGGAGAAAGTTCCCTGAGTTTGTTCACGGTATCAACAACTTTTTTCACAACATAGCGGATCTCTTCTTCATCCGTAAAGCGCCCGACGCTGAAACGGATGCTCGTATGGGCAAGATCCTCGTCCACCCCGATGGCCTTGAGGACATAAGAGGGTTCGAGGCTCGCCGATGTGCACGCCGAACCGCTCGATACCGCAATATCCTTCATGCCCATCATGAGCGACTCGCCCTCGACGTAGGCAAAACTCACGTTCAGGCTGTTGGGCAACCGCTCGTCGGGATGCCCGTTGAGGTAAACATCTTCAAGTTGCGTCCTGATGCCGTCCCAAAGCATGTCGCGAAGATGCTGCATGCGCCGTATTTCTTCCGTCATCACGCGCTGTAAAATCTCACATGCCTTGCCAAATCCCACGATGCCCGGAACATTCAACGTCCCCGAACGCATGCCGCGTTCGTGCCCGCCGCCATGAATGATCGGAACAAGCCGGACGCGCGGGTTCTTGCGCCTTACATAAAGCGCGCCCACGCCCTTCGGCCCGTAGATCTTGTGGGCCGAGAGCGAAAGCAGATCAATGCCCATTTTTTCGACGTCGATCGGCATTTTGCCGACCCCCTGCACGGCGTCCGTGTGAAAAATCACGCCGGCCTCCTTGCAGACGCGCCCGATGGCGGCAACGGGGTTTATCGTGCCGATCTCGTTGTTGGCCGCCATGATGCTTGCCAGTATCGTGCGCTGAGTGATCGCTTTTTTTACGTCCTCCGGACTCACCTGTCCGTACTTGTCCACTCCGAGATATGTAATCTCGAAACCCTCGCGCTCAAGCGCATGGCAGGAATCCAGAACGGCCTTGTGTTCAATGGCGCTCGTGATGATGTGATTGCCTTTTTCGCGGTACATGCGGGCTGCGCCCGTGACCGCAAGATTGTCGCTCTCGGTCGCGCCGCTGGTGAAGATGATTTCCTTGTCTGTCGCGCCGATGAGCCGGGCGATCATCCCGCGCGCGCGTTCCACGGCGGCCTCGGCGGTCCAGCCGTATTCATGGCTCTTGCTCGCGGCATTTCCAAAATTTTCGGTAAAATACGGCAGCATCGTCCTCATGACCTCGGGGTCCACGGGCGTGGTGGCGTGATAATCCAGATAGACCGGTTTCTTCAGCATTTTGCAACTCCTCCGCCGGGCGGCGTTCCGGCAAGTTCGGACAACTTGATATTGGAAAGAAATCCCCGCATCCTGAGATTGAGATCCGCCATCATGCCGCGGATTTTGCATTTTGGCTGGTACTCGCATCCACCATGCCCGCCCGCATGGCCCGGGGTACAGGCAACCAGACTGCGCTTGCCCTCCATGAGAGTTAGAAACTCGGCAAGCGAAATGTCGTCAAGGCTGCGCCGGAGAACGTATCCGCCCCGCGCCCCGTGCTCCGAACTAATGAGCCCCAGTTCCTTGAGGCGCTGCATGGTTTTGGCGGTTATCTCAAACGGAAGGCCGTAATGATCCGCGACTTCGCGCGCGCTAGTCATGGCGCCGGGATCAGTCGCATGCTTGAGACTTATGTGTCTCAAGGCAACAAGTCCGTATTCTGTAGTCCGGTTGAGTTTGATCATATACGACATTTAATATCGTATTTAAATATACATTGGCAATAGGTTAAATGTATTCATGAAATATATATTACAAACCCATTCTTGACTGTAGACATCAAGTAATTATAATGTGCCAAGCTATGATTCTTCACCTGGCTTTGGCCGCAATTGCTTATGCACCTATCCCGCCAATGCTTCATGATGCGATTGCGGACGCAAACACCATATTCAGGGCCTCCTGCTATTACATCGTTGATGAAAAGGATTACAAACATCTAGAAATCGATGACGAGCTCCTCGATATGAAAGACCGCGCACTGGCCAGGGTGAGCGCTAAATTCAAAAAAGATCTGAAAATGGAAGGCACCGGCCGCCTTCTGGACGGCCGCATTGTCAACTTTTCAGGATTCAAGAAACGTGACACGAGATTCATGTTCACAAAGCACCCGTTCGGTAACGGCGTCGGCTCCTGCGCGCTCAGACCGTTCCGCACGCTGGCCGTAAATCCGAAAATGATTCCGCTCGGATCAAAAGTGCTGATCAAGGAAACTGTCGGGATGAAGCTTCCAAACGGCAAAAAACACGACGGCGTCTGGTATGCCCAGGACGTGGGGGGCTCAATCAAGGGAAACATGGTGGACATGTTTGTCGGCGAAAAAAGCGGCATGGACATGCTGATAAAAGCGGGCATAGGCTTCAAAAAACCGCTTACAATACGCATAATCGCGCGGGCGCCGGAAAAATCCTGCATCAATCCCTGAAAACAACCGCACTTCCCTTCCGGCCGTCCATATGAATCCTGAGTGCTTTTTCAAACCGCACATGCCGGACGTCGGCGGTCTCCTGAACCGCGGGCAACGCATCAAGCCAGGCGGTATCAATATGCCTTTTAGAGGCCGTAGCCATCCGGTCGACATTCGAAAGAGTGAGATAACCAATGCCGAACGAAGTAAGATTATGGAAAAAATGCGCGCCCTGCGACGGCTCCACCTCGCGGTCGGCAAAAGATGTCTCGATAATCACCCGCGCCGCCGAGATCTGCGCCCACTTCACCGGAATTCCAAGACGCGAATCGGACGACCCCCATCTTCCCGGCCCCACCAGCATGTACGGCCGACCCTCCGCCTGGAATTGAGCATTGAGCCGCCCCACCTCCATCGCAATACGCGGGGTATCCCAGCATTCAACATCCGCGCGCCTGATATAAACAATGTCCTTGATGCCTTCGACAATTCCATGCCCGAGTGAACGGTCCGTGCGGCAGAAAACCTTTCCGGAAGGCAGTTCCCCGGACTGCTCGCCGCCTTCGATCATCTGCATCGCCTGCGGCCTGACCTGGAGGATGTATAGTTCATTGTGATCCATGGCGAATTCAAGCTCGACGGCATAGCCAAGCCCTTCGCGCAGGCGCAGCAGCAGTTCTTTCAGTGCCGCAGCCAGAGGAACCGAGTTCCATTTCAGGATATTATTGAAGGTGACAACACGCGTACCCGGTTCGCGCAGATTGTCGCGGATCGCATCATCATCCCGGCTGTAAACGCTGCCCACAAGCGAAAGCACCCCGTCCTTCTCGGCCCGGTCAAGCTCGAATATTTTCAGCGACGACTCGGTTCCGCCGCCGAAATGAACCATGTTCCTGGTGAGATCAAGGGCATAAAACCGCGACTGCGAATACTTGAGAACGTCCTGCGCGGAACCGAACTGCGGAAGCGCCGCGGGGGACGACGGAGAAAACTGGAGCACCGATCCGCCCTGCACTATGGTGTGTCCCAGCCCGAGCGCCACGAGAACAATCCCGTCATCGGGCTTCTGACCCCCGACAGGATAATAATTGTATGAAAGCGCAACGCCCGAAACGGCAGGATAAAAACACTCGCCGTAAGAAGTCCCGACCATCTCCTGGATGATCACGGCCATTCTCTCTTCTTCGATGCTGTAAGGCGTGCCGGACACGTAAGCGCGGGCTTCCAGCATGAAGGTGGAAGCATAAACCGCTTTTACGGCGCGGCATAACTCTTCAAACCGGATCTCGGGATTGGGATGATTGTTGGGGAGCATGTAGGTGGCATAAATCCCGGCAAACGGCTGCACCTGCGCGTCCTCCAGCAGGCTTGAAGACCTGACGGCAAGCGGGCCATGCAGATCGGCGATCGCCCGCCGGAGATCCCATAGCAGCGCATCCGAAAGCCTGCCACCCGCGCATCGCCCCTGGATGGCTGCATCATCAAGCCCGCGAAAACCATGATCGGCAATATGATTGTTCATCACAAACGCTTCAAATTCCTCGGTCCCGACAACAATGGACCTCGGGGTTTTGATGGGCAGGCCTTCAAATTTTTCGTTAAGCCCCTGTCTGGAAAGGAGGGAGCTTATGAAAGCAAGACCACGCGCCTTCCCGCCGATCGAACCTTTGCGAAGCCGCACGAAATGGCTTTCGGTAATGGGCTGGCGCGCGGAAAAATCGGATATCACGCCCTCCTGCTCCTGGATGCGCGCATCGCGGAGCGCCTTGAGAAGATACTTGCGCACGCCCTCTATGCCTCCGGGCGCATCAGCCTTGAGCGGACGGATCAGATCAGCGAGCGCAAACATGCTGCGCGCGAGAAGCCAGAGCGAAAAATGGTTGCGTGATGCATGATAGACCATCGACTCCGCCGGCACCCACTTCATGGCCTCTTCAAGCTCGTACATGTCGCGCACGCGTGCCACCTCGGTGCGGTCCGGAAGCCGGAACACAAAGTCGCCGAAGCCAAGGCTTTCAACAACAAACCGCTGGAGCTGCTTGAGCAGCGTGGCCGAATTCTTGTCGGCATAATGCACGCCAAGCTCGGCCGCGGTAACGGCATTTTCCGGTTCCGCGGATTGCAACAGCATCGGAAGATCCGCGTCGTCGGAGCGGATCATCTTCACAAGTTCAAAACCGGCCGAGGGATCTTCCACGCCGCCACGCGGAAACCGCACATCACTGATCACGGCAAGGACGTTGTCATGAAAGCGCCGGTAATACCCGACCGCCTCTTCGAAAGTGGTCGCCAGCAGGATCTTGGGGCGCGTCTGCATCCTCATCAGCCGGTGCAGATCGTTTACGCCTTCGGCGATAAGGGATTCGGATTGCTGCATGATCTCGGAATACAGAAGGCTCAGAAATGAGGAATACCGCCTGATCGCATCCTCAACCACGATGATCACGCGCACGCCCGCATTGCGCGTGTCGTGTTCGACGTTCAGGCGGTCCTCTTCAAGCTTCATGACGGCAAAAAGCATTTTTGCGTCGCCCGTCCAGACCCACACCCGGTCAACCGCCTGCGGATCGACTCCGCCGCCCGGAAAATTGCGCAAATCGGCTTCGGTCAGCATGAGGAGCACGACCGGCATGTTCGGATAGATTTTCTTCACCTTCCTGCCGAACGCGCTCACGTTCGTGTCCGCAATGCGGACCATGGTCACGACCAGGTCGAATCTTCGTTCGGCCAGGAGTTCCATCGCGCGCGCGCCGGTTGAAACATGCGTGATCCTCGGCGCGCTCGACAGGTTGAGTTCGGAATACTTGGTAAAGATACTTTCGGTAAGGCGACCGTCCTCTTCGAGGGTAAAAGCGTCGTACGGAGCCGAGACGAGCAGGATCTCACGCACGCGATAGGGCATGAGGTTGTGAAACCTCAGATACCACGGCTGAGTCCTGCTCCTTGAGGTCTCGATATCCGTCACGCTAGTGGCGCATCAGACATTACACTATGCCCTGGGCAAGCATCGCATCGGCAACCTTGATGAAGCCGGCGATATTGGCGCCCTTGACGTAGTTGACGTAATCACCTTCCTTGCCGTGCTCGACCGAGGCCTTGTGAATGCCCTTCATGATTCCATGAAGCTTGGCATCCACTTCCTCGCGGCTCCAGTACATGTGAAGGGCGTTCTGCGCCATCTCAAGACCGCTCGTGGCGACGCCGCCGGCGTTTGAAGCCTTGCCCGGCGCGAAGAGAACCTTGTTCTTGATGAACAGCTCGACCGCCTCCGGCGTGCTTGGCATGTTTGCGCCTTCGCCGACGCAGATACAGCCGTTTGCAACAAGCGTCTTCGCGTCCTCGGCGCCGAGCTCGTTCTCGCAGGCCGTCGGAAACGCGACATCCACCTTGACTCCCCACGGGCGCTTGCCCTCCTGGAAAGTTGCGCGCGGATATTTTTCGACATAACGCTTGAGACTGCCGCGGCGGACGAATACGAGGTCTTTCACGAACGCGAGCTTTTCATCATTGATGCCGTCCATATCGACAACCGTGCCGTCATAGTCGCACATCGCAACAACCTTGCCGCCGAGCTGGTTCACTTTTTCGATCGTGTGAACGCCGACATTGCCGGCGCCGGAAATGCAGCAGGTCTTGCCCTTGAGGCTGTCGCCGCGGTGATTAAGCATTTCCTGCACGTAATAAACAAGCCCGTAGCCAGTGGCTTCGGTACGGACAAGCGAGCCGCCCCAGCCAAGCCCCTTGCCGGTAAGAACCCCGGTGAACTCGTTTTTGAGTTTTTTGTACTGCCCGAAAAGATAACCGATTTCACGTCCGCCCACGCCGAGATCGCCGGCCGGCACGTCGGTGTCGGGACCGATATGGCGGTAAAGTTCACTCATGAACGCCTGGCAGAAGCGCATCACTTCGTTGTCGCTCTTTCCGCGGGTGTCGAAATCAGAACCGCCCTTGCCGCCGCCCATCGGCAGACCGGTGAGGCTGTTTTTGAAGGTCTGCTCGAAACCAAGAAATTTAAGAACACCAAGCGTGACGCTTGAATGAAACCTGAGACCGCCCTTGTACGGGCCGATAGAGCTGTTGAATTCGACGCGAAAACCGCGATTGACATGCACCTGTCCCTTGTCATCAACCCACGGGACCCGGAACGAGACAACACGCTCCGGCTCGACAAGGCGCTCAAGAATCTTTGCCTGCCGGTAAGCCGGATTGCTCTCGACTATCGGATGAATCGACTCGACCACCTCGCGAACGGCCTGGTGAAACTGCGGTTCCACCGGATTTTTTGCGATGACATCTGACATGAATGCTTCAACTGCTTTGCTCATTTTCGTGCTCCTTTCGAGCGGTTTTTGCTGCGCAAAAAAGGTTTTATATTGATAAGGTCTTACTAATCCCGCAGCGAGCGAAAAGCCACCAAAAAGGTGTCCGCCAACTTTTAGGAAAGTGTCCGCCAACTTTTCGTATATGCGTAGCGTTATTTTTTCTGGGTATCATTAATAAAAATCAATAACTGACTTCAATCCCCTTTGCCTTCAGGATGGCGCCGGCAACCTCGCGAACCGCCCCATGGCCACCGGGCGTCCTGGTCACATACCTGACTCGCGACTTCACTTCTTCAATGGCATGCGGAACGCTGGCGCTGAACCCGACCTGCTCGATAACCGGAATATCCGGCAGGTCATCGCCCATATAGGCAATTTCGGAATACGCAATTCCGGTTTCGTCAGAAATTTTTTTGAGAATCTTGAGTTTGTCGAGATCACCGAAATACGCATGACGGATACCCAGAAACTGCGCCCGGAACTTGATATCGGGAGCCTCGCCGGCCGTAATCACTCCAACTTCAATGCCCGCCTTCTGAAGCATCCTGATCCCGTAACCGTCACGGACATGAAACTGCCGCACAAACCCGTGACCGTCGAGCCAGAATATCTTCCCGTCGGTCATTATGCCATCGACATCAAGAATGAGCATGCGAACCTTTTTCAACAGGGACTGGATCTCCGGACTTTCGAGACTCATGCGAGGTCAAGCCCCGGCAATGCCCGTGCCGCATCGCGGATGGCAATCATGTTGCGGACAAATGCGCCGGCATGCCTGAGCGGAAGCGCGTTCGGGCCATCGCTCCTTGCCCGTGCCGGATCAGGATGGCATTCAAAAAAAAGTCCGTCGGCTCCGGCGGCCATTGCCGCACGCGCGAGCACTTCAAGCGCCTCACGCCGCCCGCCCGTACTCCTGCCCCCCGGCGCGGCGCCCGGGATCTGAACCGAATGCGTGGCATCGTATATCACCGGCACTCCAAAAGACTGCACCGTTTTGAATCCGCTCATGTCCACAATAAGCGAATTGTAGCCGAAACTTGTTCCGCGCTCTGTTATGGCAAGCCAATCGTCATCCGGCGCAACACCGGATTTGTTTTGGACGGCCCGGGCCTTTTCAACGACATTGCGCATGTCCAATGGTGAAAGAAACTGCCCCTTTTTTACGTTCAGCCTTCCGCCACGCCGGAGCACCGCGCTGACGCCAGCGGAAATCATGTCCGTCTGCCGGCACAAAAACGCCGGGACCTGCAAAACATCCGCAACCTCAGCCACGCGCTCCGCCTGCGAGGGCTCATGAAAATCCACGCAAAGCGGCAATCCGGTCTCCCTCTTCACGTGTTCAAGGATGCGCAACCCCTCTGTCATGCCCGGACCGCGATAACTCTCGATTGAAGTCCTGTTTGCCTTGTCAAAAGACGCCTTGAAATAAAATCTGACCGGAAGGCCGTCAAGCTGGCGCTTGAGGTCGCGCGCAACTTCGAGCGCAAGGCCCTCGTCCTCCAAAATGCAAAGCCCCGCCAGAAGCGTCATCGGACTGTTGTTGGTGACAACCATCGGCTAACCAATCCCTTTCAACTTGCGTTGCTGCCCCTTGCCCGAATCCTTTGCCGCTTTGACAAATGACGCAAAAAGCGGATGCGGTACAAGCGGCCTGCTCAAAAACTCTGGATGGAACTGGCAGCCAAGAAACCACGGATGCGAAGGAATCTCAACCATCTCGACCAGCTCGGTGCCGTCGGAGCGTTTGTGGCGTCCGCTGACCAGCAGGCCCTTTTCTTCAAGCCTTGAACGAAACACGTCGGACACCTCGAAGCGGTGCCGGTGCCGTTCGTTTATCTGTTCCTTGCCATATGCCGCAAATGCACGCGTGGGTTTGCCGTTGTATTTTGAAAGCACCGCGCAGGCATAGGCCCCGAGACGCATCGTGCCGCCCTTGTCGGTCACGGTTTTTTGCGATTCCATTATGTCGACTACATTTTCGGTGCCGCCGGGCTTGAACTCCGCCGAACCGGCACCGCTCATGCCGCACATGTTACGCGCATACTCCACGACCGCGAGCTGCATGCCGAGACAGATGCCGAAGAACGGAATCCCCTCGGTACGGGCATATTCGACCGCCCGGATCTTGCCCTCGATGCCGCGCTCCCCGAATCCTCCGGGAACAAGAATGCCGTCAACAGAGCGCAAGAGATCAAGATTTCCCTTCTCGATTTCTTCCGAATCGACATACTGCATGTTGACCCGCACGTTACCGGCGACGCCGCCATGGATGAGGGCTTCGGAAAGCGACTTGTAGGTGTCCCGCCAGTCGGTATATTTTCCGACGATACCGATAGTGACCTCGCCCTTGGGGTTTTTGATCTTCTCGACCATCGCCTGCCATTTTGAAAGATCCGGCCGCCCCGTCCAGATGCCGAGCTTTTCAACAATCCTCTCGTCAAGATTCTCCTCGCTGAAATAAAGCGGCACCTCGTAAATTGATTTCACATCAATGGCGCTGAACACGTGATCACCCGGAACATTGCAGAAAAGACCGATCTTGTCCTTCACATCCTTGGGCAGTTTGCGATCCGAACGGCAAAGCAGCAGATCAGGCTGGATGCCGATCTCGCGAAGCTCTTTTACGCTGTGCTGGGTTGGCTTGGTTTTGAGTTCCTGCGCGGCGGCCATGTACGGCACGAGCGTCAAATGGATATAAAGAACGTTGGCAGCGCCCTCTTCGAACTTCATGTGCCTTATGGCCTCAAGAAACGGCAGGCTCTCGATATCGCCGACCGTACCACCAACCTCGATGATTGCCAGATCCGCATCCGCCGATGCTTGGCGGATGTTGCTCTTTATCTCGTCAGTGATATGCGGAATGACCTGCACCGTCTTTCCAAGATAGCCGCCGGCGCGCTCGCGCCGGATGACCGCATCGTATATGCGTCCGGTGGTAAAACTGTTGGAACGCGTAAACGCCGCACTCTGGACAAAGCGTGAATAATGCCCGAGATCCAGATCCGTCTCGGTGCCGTCGTCAAGAACAAAAACCTCGCCGTGCTGGAACGGGCTCATCGTACCGGGATCGACATTGAGATACGGATCCATCTTTATCATCGTGACCTTGATCCCGCGCTGCTCCATCAGCATGCCCATGGATGCGGCGGCAATGCCCTTGCCGATGCTCGACAAAACACCGCCGGTCACGAAAATGTATTTTTTCTGTTTGGCCATTGTCAGCGTCCCCTCTCGCCAAAATCCGCCTGAAGCAGAAGCTGGCGGGCTTTTTCAAGTTCTTCGGGAGTATCAACACCGATAGAAACAAAATCCACCTCTACCGTTCCGATCGCAATAGAGTTGTCGAGCGCCCGGAGCTGCTCAAGGCTTTCCGCCTTCTCAAGAGGGGAAGGAGGAAGCGACTGCAGTCTGAAAAGAGTCTCACGCGCATAAACATAAAGCCCCACGTGCCGTCGGCAGAGGTACTGCCCGCCGCGAAGCGTGTCCCGCGTGGCGGGGCCGCGAAGCGTGTCCCGCGGGCGCCCGTATGGAATGGGAAGCCGAGAAAAATAGATTGCCCTGCCGTCACGCGCAGTGATCACTTTAACAACGGCATTATTGTGAAGATCGGCTTCATTTGTGAGCGGAGTCATGACCGTGGCCATCTCGAAACGGCGGGACCGCACGAGGTCGACCGCACCTTCGATCGCACGCGGGTCCATAAGCGGCTCATCGCCCTGCACGTTGACATAAACATCCGCCGGATGCATCCGCGCCACCGCCGCCACGCGGTCTGTGCCGCTCGGAATCGCGGGATCAGTCATCACCGCTTCGGCGCCAAAAGATTTTGCAGCCCTTGCAATGCGCTCGTCGTCGGTTGCTATCAAAACCAGATCAATCCCGCGGGCGGCACGGGTGCGCTCGTAAACCCACTGGATCATTGGTTTGCCATGAATATCAGAGAGGGGTTTTCCGGGCAGTCTCTGGGACGCAAAACGGGCGGGAATAACTGCCACAACCTTCATGCGAAAGCAGACTAGAAGAGCGCGGGCGTGGAAGCAACCAAAAAGGTGTCCGCCAACTTTTAGGAAAGTGTCCGCCAACTTTTGGTATATGCACCGCATTAGCGAATTGCCTTGATTAGATTTACAATCAAACGCCCATCCATGTATTTTTACAAGATATTGCCCCCATAATTCCGTCAATAAAATGACATCCGCGCCAGCCTTAATATATGCCATGCCAATTCCGATGAGCATAGTGATGAAGATCCTAATATTGAATCCATATATGGATGCAGGACATAAAACAGCAAAAGCCCTCAAACAAAAAGGGGTTGCACTGCTTTTTCCGCAGTCAGCGGAAGATGCATGGCAGATGCTGCAGCTTCACGGAACCAGCATCGAACTTGTGATAATACACCGCGAAGCGCCCGGTGGTAATTCCGAACCCGGCATCGATCTTCTCGCGAAGATCAAGGCGGACCAGAACCAATCCGACCTGCCGGTGATACTGACAACCGAAAAATGGTCGGATAACGAGTGCGCAGCACACCAGCAAACCCCGGGCGGTGCCAACGCCTACATCAAGCACCCGTTTGCTGAACAAGATCTTGTCTCGGTCATTGAAGGCGTGGTGGGACCATTGCATGCAAGTGCAGCCGCACTAACCGCACCGCCGACCGCCCCCCCGGCCGCGAAACAACCTTCAATTCCGCAGCCACGTCTTGAGGCCGTGAGCAAAGACGGCATGATTCTCGAGGATGCGTCGGATGTTTTCAGCGACATGAAAACAAACATCCGGCTCGATGCGCCGGATCAAGAACCTGAAATCACACCGCCCTCGCCACCTGAAATTCCTGCCGTTGCATCTGCAACAGCAGCCAACGATGGCCCGGGTATCACACCACTGGAAATATCAATACCGACCGCCGTGCCGGTCGCCGCAGCACCACCCGCAGCACCACCCGCAGCACCACCAGCAGCACCACCAGCCGACGGAATCGAACTTGGCTCCGCCGACGGAATCGAACTTCCGTTTCAAAACCATCAGCCACCGGCCGCAGAAGAAAAACCGCAATACGAACCATCCATGATGCTGGAAATGCCGACCGCAGAACCTCTTCAAGCCGCCGCCGACGAACCCGGCACTGGTGAAGAACTTCCTCCGGCACCTAAAATAGAATTCAACGTCCAGGCCGAACCATCCCTTGCGGGAAATTCAATCGCAGCCGGCATGCAGGGATCTGTAAAGCAGCCAATGGACGATGATCTCGAAAAAGAAATGCCCTATCTCTATTCCGAACGCAAAGACCGGATGAATCCGGCCGAATCCATTGCCTTCGCCCAGCCGCTGGGCGATGCGGTGGTTCCGGGAGGAGCCTTCCAGTCGCCGGACATGGAAACCATGAAAAAATACCTGCTCCTCAGGGAACAGGACGTAGCCGCTCTTTCTTCGCTTCTGAAAACGGCCCGCCAGCGCATTGCCGACCTCGAATTTTCACTGAGGCAGTCTGAATCAAAAAATGCCGGGCTCCAGCATTCGCTTGACGCCAGCGAGCGCCGCATCACCGGTTTTGAAAACGAAAAACAACTCGCGACGGATGCGTTTCAGACGGAAATCTCCGATCTCAAATTCCAGCTCAAAACCAAAACAGACAAGGCAAAACTGCTGGAAGCAAGGGTGCGTGAAGCTGCCGAAGAAACGGAAAAAATCCGGGAGCGCGTCAAAGCCGACATCCGCAAAATACGCGTCCGCGAAAGAGAACTTGAAAACAGGCTTGAAATACTCCGCAAGGATTCGGAAGCCCTTATCGGCGCCCGGGAAAGCAAGATCATTGAACTCAAGCGCAAGCTTGATATGATCGAATTCAACATGGACCTCCTCCAGGACCAGTACAACAAGGAAAAAGAGCGCGCCGCCACGCTCAAGGAACGGCTGGGAAAGGCCTCTCAGGCCATGAGGGTGGCCGGAGGATTTCTCGAAAGCGGTGAAGACGCGAAAGAGGAACAGGCCGCATCCTGAAATGCGGGAGCCGACATGATTGAAGCCAATATCATAGAACAGCAGAAGCGCAACGAACCCTGCGCCCTCATAGTCGCCGAAAACAATGAAGAAGCGGCCCTGTACTCGGATCTCATCAGGGACGCCTTTGAAAACTGCAAGATCGACACGGTTGGAAGAGTGGAAAGCTCCTTCGACTGGTTCGGCCGTGACGGATACAATCTCATAGTGCTCGACACGGCAACACTCAAACCAACCGGAATGGACGCCCTTGATGCCCTTGAGCGCATACGCCGCACCAGCCCGTCAACAAGTGTGGTCATTCTTGCGGACAACGCCACCGTGGAAAACGCAGTCACGGCGATCAAGCTCGGAGCGGAGGATTATCTAAAAAAGCCGTTCAACATGGATGCATTCAAGCTGGCCGCCAAACGCGGACTGGACCGCAGCAGCGTGTTCGAGGCCGGTGGCGGCGTTGCCGGGTATCTTACGCTGCTCAACAGCTGCCAGATGATCTCCTCGGCCCTCGAAAGCGGAAAGGTGCTGGGGATCGTGCAAAGCCATTTCGAACGGGAACTCAAATCCGGCCACTCGGCCGTATACACCGGTGACGGGCAGGGCGGATTCAGCCGCATCCCTCATGCCGCCGGGGAGCGGCGCAAGGACCGGGCGATGGAGGAGATCCTCGACATCTCCATACAGGCGGCCAATCCCCTCTCGATCATGCAATCCGGAGAGGATATTTTCAGGTTCGTCGAACGCGGACAGCTCACGCCAGGGCTCTTCATCTTCCGTTTCAAATGCGCCTCGGAAAAGGATTATTACTGCGTCTGCCTGTCACCCGAAAAACCGGCATCCCTGGACTCATTTGAAGGCCGCGTGAAGATCCTCCATGCACAGATAGGGCTGACCAGCAAGAACATCGAGCAGTTCATGGGGGTGCAACACCTTGTTTATGTCGATGATGTCACCGGGCTCTACAACACCCGCTACCTGAGCAACATCCTCGACCGCGAAATCGCCCAGTCCGAAAACACCGGAAAACCGTTTGCCATACTTTTCATCGATGCCGACAAGTTCAAAAACGTAAACGACACCCACGGCCATCTTGTCGGATCAAGGCTCCTCAATGAACTGGGCGGACACCTCAAAAAATACGTCCGCGAAACCGACACCATTTTTCGCTACGGCGGCGACGAATTTGTCGCCATCCTCTCGCCCTGTGATTTTTCCACCGCACGCACCGTTGCTGAACGCATCAGATCATCCGTGGAAAAGAAACACTTCCTGGCGCGGGAAAAACTCAATGTTCACTTCACGGTCTCGATCGGGGTGGCGATTTTTCCGCAACATGCCAACAAAAAGCGGGACATAATAGAAATGGCGGACAAAGCCATGTACTCGGCAAAAAAGAAAAGCCGCAATCTCGTCTTCATGGCCGGGGACGAAACCGGCTCCACCGCGCCCCCGGGGGACGCCTAAAATGGCTGAACAGGCGGCAGCCCGGCCATCCAAACCCCGGTTCAAGCTCGTGGTGAGTGATTTTCATCTGGGCAAGGGCCGTTACTTCCAGGACGGGTCGCAGAACATCCTTGAAGACTTCGTCTACGACCGGGAGTTTTCTGAATTCCTTTATTACTACCGCACCGGCCAGTATGCCGACGCCGAGGTGGAGCTGGTGCTCAACGGAGACATCCTCAACATCCTGCAGATGGACACCTACGGCGTCCACACGCACCTGGTTACCGAAAGGAGCGTGGTGCGCGCGGTGGAACGGATCGTCGCGGGACATCCTGATTTTTTCCAGGCTCTCAGGAGTTTTGCCTCCGCGCCGGGGCACAGCATCTCCTACATTGTCGGCAATCACGACATGGGCATGCTCTGGAAAGCGCCGAGACGCATATTCTCCGAAGCCTGCGGCACTGACATAAAATTCTACGATACGAGCTACAAATGCGACGGCATCTATATCGAGCACGGCCAGCAATACGAAAGCTTTGCCCGCATCAACATGAAGCGCCCCTTTATAATGAGAAGGCTGCCCGAGCCGGTGCTCAATCTGCCGTGGGGATCGCTCTTCATCGCCATCATGCTTCCAAAACTGAAAAGGGAGCGCCCCCACGTCGACAAGGTGAGGCCGTTCCAGACATTCCTGATCTGGACGATAATCCACGATCCGTTCTGGGGCTTCAAAACCGTGGCCAAGATCGTCAAGTTCGTCTTCGACACGATCCTGTTCCACCGTCGCTACCAGATAGGCCAGGCCGTGAGACACACCCTCGGAATGCTGAAGGAGATTTCAATTTATCCGAATTACGACCGCATTGCATTCCGCATCCTTGATGAAAATGACGACATCAACACCGTCATCTTCGGACACACGCACATCACGAGATACCGGCAATGGCGTGAAGGCAAGGAATACTTCAATGAAGGTTCATGGAATGAAGTCACGGGACTTGACCTCAGCGAATACGGCACCCGGACACGGCTTACTTATGCGTTTATCGAATATCCCCTCCCGCAGGGGGATGATGCGCCACCGAGTGCCGTACCCGCCAGGCCAAAGGTGCGTCTCAAGGAATGGCGCGGGATATGGAAGCCCGACATGGACATCCTGTCATAGCGAGCCATGCCGGGCCGGGGTGGATAAGATTTTCAAATATCATGTATGAAGCGCCGCCAGACAGTGCCTGAGCGCACGTTTGGGGTTCAGCCCCCTGTTCTCGCATTTGAATATGTGTTTTTTTGCCAGGATCTGCAGGTCACAACCGACCTGCACCGCATTCTTGGCGGCGTCCCTGAGACGCCTGAAATTAACAAGATAGTATAAACCGTCGCCATCCGCTTCTTCCGGGTGGGTTTGTGCCCATTTGGACATCTCCCCCTCGATCCATTCCTTCACCTCGTTGTTGACCTTGATGTTCTTCGCAACCACTTCACCGATCGGCTTGTTCATTGTTCCCTCCCTTGAGACGGTCAGAAAAACAGTCTCTTTATGAAGATAAAGCTAGCAGGGGGCCCATTAAGAACACATTAACGGCGGATTAATTTTTATTAATCCTGACGATGAATTCGGCGCCGGCGCCGGGAGAGGAAACAACCGTGATGGCGGCGCCATGCGCATCCGCGATGTTTTTTGCAATTGCAAGACCAAGCCCGAACCCGCGCCCGCCATGACCGGCCCGGTAGAAGCGGTCAAAGATTTTTTTGTGCTGTTCGGGATGAATCCCGGGACCGGCATCCTTGATGCGGACATCAACGCCACCCTTTGCCGGACGAAGACCGACATCAATAACCGCGCCGTCCGGCGAATGTTTGAGCGCATTGTCCACCAGCGTTTCAAACAGACTGCGTAAAAGGCCGCCGTCCCCATGGACTTCAAAATCGCCGGGCTTGCCGGACTCTTCAACATTGCATTTGAAATTCACGCCGCGCTTGCGCGCAATGCGGTCAAACCGCGGAAGAATATCCAGCACAAGCTCGTCGATCCTGACACGGTTTTTCACAAGACTGTATTCACCGGCCGACGTGCGCGCAAGAATAAGGAGGCCTTCCACGAGATTACCCAGATATTCCAGCTCCACTGAGGCCTCATTGACGAATTCATGGATTTTTTCACAGTGATCGGCACGGTTCAATGAATCAATCTCGCTTTTCAATACCGACAGCGGCGTCTTGAGCTGGTGCGACGCGTCAGCAATGAAGCGTTCCTGTTCGTCAAAAGCCCGCTCCAGCCGGCGGAGCATGGGCCCGAGAATCAGCCCCGAGAGCACATAGCTCCCCACGGCGAGCACGATGACAACAACAATTGCGGCAGGCAGCATGTAGCGCCCCCACGCCAGCAGCTCGCCGCCAAGATGTCCGGGCTCGGCA
>MEQJ01000136.1:2362-12815 GCA_001770165.1 Bdellovibrionales bacterium RIFOXYD1_FULL_53_11 | reverse complement strand
CCGAACACAAAGGCCGAGATGCCCAAGCGGAAGCTTTTCATTGCCGGCAGCCTGATGTCACTCTTTGCGTAAGGCATATCCGACACCGACCACCGTATGAATGTATTTGTTTTTTGTATGCTGCGCGATTTTCTTCCTGAGGTTGTTTATATAAACATCGATCACATTGCTGCCAGGATCGAAATGAATGTCCCATACATGCTCCGAAAGCTCGGTACGCGAAACCGGACGGTCCGCGTTGCGCAGGAAATATTCAAGAAGCGCGAATTCCTTCGCGGTAAGCGCGGCATCGTCGCTTCCGATCCTGACCACGCGCTTGACAAGATCCATCTTGATCACGCCGTATTCGAGCATCGGCGACTGCGCGGTGCCGGACCGCCGGAGCA
The DNA here is from genome assembly GCA_001770165.1 of Bdellovibrionales bacterium RIFOXYD1_FULL_53_11. Lineage (GTDB taxonomy): Bacteria > Bdellovibrionota > UBA1018 > UBA1018 > UBA1018 > XYD1-FULL-53-11. The sequence continues at coordinate 12,429 of MEQJ01000136.1, read as the reverse complement.
GCGCCCGGACGCGCGCAAGCAGCTCGTCGAACGAAAACGGCTTGGTAAGATAATCATCGGCACCGGAGTCAAGCCCTCGCACCTTGTCCTTCGTACTGCTCATCGCGGTCAAAAGAAGAATCTGCCCGGCATAGCCGTCGGATCTGAACTTCCGGGCGGCATCAAACCCGTTGCCGTCAGGCAGCATCACATCAAGCAATATGAGATCGTAATCATTCGCGCCCTGAAGGGCGTCGGCTGACGACACGCTCTGCGCCACATCGACGCTGTATCCGGCCTCGACCAGCCCCTTTTTGAGGAACATGACCATCTTTTTTTCGTCATCAACAACGAGGATGCGCATCAAGATGATTGATAGCCCCGCCGGACGGGAATGTAAACGGGGGGCGTTACTTCAAAAAATCCTCGAATCCGATGATCCGGTCAAAATACCCGGATTCGACAATTGATGGCGGCAACTCTCCGAGATGTACAAGACAATGTCGCACCGAAAAACCTCTTGGAATTTTCAATCGCTTTGTCTTATCCATTACTTCCCTGATAATGTCTCCGGTCACCCGGACGCCGGATTTTATCTCGCATAAATACAAAAGACCCTTTTTACATTGGATCAGATAATCAATCTGCACACCCGGACGCGCCTTGGTAGCAGACTGGAAATACGGCCCCAACTGCACGATATCAGACCCCGGCACGCCGATCAGTTCGCACAACCTGTCAGCATTGCCGGCCACAAGGTTTTCGAATTGAAAGCCGAATGCAACCGGCCAGTGGATGAAATCAAGTGAATCATTCAGGCCGACGGGTTTATTCACAAGCCTTTGTTGTCGTGGACGGATGTACTTCAGGAAAAACCTCGAATAATTGTCCGAAATCCGGAGCAGACTGATTTTAGACATCCTGCCGGACAGCCCCCAAGTATGATCCCGGCGCAAAAATCCGCCAAGTTCGAGATCGCCAATGCTTTCGATCAGGTCACCATTGAGCGGATACCCTGTTTTTTTTGCAAGCCCGGACGGCTGAAGCGGACCGTCGATCAACCCCTCCAGAATTGACGAGTATAAGGGATGTTTCCTGCCGAACACCTCATTGAATATCCTGTCATACTCGTTGAAAAGAAATCCCGCCTCCTGAAAACAAAGCCGGTTGATATTCCTTTCTGCCGTACTGCGCGCATCGATCTCCTCCAGATATCTCGGCACCCCGCCCGTAACCGACACCAAGCGGGCAAAGTCCGCACTTGTGGTTTTTGGAGCAATATTTTTCACCAGCTTGAAGGAATCCGGAAGCGGAAGCTCCCTGAGAACGATGGAAAGCGAAATCCGGCCCGCAAATCCTGTATTGTCCAGAATGTTTTTCTGTATCCAGCTTGAAACCGACCCGCACAAGACAAGGATCATTTTATCCTGCCGCCCCAAGGTGCGATCCCATTCTGACTTGAGCTTGCCGGCGAAATCAGGGTCTTTGGCGCCCATCCATGATATCTCATCCAAAAACACAACCCGTTTTACAGCATTTCCGAGTTGCGCAAGCTGCGCGAATGCCTGCGACCAGTCATCAAATTCCAACCCCTTGACATCCAGATACCCGGCCAAGCTGCGCGCAAACGCCGCGAGCTGATCGCTGTTTTTAATTCCGGGGCGCGGAGGCAGCCCCTGAAATTCAAACAGCTCAACACCTTTCACCTCAACAAAACGCCTCACCAGAGCACTTTTTCCGATCCTTCTCCTTCCCTGTACGGTCACGAGAGATGATTTTCCCCGCCCCATCAACTCTCCAAGCTGATCCAGTTCTTTTTCCCTGCCGATAAAACGCATATAAATAATCCTCTGTAGAATTAATATTCTTATTCTACAGAGTTATATTAACATATTTGATTTTTCTCTGCAAAATGAATTTTTTTATTCTACAGATAATCAATAAATCAGCACTTCAACGCCGTGCAGCCTCTTCATCCGCTGCACGTACGTCACATCGTCCGCCCCCGCCGCAAGAGCCGTGGAAAGTGCATCAGCCGCGGCGGCCGTCGCCGCGACAACGGTCACCGTGCGGACCCGGTCACGCCTGATGGCGCCGCTTCCGCCCCGCACAGGATCCACAATAAGCGAAAAACTCTCGCCGCCCCGATTAACATATCTTGCGCGTCCGCCGGAGGTGCTGACCCCGCAGCATCCGCCCGCAAACGCGCGCGGCTTCAATATCCCCTGGTTTTCCATGCCTATCCGCCATGGCCGCGTCCCGCGACGTCCGCACACGAGCAGCTCGCCTCCGGTATCGACCACAAAATCGCGCATCCCCCGGCGCCTGAGCATCGCGCCGATGCGGTCTGCGGCAAAACCGGCGCCGATGCCGCCAGGATCGATAAAAACACCGCTTCTGCCGACCCACGCCTCGTCCCTGCCGCAATCCAGCCCAAGCGCGTCGATTGAAGGATTTTTATAGGTGATGTCAAATCTTCCCTCGCTTGCGCGTGTATACTTCACGCCTTCCAAGAGCAATTCGCAAAGCAGCCGGCCCGTTTTTATCCGGACACCCGGAGCGCCCATGTTCAGTGCGCGCAACCGGCTGTCGGACCGGTAAAGGCTGGCCCCCGATTCAAACTCGTCAAAAAAATCCCGCACCTCGCGCTCCACCGATACATCACGCGCGCCCGGATACGTGACCGAAATGCGGGTGCCTATCGCACGAAGTTCAAATCGTTCAAAACGCGGCTCGCCGGCCAGCGGATCGATGAGCGCGGACATCTTTTCGACATAAGTTGCAGAATCAACATTCTCGGGTCTGTGACGAACCACGCCCTTTTTATCGATTATGAAAAGCGTCGGCACCCACTCGAGTCCATAAAGTTTTGCGACCTTGCTGTAGGGCGGATTTTCTTTCGGGGTATCAGACAAAAGAGCAAACCCCAGTCCGAACCTCCCGACAAACTCCTTGTAATCCTCATGCTCGCGATTGCGCCAGGTGCGTATTCCAACGAACTCAACCGCCGGATTTCCGCGGTATTTTTCAAAAAGCTTTTGAAATTGCGGCAGCTCCTTCCGGCAATCCGGGCACCAGGTGGCAAAAAACAGCATCACTGTCACCTTGTTTTTATATGGTGACGCGCCGGACGCCGGATCAAAAAGAACGTTCTTTTCATGAAAATCAGGAAGCATGAAGGCTGGCGCGGAAGCGCCGGGATCGACAGCCCCGGCTTTTTTCTTCTCCACGGATTTTATGTGCTGAATGGTCTGTTTTTCATACTCATAGATCCTGAAACTCGTAAGCGCCGCAGTGGGTACGACGTCGTTCTTGTACTCCGGCCTGGTCACGCGCGTTGTGGCGTCAACAAGGTCCATCGGCTGCGAAGGAACCTTGAAGCTTTCGGGGTTGTTTTCAAGAATGGAATCGAGCTTTGCATAATCCGCATCCGTGAACTTGCGGTGTCCGAGCTTGGTAAGCGGTTCCTGGACCAGGAGCGCGCGGAACGAGCCGTCCGGTGAAAGCGCAAGCGTGAAATCAAGAGGCTTGCAGTACTGGTTGCAGCCGGTCGTGGTCGACACTTCGCGCACATAGCCGAGAAACGCTCCGGCGGAGTCATATATTTTTAAATAGGTGTTATTTATAGCGCCCTCGGTTATGGGGTCCGGCACCGCATGCGCGGTCTTGAGGGCGGCGGCCGGAAACGCCTGCCGGTAATATCCGGCGAGATGATCTTCAATCGGAACGGCGCCATCCGCGACGGACGCAACCGGGGCAAGACCGGCAACCAGCAAAAACGGCAGAAAAGCCTTCTTCATTTTCACATCCTCCTTGATGCAGAAATACTATCCCAAGGACGCGGCGGCGTCATTAGCGCGGCGCGACGCATGGCGCTGCAGGGTTTCAGGACTGCGGCATCCGCACAGTAATCAGCCTCTTCTCTTCGGTTTCCCAGATCACACAAGGACACCGCCCGTCGGCGGCAAGCTCTCCCGCACAGACAAAGTGCGTACCGTCCACCGTAGCTTCATGGAAATGATGAAAATGCCCGAACGCCCAAGCCTGCGGTTTGCGCTCCAGGGACTTCCACAGCAAAGCAAGCTCCATGTCTCCGCAATCATCCTGCGGACCCGGATCAAACCCCGGCTTTTTGACAAACTCATAAACCCCGTGCTCAAAAAGCGGATGGGATTTCATTCCGATTCCAATGCCCGCGGGGCAGGTGTGGGTGACAATCAGCTCCGGAGCGCCCGCGCCAAACACCTGCAGGGCATTTTCAATTTCGGCTTTTTGGATATAATTGGATGCCAGGCTCCGGGAGCTGAAAAACTGCTTCCTGTCCACATGAAGGGCGCCCCCCAGAAATCCCACCGTCGAAGACCCGAGCTTCTCCACGGAGCCGCGGGGCATGAAATGCAGATTGAATCGCGACTTCCACTCCCCGGCCACGCCGCTGGCCATGCACTCCTTGAGCCAGGCATGATCCTCATGATTGCCGTCAATCGCATGAAGCGGAACCGGAAAATAAACGCCCGATTCGGTTGCGACATCAACCAGGTCCTTGAAAAAACCGAAATCGCCGACCTGGATTGCGGCCTCCACCCGGAAGTATTTCTTTACATGCATCAAATATCCCGGCAGCTCATGAATCGCGCCATGAACATCACCGACCACCACCACCCTCATCCGGCCCTCCCGCCACGGCGTTTCATCCTTCGGTTCTCGCAAAATCCCGACTTACCTTTGCCTGGAATACCAGAATATCGGAAAATATCTTCTTGAGCAGCGACTGGTCTATCTGAGTCAGTTCATCGGGCAATATGAAATTGTCCGGCAGTTTGCCGAGACTTATCTGGTTGGACTGATGCACAAGGCGCATCTGCGTCAGAAAGCTGAAGGCCTGGGCAATCTCCAGGTGGCTCGACTCGACAAGCACGCCAGCCGAAAGCAGCCCCTGCAATCTTGAGAGCGTCCCGGTCTCGTCAATTCCATGCCTGAGCGCGTATATCCTCGCAAAATTCACGATAGGGATGATCGCGCTTTTAATATTGAACGTAGATACGTTGTCTTGGTTCTCTTCAAGCCGGATATTTCCGAAAAACCCGAGCGGCGGCTTGTACTGCAGCGTGGATTGCGCAAGATGGAAGAAAAAAGCATGCCTGCCTTCAACCGTCCCGCCCAAATGCCTTCTCAAGCGCGAAACAAAACCCTTCTCGCCATATACGGACCTGAAATCAAAAAATACGTTTACATCAAGAAGGTCCTGCGGATTTGAAGCAACCACGCAATCGCTGAAATACTGCTGCCACCTTGAGAGCGGCTGGCACCATTTCGGGTTTTTCGCCATCACCCCGCCGCCGCAAAAAGTGTAGCCGGCATCATTAAGCCAGCCGCAGACCATTTCTCCAAGCCTGAGAAAATACCCCTGCACTTCAGAGGCAAGTTCCGGACGGGGGTCTTCATAGATGATCCCGTTGTCCTGGTCGGTTCTCAGGGTCTGTTCTCCGCGCGCCTCGCTGCCGAATACGACAAAAGAAAACCGCGTCGGCGGGCTGCCAAGTTTTTCAATCGCAAGCTCTATGAATCTCGTGATCATGGCGTCGGATACCGAGGAAAGTATCCTTGTAATGCTCCCGGCGCGGGCCCCGTTGTCCAGCATGGCCTTGAGAAGCGTGGGCAGGTTTTTCTTGTTGGCCAGAATCACATCCGGATGTCTTGCCGCCTTGATTTCACCAAGGATGATCGAGGCGGGGTGCCGCTGGGACTGCAAAACATCGTCAGCACTGATAACGCCGACAACGGCTCCGGCATCATTTACGACGGCAAGATGATGAATCCCCTTTTCCTGAAGCAAAAGCGTGGCTTCAAACTGGAGCGCCCTTTCGGAAATCCTGACAACCGGCGACGTCATGATTGTTGAAACCGGCCTTGATGCATCAATGCCGCCAAGCAGCGCCCTGGTGCGCATGTCGGTATCGGTGACAATGCCGATATGCTCGCCCGGAGCGGAATAAACAAGAATGAACCGCGCGCCGGCGTCAGTCATTATTCCTGCGGCGTTTTTTATGGAAGTGTTGATGGCACACTCAACAAGCCTGGTAGCGGATTTTTTTATCGGCGAATTGGGAAGCAGCAGGGCGGATTGCATCTCCGAAAGTATCTGCGAGAGATTTATCTCTGTTTTCTTGCGCTCGCCGACATCCCTGAAGGAATATATGTGGGCACTCTGCCCGGCAAATACGGCCTCGGAAGATGAGGCCACCACCTCAATAAGCTCTCCGGACTTCTTCCTGATCCGCATATAACCCGGCATCGCGGGTGCGTCTTCCGTCACGACAATGTCGCAAAGGGTCAGCTTGGCAATCTCCTGCGACGAATAGCCGAGCAGCTGGAGCAGTGTCTGGTTGGCAAAAACCACAACATCGTCAACGGCAAGCACCACTCCTTCCTTGTTGGCTTCGACCAGCAGCCGGTACTGTTCTTCCGACCGTTTGAGCGCCACCTCCGCCCTGAATCTCCTGAGTTCGACATTAAAACCGGATCTGGCGATATAAAAAAGAAGAAGCGCAAGAACAATGGAGATGACGACCGAAATCTGGATCACGCGCCGTATCAGCCGTGAAACCTCCTCCCTGACGTCCTCAAGATAAATCCCGGTACCGACAACCCATCCCCATGGCTTGAACTCGCGGACATAAGACAGCTTCGGAACTATCCTGGTCGAATCATCCTTCCACTGCCAGAGATAATCCACATACCCCTCGCCGGACTGCCTTACGATTTTTACAAATTCACTGAAAAGCCTCTTTCCGGCGGGATCGGCGTATTTTGAAACATCCTTGCCGTTGAGATCGCCGCGGTAAGGATGAACAATCATGTTGGGCGCCATGTCGGTCACCCAGAAATAATCCTTGCTCTCGGACCCGTAGCGCATGTTGTTTGCCTGCTCGATGGCTTTGCGCTGTGCGGCTTTGCGCGAAATGAGGCCGTTCTTTTCCTGCTTGTGAAGATCCGCGAACTCACTCACAAGCGCCAGCGTGAGTTCCTTGATGGTCTCCTTTTTCCTGTCGACGATGTTTTTTTTCATCGCCGGGATTATCAGCGCGAAAATGGAAAGGTTGAAAAGCGCCACCGCGAGGATGGCGGGGGAAACGATATTGAGCAGAAAACTTTTCCAGTTCTTCTTCGGCCCGGTCTCTTGTTTCTTGAGCATACCCGGATTCTGGATTAACACATGCGGTCTTCTCCATAAAATTTATTGTCAAAGCATAATTGCTTGACAAAATATCCATAATCGTCGAATCCTCAAAACTTCATAATTTTCGTCCCATAAAAAGGAGAGTGCCATGGGTGGTTTGGACTTTAAAGCGGAAGCCCCGCGTGAGCAGGAAGACGAATCGTCGGTAAGATACAACACAAGAATCGGCGTCCTGATGTTTTTCGTTTACGTGCTGTTTTATGCCGGTTTCATGGGCCTCAGCGCGTTTGCCCCCGATATAATGGGTACGCCGTGGATGGGTGGCATCAATCTGTCAATAACCTATGGTTTTGCGTTGATTGTGGCCGCAATCGTGCTTGCACTCATTTACATGGCGCTTTGCCGCAAGAACAAGGGAGAGGGCAGCAAATGATCCACTCATCGTCCGGAATTGCGGTTTTCATTTTTCTGATCTTTGTCGGCATTGTTCTGACAATCAGCTTTTACATGGGTTCCAAGGCAAAATCCTCCAAAGGGTATTTTGCGGCCGGTGGCGGCATCCACTGGGCGGTCAACGGCATCGCTTTTGCCGGCGACTACCTGTCGGCGGCATCATTTCTCGGCATCTGCGGAATGATCGCCTTCTTCGGATATGACGGCTTCCTTTATTCCATCGGGTACCTTGCCGGATGGATCGTGGCACTGTTTCTTATAGCCGAGCCCCTCAAAAGACTCGGCCGCTACACCTTTGCCGACGCCCTTGACAACAAGTTCAACTCCAGGGGCATCAAGCTTGCTGCAGCGATAAGCACCCTGGTGGTCAGCATTTTCTATTTGATTCCGCAAATGGTCGGCGCAGGCGCCCTTGTAAGACCCCTTCTCGGATTTCCCCATTACATGGGCGTTATCATCGTAGGCCTCGTGGTCATTACAATCGTCGTCACGGCCGGCATGGTATCTACAACCTGGGTGCAATTCATAAAGGGCACGCTTCTTGTGTGCCTGTGCGCAGTGATCACAGTAATGATCCTCATGCGCGGCATTACAACCGAGCCCGTCGATTCAAAGGGCAATCCAGTCAAGATCTTCAAAAGAGACATGCCCCTCAAACAGGTCGCAGACGGCAAAAACACCGTGGTTGTTCCTGAGGCAGGCGCCTGGAAGGGCAAGCCCTTTGTAAGAGTGCAGGACCGGGCCTCCGGAATGGTTTCGATCTGGAAAAAGGACGGCGATCTGCTTTCCGAAACACAGGTTGTAACCACGCTGGCGGGCGGCAAAAAACTCGTCAACAACCTGCCGCAAGGCAAGGCCGAAGGCGAAGAGGACCTGAAACCGGTCGGCTACGCCTACAAGCTCCCGGACGGAGTCAAAGAAACCGGGCCGCTCGGGCCGCTGGGCTTCATCCGCACCATGCAGGACACCGATGTGGTGCAATGGATCTCTGACAGGATTGTTGACGCTGATGGAAGCACCAAGAGCATTTACTTCCAGAAGCTCACGGCGGGCCGCGACTTCCTTTCGCCGGGGTCCAGCCCGACATTCAGCAAGGTCCGAAGCGAAAAATTCAGCGACAAGCTCGACTTCCTGTCGCTCATGCTCGCGCTGTTTTGCGGCACGGCATCGCTCCCGCACATCCTGATCCGTTATTATACGGTCAAGGACCAGGCCAGCGCACGCAAGAGCACCATAGTGGGCATTGCCGCCATCGGCTTTTTTTATGTGCTGACGCTGTATCTCGGCCTTGGCGCCATGACCAGCGGCATGCTCGATGTCACCGATTCAAACATGTCCGCTCCGCTCCTGGCCCGCAGCTTCAACGAATGGCTCTTTGCCATCATATCGGCCGTGGCGTTCACCACGGTGCTCGGCACCGTAAGCGGGCTCATCATGGCCGCGAGCGGCGCCGTGGCGCATGATATAATGACCAACTACTTCAAGGTCGAAATGGACGACTTCAAAAAGGTGAGAACCGCCAAGCTTGCTGCGGTTTTTGTCGGCCTGCTGGCGATCGTGCTGGGCATCCTGTTTGCAAAAATGAACGTCAACTTCCTCGTGGGTTGGGCGTTCAATATCGCGGCATCGGCCAATCTGCCGGCCCTGATCATGCTGCTTTTCTGGAAACGGACAACCAAGAAGGGCATCACCGCGGCAATCATCGTCGGAATGCTGTCGTCACTCGCCTGGATCCTGCTGAGCGCGCAGGCGTACAAGGACGTCTACGGTATCGATCCGGCCAAGGCCCTCATGCCGTTCAGCCAGCCGGCAATCGTTTCGATTCCGCTTGGTTTTCTGGTGTTGGTCGTGGTCTCGCTTTTATCGCAGCCCAAGAAAAAGGCGTCATGACCGGACGGTATTGAGCGCTCCGAGCGCGACATCCCGCCACGAGCAGATCAATTTGCGGTTATGGCGGGCGCGTTCATCGCGGCTGGAGATATCTTCTTGGGCAAGTTTTATTGCCTGGGCAATATCCTGAGGCGCATGCGAGCCGGTAAAATACATTCCCATCAAATCACCGGGAAGGGTCACAAGTCCACCAACAGGGGTGGCAACAACCGGAAGACCCATCCCGAGCGCTTCGAGCACGACAAGCGGCAGCCCTTCGTATCGTGACGTGAGCACCAGTCCGCTTGCCCGGCCGGAAAGTGTTTTGAGTTGCCCGGGGGTAACCCTGCCCGTATGGATCACACGAGAGCGCACGGATTCAAACCCCTCGCCGGGACTTGCGACAAGCCGTACGCCGGGCGGAAAAAAATCAAGCGCCCGGATCAGCCGGTCCACTCCTTTTACGTAATCACTGCCCCGGCCGTAATAGACCCAGAAACGATCCACCCCGCGAAGATTGCCTTCAAGCGCGTCCGGCAGGGACTCGGCCCCGCAGCCATCGGAATATGCATCCCAGCCGTTTGAG
>MEQJ01000136.1:0-2330 GCA_001770165.1 Bdellovibrionales bacterium RIFOXYD1_FULL_53_11 | reverse complement strand
AAGCCTGTAAAGATAAAGCCCCGCATGGTCGGCAAGCACCACGTCGGCATTAAATACCGCAAGAAATTCCTTGAAGGCGGCAAGATACCCCCCCGGCCAGGTCCATTCACGGCATGCGGCCATGCGCCCGAGCGTGGTGCCATGCACGCCGTGCACCCTGAGCGGCCTTGGACGCCTCGAAGCGATCAGGTTCGAAATAACCAGTTTTTTCAGCGCATATAAAAATTCCCGGCCGAGCAGCGTCCCGGTACCGTGGGTGTGGATCACATCCCAGGAGAGATCATCAAGCGCGGAAGAATCAGCCGACAAAACTGTTTCAATTCCGGAATCAAGCTTCGCAAGCTCGCGCGCAAGACAGCGCGCATGCATTTCAACGCCGCCCAGTCCGCCCGCAAGATCGTATGTAGCCCATTGCAACCAGCGCATGACTTACAGCGAAAGCAGCGGGGATTTGTCGTTTGCAAAAACATCCAGATACCGGCGGAACCAGTCCACGGTCCGCCCGAGCCCCTCTTCAAACCCGACGCGCGGCTCCCAGCCAAGCAGCTTTTTTGCGCGCTCATTGCCCGCCTGCATGCGCCAGATCTCGGTCGGCCGGTTCGGAAGCGAGCCGATTTCGAGTTTTGATTTTTTGCCGGTCAGTTCATGGATCTTGAGAACCAGGTCCCGCACCGCAATCTCCTCACCCGAACCGATATTCGTGACCTGCCCGACGCACTCTTTGCTCGCGGCGGCCAGCAATATGCCGTCGACAAGATTGGTCACGTAGTTGAAGTCGCGCGTCTGTTTGCCCTCGGTGGTCTGGATGAGCTGGCCGCGCAGCCCCTTGATTATCAGCTCGGCAATTATCGCGCGCGGGCTCTGATACGGGCCATAGGCGTTGAACGGCCGGATGACCGAAACCGGCAGCCCATACACATGATGCTGCATGCGCGCATAAAGCTCTCCACCGAATTTTCCGACCGCATACGGCGACGTCGGAAACGGCGTCATTGTTTCTACAAACGGAACGCTCTTTTGAAAGCCGTAAACCTCGCTCGTTGCGATATAAACAAACCGCTCGTATTCCTTGTAGGCCTCCATCAGGCACGCTGTGCCGACGGCATTTGAATTGAGGGATTCCAGCACGTGCGTAAAGCTGTCGCCCACATGGTTGTATGCGCCGAAGTGAAGAATGATCTCTGGTTTGACGGCCTTGATCTGCGCAAGAGAATCCGGATTGCGGAGATCAGCCTCGATCACGCCGATGCGGTCCCAGAGCGCCGCAAGCCGCACGTTGTCTATGATGCTGTTGTACTTCGTGGTGATGAAAACCTCTGCGCCTTCTTCAAGCAGGCGGCGCACCATGTGTGATGCGATGAACCCGGAACCGCCGGTCACGAGCACGCGTTTGTTTTTTACAAAGCCGGTTTTATTCATGTGTTCTCCCTGAGCGTCCTGAACTTTCGCAGCGCCTCACCCGCCTCGCTGAGTTCCGGCTCGGTATTGAACGTGATCTGAAGCCCCTCATGCCGGTATGCCGCAAGGCGGCCGCCGCGGGAGAGCTCTTCAAACCACGCCACAAGTCCGGTGCCATCGTGCATTGCGATTTTTGCCGCGTCAAGCTTGTCGAGCGCAAGGCGGGCGCAGACAAAACAGCCGATATAGTAGTCAAACACCGGTTTTTCGTTGAAAGACCCCACCCGTGCATCCGGCCCGACGTCCACGATGCCGAAGGGACTGCGGATCCGGCCGGTAACTATAGTTGCCTCCGCGCCGGAGGCGGCGTGTTTTGCGACAAGATCGCGGTAATCTATGTCAACCAGTGTATCTCCATAAGCGACAATCACCGGGGTATCGGGCTCGGGGGGCAGCACGCTTCGTGCGTGATCAATGCGCCGGAGCATCCCGGCATCCACGCCGGCATTGCCAAGCTCAACAACAGTATCTTTTTTTGTGGAAGGATACGCGACGGACACGAATTTTTCGATCACATCCGAAAGATATCCGGTGGCAAGAACAAACCGGCCAAAGCCCTGAGCCACGAATGCATCCATGATATATGCAAGCATGGGCTTGCCATCAACCTGGACCATGGCCTTCGGGACTTCTTGCGTGATGTGTTTGAGCCTCGAACCCCTGCCGCCGCAGAGAATCAAAACCGTGGCTTTTGCGTGCTGCATTTGCTTTTGTTGTAGCATATGGCGCTATTTTTCCAAAGCGGCGGTGACGTTGACCGGTACTCCGGACTTGCAAATGGCCGCTTGTGTTACCGGGAAAAAACCCGAATAATCCGGCAGCAACGGCTTTTTAAACAAAATACAACATTAAGTAAACGCAAGCTGTTGCCA
>MEQJ01000135.1 GCA_001770165.1 Bdellovibrionales bacterium RIFOXYD1_FULL_53_11 | reverse complement strand
ATGGGACTATATCCCAATGATTCTCCTGGCTGGGATCGTCTGGCACCGGTCCTTACGATACAGCTTGGCCGTGCGCAAGAGATAGCGACTGAAGTGAGATCGAGTATGGCAGGCCATAACGATGCCGGCGATGCGATGCGGCACGCTGAATGGATGCGAAGAACGACAGTCGAGACAAACGTTCTGACGGCCTGGGTGGCTGGAACCGGCCACGAAATACAAGGGACGTTCTTCCCAGGTGACAGGCCAGCGCAGCCCTGGTCCGAGATGACAATGGATCTTCATAACAATGCTGTTGGGAGAACGGCTGGGATGAATGGAACGGCAGTGGATCAGGGCGCGCTGTGGACCTTGCCGCTGAGTAGTTCGCAAACCAACCCGTATTCGGGCAACCAGAATGCGTGCCCACGATGAAGCCCCTCTTGGTTGGAATTGGCGTCATTGCTTTAGCGTTGTTGGCGGCGGCCTACCTCGTTTGGCATGGCATTTACGGAGTTCAGCACAAGGCTGAATTCGAACTCTCCAATAGGTCTCAGGAAGTACTTGCGTCTGTCCAGGTCGTGATCTGTGGCCAGACGATCGAAGTACGGGCTTTGCAACAAGGCCAGGCCACTACACGCAATTTCAAGAGTGGATGTGAAGGGCATTACACAGTCCGCGTGCAATTTCAGTCTGGAAGACAGCTCAATAAGGATGTGGGCTATGTAACGGGTGGGCTGGATATTCGGGACGTAATTGTTGTTACGAGTTCTAACGTCGAGCTTTCTAAGCCTGAGGCAAAGTGAGGAGTATGAGTACGGTCAATGAGTGCTTTTTGTATTCTCCACTTAATTTTGTTGATCCGCTTGGGCTATATCCCAATGATTCTAAGGGATGGGATCGCCTGGCGCCCGTCCTTTTCAATTCTCCACTAAGGTTTGTTGATCCGAGTGGGCTGTATGTACTGGATTTAACTTCTGGCGGAAATGTTCAGCAGAAATTGAGTGGAGATTTTCGAATTACCGTAAAGGCTGGTCAGGTGGGCGTTGAATGCCGTGTTGTTCGGACAGTGAGATTGTAGTTTCGGGGTGCGGCCCTGCTGCGGGGCAAGGAGAGTGTATGACAGGTAAGAATATTTTATTGATGTTCTGGATGATGTGCGGGTTGTCTGTAGTTTCTAATAGTGCTTTTTCAAACAACAGAATCCATTTGCCGTCATTCAGGGTCAGTCTCGGGCCAAACAGCGTTGAATCAAATGGTGATTCTTATAATGCATCGATTACCGACGACGGTAGATATGCGGCATTTCATTCAAATGCGACAAATCTGGCGCCTAATGACCCCTATTTTTATGATATCTTTTTAAGAAAGCTGACCTTCGGAACGACAAAAATTCTCAGTATTGGTCTTAATGGTTATCCAGCAGGTGGCAACAGCTACTGTCCTATTATTTCATCAAATGGAAGTAATGTGTTGTTCTATTCTACCGCCTCTGACCTCGTTCCAAACGATACCAACGGAGCAGCAGACATCTTCATATACAATCTGGCAAACGACCTGATCAGCAGGGTGAACCTTTCAAGCAGTGGTCAACAGGCGAATTCGCTGTCTGAAATCGGCGGTATTTCGGCGGACGGAAGAATTGTCGCTTTTGCCTCTTTTGCCACCAATCTTGTAGATAATGACGTCAACAGCAAGGAAGATATTTTTATCAGGGATTTGCAAAGCGGTACAACCACGCTGGTAAGCAAAAATTCGGACGGCACACTGGGTAATGGATCAAGTTATATTGCCCAGATTTCCGGAAATGGAAGATATGTTTCCTTCATGTCAAATTCATCGAATCTGGTAAATGGGGACACGAATAATACATTCGATATTTTTGTTCATGATGTGATGATCAGTCAAACCAAACGGGTTAGTGTTTCATCTTCGGGACAGCAGGCAAATGACCAGTCCGATTCAAACGGCATCTCATTTGACGGAAGATACATTACTTTCCAGTCGTCTGCGTCCAATCTGGTCTCCGGCGATACTGGCGGATACAGTGATATATTCAGACATGATCAGCTTACAGGTACAACAACAAGGGTGTCGGTAAATTCAAACGGCGTTCAAGGCAATGCCAATTCCACCGGGGCGGCCGGGTCGTATGGCGGTATAAGCAATATAGACGCAACCGGAAGATATGTCGTTTTTACTTCGGACGCCAACAACCTTGATGATGGTGATACAAATAATCTTCGGGATGTATTTGTTCGCGATATGACAACTGCCACAACAGTCCGGGTCAGCTTGGGCCTGGAGGGCGTGGAATCGAACAACAACAGCACATATACGTTCATATCTCCAAACGGTCAGTATATATTGTACCATTCACTGGCAAGCAATCTTGTTCCAAACGACAATAACAACAAAAGCGATGTATTCAAGGTCAACAACCCATTCAAGATTTACAATTATGTGGGCTTGACGGTAGCAGCCAATTCCATGCAGGAAGGGGCAAGTTCAGAAATAGTTTTGAATAGAACCGGTGATTTGTCCGGCCCATTAAACGTTGACCTGGGTATTTCAGGAACTGCAGTGTCTGGCGTGGATTATGAAGTGATTCCGGGCCAAATAGTAATTCCTGCTGGACAGGAATCCATGAGTATTCCTGTCAGGATCATTGATGACAACATTGTCGAAGACCCAAAAAACATACACGTTACGTTACTTTCTTCGCAAAACTATATTCTGGGCGGGGCAAAAGAGATCGATATGTCGGTCATTGATGACGACAACTACATCGTTAATCTCGAAGTCATGGAATCAATTGCTGTTGAGGGCGGTGCTCCTGTAAAGGTCAAAATATCGCGTCTTGGCGGCAGCAACAAGCAGATCACCATTCCATTGGTGATTGGCGGTTCTGCGTCAAGCGGGGTGGATTATCAAGCGATTCCACAGAGCATAAACATGCCGGTTGGCGTTGAAGAAGTCGTCATTGATATTGCTGCATTCAGCGATCAGATCAGTGAAGGCGTGGAAACTGTAAATATCGGCATTTCAAGGGGACAGGGATTTGTGCCGGGACAATCCACGCAGGGGACGGTGTTAGTACTGGATAATGATGTTACGCGGGTCTCCATTTCGGTTTCAAAGGGGCGGACAAAAGAGTCCGTGTTTGCTCCAGACGCTGGAAGAATAACCATTAATAGAACCGGACCCACGGTGTTGTCGCTGCTGGTTAATTTGCAAATTTCTGGAACAGCCTCAAATGGAATGGATTATCGGACGATACCGCAGGCCGTTACAATTCCTGCAGGTCAAAACATGTTTGAACTTCTTGTAACGTCAATCGATGACCAGGTGTCGGAACCCGATGAAAACGTGATTGTTCAACTTGCTGCTGGTACGGGCTATGCGATTGACAAGCAAAAAGATACTGGAAAGGTGATAATCGCCGACAACGATATCCCGCTGATCAACACCTCGGTGGTGAGATCTTGGGCATCCGAACAAACCGGTGATGCCGCAAAAATATTGATTAATAGGATTGGAGACCTTGATCCAGCCTTGCAGATCAATATTGTCAAAGCGGGAACCGCTGTTAATGGGGTAAATTACCGGGCCGTCGGTGATATGATTACAGTCCCGGCGATGACAGGCAGCGTGAGCGTTGAGATCGTGCCCTTGGATAATCAGCAGATTGAAGGCAACAGGAGCGTTGTGATCGGAATTGTGGCGGGTGCCGGATACAATATCGGTGCGCCGAATACTTCAAAAGTCGTGATAAAGGATGCAATATCCAGGGTAAATAAAAGTAGCGCGGGATTGCAGGCCGGCAAGGGCGGTTTTTCGCCGGTGTTGAATGGAGATGGTTCGCGGATATTGTTCATATCATCTGCAGGCAATCTGGTCGTAGGGGATGCAAATGGCATTGAAGATGTGTTCATTGTTGACCCGCTGACCGGGTTCATTGATCTCATTTCGCGTGGAGCATCCGGCGAGGCAAATGGCAGAAGTTTTTATCCGTCTCTGACGCCCGGCAATACGTTTGCGGCTTTTGCCTCGGATGCATCAAATCTGGTTCTAAATGATACAAACAATCTGACGGACGTGTTTGTCAGGAATCTGGGCACCGGCACAATATCAAGGGCAAGCGTATCCGGTGATGGCGCAGAAGGAAACAGGCCGAGCATGAATCCTTCGCTTTCTGACGATGGAAGATATGTCGTGTTTGAATCTTATGCCAGCAACCTTGTTGCCGGAGATGCCGGTGTAAACAAGAATATTTATCTCAGGGACATGTCGCTTGGCACGACCGTAAAAATCAGCTCCGGCCTGTCCGGCGCGGCGGCGAATGGAGACAGCTTTTTGCCGAAAATATCAGGAGACGGAAGGTTTATAGCGTATGTGTCCGGGGCTTCAAACATCGTGGCCGATGACAACAACCTGTCCAGTGATGTGTTTGTGTTTGACAGGAATACGGGAACGACGTCATTGGCAAGTGTTTCCATGGATGGTTTTGTTGGAGACAATGCAAGCTCCAGTCCGGTGATGTCTTCTGACGGAAGATATGTGGCATTTGAATCGTTGGCATCGAATTTTGTATCGAATGACAAAAATAATTCAAAAGACGTGTTTGTGCGCGACATGCAGAGCGCGATGACACAAAGGATAAGCGTCGGTACTGGCAGCAAGGAGGGCAACTGGGCCAGTTTTAAACCGGCAATTTCATCCGACGGCCGCTTTGTTGCTTATATATCACAAGCATCAAATTTGAGTGAAGATGACACGAATTGCGGCAGTGATGCGTTTGTT
Source organism: Bdellovibrionales bacterium RIFOXYD1_FULL_53_11 (assembly GCA_001770165.1). Classification (GTDB taxonomy): domain Bacteria; phylum Bdellovibrionota; class UBA1018; order UBA1018; family UBA1018; genus XYD1-FULL-53-11. The sequence goes on along the minus strand of MEQJ01000135.1, from coordinate 18,045 downwards.
TTTGATGTTCAGCGAGGTAAAACCGAAAGATTATCGTTGCCAAGAAAAAGAAACACAGAATGTTCTACGGTTTCTGATATTTCAGTTTCCGGGGATGGCAGACTTGTCGGATTCCAATCATTCGGCGCGCATTATGTTATGAGCGATACAAATAAAGTTGAAGATATATTTTATACGGCCAATCCGTTGCTTGGAGAGCAGCCCTATGGCATTCATTCGTACCCAAAAAGATCAGAGTGAAGCGGCGGCGGCTCGATAGTATCGCACAACCTTCGCCACTGTCCGACTACGTACGAACGTCACCAATGGCGCAGGATCTCCGAAGGCAGCAGAAGTCATGGCGTTCAAGCTCTTGGAGGATGCCGGGAAGACATGGAGAAAAATCAGGGGCTATGAAGAAATAGAAATCTTTTAATGGGTATTGAATACAAGAATGGGATCATGGTACCGAAGGCCAACAATCAAGAGGCTGCTGCCGCTTGAACTTCAGACAAATCCACAACATTACAGCATATCTCGAGTGTGATGAAAAAAATGGTAGTGTATAAGCTGCATGGGTACTAAAATGGGATTGTAGGGGGACGGGGAATGACAATCCGCGGTTTTATCCTTTTGACGCTATTTGCGGCGCTTGCTGCCTCTTCCTGTTCAAAAAATGAAGAAGAAAAAAATGAAGAAGCCGCTGGATCGAGCTGCATTGAAAATCCTGCGGGTGAGCCCACCTCGAACAGCACCGGCGCCGCTTTTTCGTTCTTGCCCGATCCGATGGCGGATGCCGCAAACGCAACATTGTCACCAACGGCCGGACTTGATGAATACCGCAAGCCGGTAACGCTTGAGCGTCTGAACGGACGGGGCCTTCTCGAAGGCAAATTTGCGGATGTACGCGATCTCATGAATTGCAATGGCGGGTATAATGCGCGGGATGGGGCAAACAAGTTCACCTATTCGCAATCCGATCCGCGGTTTCAGGAAGCCATGACTTATCATATGGCCGACAGCTTTATTGCGCGCCTTGATGCCAACAGTTGCAACACCTTCAAGACGCAGGTCCGGCTGTATGCGCATTGTATTCCCGACAATGCTTATTACAGTCGCGGAAAAACTGATTCAGGCCAGACGGTGGAATATGTATGCATCGGGGATTCGAGCAGGCTTCTCGGGGCCTCGTTTGCCGATGATGCGATGGTCGGCGTGCACGAGCTTCAACACGGCATCACAGTCAACGCTTATTCCAGCGATGTGGACATGAATGTGCTTTATTACGACGAGGCGGGCGCCCTTGGCGAAGCCCTTTCGGATTTTGCGGCAATCTCTTTTTTCAAATCGGATGTGCCCGAGAATCTTGATCAGCGGCTGTTCAGCCGGTGGGCGCTCGGGGTCATCAAGCCGGTCAAGGACCGTGGCATGAAGGGTTTGCGCGGGGCCAACCGCTGTCCGATGTATGATTCGGCCTTCAGGACGGGTTGTTCCAATTTTCGCGCGGGTACTGCGGGTTTTTCATCAAAGAACAACACCATCAGCTATGTTTATCCGGACGGCATGGGCTGGCCGTTTCCGGATAATTATTCCGGTCCGGCGTATGTAAAAACGGTTTTTGAATCCTACAGATTGCAGGAAGAAATCCACGAGGCGGGTCTTGTCGTGACCGGCGCCCTTTATGATGCCATGGAAGCGCTTGAGGCGGGATATGGTTATGAAAAAGCGCGGGATTTCATGCAAAAACTGGTGGTTTCGGCGTTAAAACATCTACCAAAACCATCGGGTGGCGTGCCGGATGCGGGCATCACCTTTATTGAATTTGCCCGGACGGCGCTTGAATGGGCCGAAACCTCCGAGGTCGGCTTGACCGCGCAGGACAAGGCAAAAGTCGCGGCGGCCTTTGAGGCCCGCGGTCTTTATCATTTCAGACAGGTACCCAAAAACTGGGCTGCCGGATCTGCGATACGCATAATTGACAGCCCGGTGCTTCTAAAAAACTGGCTGGCAAACATGGGGGTGCCGGGAACGGCAATTCCGCAGGGTGCAAACGGCGCGCTCAACGACAAAATGGATCCTGGCGAGGTGGTGGTGCTTTGGTTCAATATTGAAAATCTTTCTGAAGTCACTGCCGGAGGGCTGCTGCTTGAAGTGGCAAGCGATAATCCGAACGTCACGTTCTTGCATGACCAGGAGGGCAGGATAATCAACTATGGATATGTAAATCCTGTTACGGCGCAGATCAGATACGGTAAAATCAACGGAAGCGCGATTGTTGACGCGATCAATGACGGGGCAAATGTTTCAACCCATATTCCGGTAGGTACGGCGTATTTTTCGACCAATCCGTTTTATGACAGCAATTTTTTCACGGCACTCTGGGTGAAGGTGTCGGGGGCGGCGGCTCATGGAGAAAAAGCCGGGTTTACGGTCGTTGTGAGGCCGGCAAACGGCGAGCCCGACGGGAGCGGCAGGCCTGCGGCGCAAACGCTCAAGTTCATCGCGGTCATAAATTGATTCACACATGAAAAAATACCGGTATATTTTTTGGTGCTTGTTGATTGTATCCGCCGGGGGTGGCGTGCTCTGGCATTACGCCCGGAAGGATGTGGTCGCGGTTGCGCCTGAGGCTGAAAAACCCGCAGCGGTGGCGGTAGCCATGCCGCCTCCGTCAGGGCATTTTGGAACGAAGCCAAAGATGACATCGGCTTCCCGTGCCGCCGTGTTGACACTTGCGGCGTTCAAGGAAAAATTCGGGCAGGAGCTCGGGGTTGAAACAAACAGGAAAGGGCAATTGCTCCGCGTGCGCGGAAGTCTTTCAATTTCAACCAGGTTCCGCGGAGAATATAAAAGCGATGATCCCGCCCATGTTCTTGCCCGCGCGCGCGAAGTGCTTGAAAGTGCTGCCGGTTTGATCGGAATCAGGCAGGATTCACCGTGCGGGGAGCCGGAGGTGACGGCTGGGGCCGGGTCAGCGCAAGTAGTGTTCAAACAGTATTATGATGGCAAGCCATTGGAACCGCTCGGAAAAATCACTATTGATATCGGTCCGCGGGGAGAGCTTGTTGCGCTGTATTCAACGTATGCCACGGGATTTGAGATGGTTAACAACGATGTGATAGACCGCGCAGTCGCGTTTGAAGCAGCCAGGAGGGCGCAGCCGTCCATGCATGCTGCGCTAGCGAGCGGCGGCAGGAAGGTGATCTGGGTTGCGCAGGCCGAAAAAATGGAAGGGCGTTATTCTTATGAGTTTCATGTCGAAGGCCGCCGGATTATAATTGATGCTGGAAATGGTAAAGTCATATTCACGCGTGACATGCGCAAATTTTAGATTTCCGGCATTGCTGGCGGCGGCGTGTTTGATCGCCGCGTGCTCTTCTTCGCACAAGGGCCTGCAAACTGTGAGGGACCGGCCCAAGCTGCAGCTTGGCACGGTTGAGCTGCTCAAGATCGGGGTTGCCGGTCGTGCCGAGGTCTGGCGCATGCTTGGCGTGCCGGACTGGCGACTCTCTCCGGACAACACCCGCAAGACCGAGCAGTGGTATTATTTCGAAGGCGATGATGCTTCCACACCGCGGCTTCTGGTGGCCTTCAATCCGGGAACATGGGTTTTGCATAATATGGTTTGGGATGTGAGATCCGACGATCCCGAAAGCGATCCGCAAAAGCTTCTGGACCGCTACCCGAAGGACAAGATCGAATCGGCCGAAGGCAGGCATATTGTCAAAACGCTCGGCGCTACCATCTCGGTGGACAAGGAAACCGGCAAGGCAACGATGATCATCTGGAAATAGCTAGTGCATTCCCGATGGTACGCATATTGCTGATCCGCCGGGAGTGATTCATCATTCGTTCTTTATAAGGAAAAACCGTTCGTCATGAGGAATAATGCATGACGGGCAAAATCAAACGCAAATATCATAATGTCATGTGCGGCGATGATCTTAAGATCGGCATTGTTTTACAGCGTCTGATGAAAGCCCATCAGCTCACATATGGAGATATTGCAAGGGAGCTTGGAATACCGAAGACAACAATCTTCAATTATGTGCAGGGTTGTCTGCCGCGCTCCGGCGCCCATCTGAGAAGGATATGCCAGCGTTTCAATATCAGTGCTGACGAGCTGTTGTTTGACGAGCAGCCCGCAAACACGCCGCGCTGTCCGAAAAAAGGACAGGTCATTCGCGGGACATTCATGATCATGGAGGTGGAAGGCGATGAGCCAGCGTGAATTCCGGATTCTTTTTGTGGATGATGAATCCGACATCCGCGACGTTTTTAATACGCTGGTGCTTGGTGAGTTGTCGGCAAGATACAAGATTGAATCGATGTCAGTCGAAAATGGAAATGAGGCGGAAAAATTGTTTGCAACAGGCAACAGGTTTGATGTTGTCGTATGTGATTATCAGATGCCGGGTAAAAACGGTCTTGAGGTGTTCAGGTCTGTTGTTAAAATGCAACCGGATGTTGCTTTCATCCTGTTTTCGGGCGTTATCAACAAATACAATGAACTGCTGTACGAAAACGAGCTGAAACCTGAAAACCTGTATTTATGTTTTGATAAAAACTGGAACCTGTTAAGAGAGATGATCAAAACAATATTCGAAGACATGCGCGATTTGACATTTCCTTGATGATTTCCTGTTTTATTATTTTATTGGCAAGTCGGGAATGTCTGCTGGATAATTCTTTATATATGCAAACCGTTTCAATGGAAGAAGCGACAGGTGCCCCGGCTACCCCGGTTACCCCGGTTACCCTGTCAAAAGACTGGACGCAGGTGTTTTCGATAGAGGATTATGTTGTAGAATATTTTATTGATTCCGGACGGGAGTGGATTTTTGGGTTAATGGAACGAAATTTTAAAAATCCCAAAAAGGCTCATTCGGGCTTTGTCATTCAGTTTGGCGAAGCCATGAGCCTGCTGGGCCGTGAGAACTGCGAGGCCGCCGGGAAAGTGTTGTATCATTTTGTAAAAAAGAGCAAATTTTATAAAAAAGCACAGTGTTACCGCCGCATCGCCAGAATGACCGGCATTCCTCGGATGTTCCGGTATGCGGGGCCGTTAACGTATAGAATGGTAATTCCAGATTCTTACAGGGTAGCAGCCTCATCAGTATGCGGGCCGCCAACGTCAACACGCAGGCCGGAACTGAATGGCAGGGGGATGACCTCCGCGCTTTGGCAGTTTTTGCTCAAGCCCTTTACGTAATCAAAAAAGCCGCGCAGGTCAGCGCTGCTCATATACTTGAATTGATGCCCATGTTTTTTCTGAAGCTCAGTTATCACGGGTTCATCCTGTTCAACTGATGTGAGCAGGATCACATTTGGAATATCAAGTTTGCTTTCCAGAACCATGTCTATCAGGTCAGCGCCGGTTAAAGCTCTTCGTCTGTAGTGTGGCATCGTTTCACTGAAATACAGTCCCGAAACCAGAACGTCCCAGCGGCGGTCTTTATCCAATATTGCTGCGGCTTGTTCTACGGACCCCGCTGAGATCACAGTGTTGCCCGCCACATTCTCAAGATGCAACTTGAGCAGTGACGACACACAGGGTTGATTTTCTATAAACAGGATTTTCATGGCCGTACCGCCTTTTAACAGGCGTGACCAGACATGTAAATGGACTGACCATCAGTTATGGTCCGATTTTTGGACGTAATTCAGTTTTTGGACTCCAGGCTCAAATATATCGGCTATAATCTGGCATCATCTTTGCTTTAATGCCCCGTCATGAAAAAAAAATACCCAGGCATGAAGCAAACAAAAACAGAAAATCTATTACGTCGATTACTTATTGTCGCCAACTATTTTGTTGATTCCGACAATATTGAAAATTGCGATACAAGTTATTTTCTAGCACTAATTGATGAATGCGAGAGAAGGGGGGCTCATTTTGAGGGACTAGATTTTTTTGAAGACAACTGTCCGCTTTGTATTTATGAGAAATGCCGGATCGTTATTGCCACCATCTGCGGGCATCCACAAAACCGTGCTACATCTGGATTTGTTGATTTGGATAGTGAAGACGATAAAGCAGAAAATCTGGTCGGGGTGAAGTGATTTGAACACTCGACCTCTTCGTCCCGAACGTGTTTTAATCAATAACCTCAGTGAATAACCATAAACCGCAATGAACAGAAAAGCCATGAATTTACGGGACATTAGCTGATTTTATTTATGTACCGTGATTCTCTGGTGTACGCCCAAAAACACTCTGGCAGGATTTACAGTGGATTTACGGAAATCCCGTGGAGAGTTTCTAAGGTCACCGTTTGTGACCTTAAACAAAGGGTAGCGAGACATGAAAACAACAGCTCTGACGGTAAGCATGATCGGCCAGAAAATTTATTTTATCCGTGGGCAGCGGGTGATGCTGGATAGTGACCTGGCGGAGCTATACGGGGTTGAAACCAGGGTATTGAATCAGGCAGTAAGACGCAATCTGGATCGTTTTCCAGATGACTTCATGTTTGAGCTGACTCATGAGGAGTTCAGTCTTTTGATGTCACAGATTGTGATATCAAAAACCGATCCACGCGGCGGTCGTCAAAAGCTCCCTTTGGTATTCGCCGAACAGGGCGTTGCCATGCTCTCAAGCGTTCTAAAAAGCAAATCAGCGATAAGGGTCAACGTCGCTATCATGCGAGCGTTTGTTAAGATGCGCGAACTGCTAGACACAAACAAAGACCTGGCAAAAAAGATTGATCTGCTAGAACGGAAGTTTTTGGATCATGACCATCAGTTCAAAGCTGTGTTCGATGCAATTCGTAAACTCATGGCGGTGGGTTCGCCACTACATCAAAAGAAAATCAAGGGATTGAGCGGGTAATGATTACCAAGAAACTTGATGTTCCAAATTGGCACCTTAAACGCGGAGTTATTTTTGTGATTGCTAAGATCGGAACACGCCTGATTGAATCATTAAAGCCCAAAGACAAGCCCTATCAGGTGCATGATGCCGAGATACGCAGATTTTTTATCTGAGTTCAACCCAGTGGCGTGATGAAGCAAAGATACTGCTGCTACACGGGGGTTGCGAAACCGGATTGTTTGGACGACAATATTTGTAACGGATCGCCAGAAGTTGAATTCTTCTGGCAAGTTGGAGGCGGGAAAAACTGGTCGGGGTGAAGTGATTTGAACACTCGACCTCTTCGTCCCGAACGAAGCGCGCTAGCCAAGCTGCGCTACACCCCGATGCCAAGCGGGAAAAAACACTCTATTACAGTTATTTCACCGCGAGCGCGAAGTCAATCTGCCTTGTTTCGATATCCGCCCGCACCGCCCGGACATGTATTTTCTGTCCCATGGCAAAAACACGCTTCCGGCGACGGCCTGAAAACACCATCCGCTCGCTGTCAAGACGGTACTGGTCATCTTCCATTGATTCAAGCGACACGAAACCTTCGACAAAAGGTTCCTGAATCTGCACAAAAAAACCGTTTTCGGTCATCCCCGAAATAATAGCCTCGAATTCTTCGCCAAGCATCCGCGCGACAAGACGTGATTGCTTGAGGCGCATGGCTTCGCGTGATGCTTCGTCGGCCAGTCGTTCGCGGTAACTGCAGTGGGCGGCTATTGAATCAAGATCCCGGTGATCGCCTGCGGATTGTTTTCCTTGCGTGCCGCCATGCTTGAGCGCGGCCTTTAAAAGCCGGTGCACAACAAGATCGGGGTAGCGCCGTATCGGACTTGTAAAATGCGTATATGCACGCGAAGCCAGGCCGAAGTGCCCGATATTGGACGTTGCATAAACCGCCTGCTTGAGCGAACGCAGCAAAAGCATGTTGAAAAGAGATGCCGCGGGATGATCCGCGATTTTCCGCAAAAAAACGGAAAGAGCCTTGGAAAGACCTGTTTTTGTCTCGATTCTGGTGCCGGTACGTGCGGCCATCCGGGCAAATTCGGCAATTTTGGCGGCGTCAGGCTCCGCATGCACCCGGTAGACGAACGGCCAGCCCCGCGCGCAGATCCATTCGGTAACGCCCTCATTGGCGCAGATCATGAATTCCTCTATCAGTTTGTGTGAATCAAGACGCTCGCGTTTTGAAATGCTTACCGGCTCGCCAAGATGATCGACTATTGCTTCGGCCTCGGGCATGTCAAAATCAATGGAGCCGCGCTCCATCCTGCGGCGGCGGAGGCGGGCGTAAAGCTCGAAGTGCGGCGCAAATTCCCAGTCGGGATTTTTTCCATGCAAATCATGTTCCGCGGCGATTTCGTTGTAGGTGGCGCGCCGCCGGCTCTGGATCACTGATTCCATGAGCTCAAGCCCCGTGCGCCTGCCCGAACTGTCGAGCGATATTTTTGCCGTGAACGCATGGCGCGGGACGCCCGGTTTCAGGCTGCAAAGATTTTCAGACAGCTCGCCTGGCAGCATGTGGAACGCCCGCTCCGGAAAATAAACGCTCGTTCCGCGGGCGCGCGCATCGCGGTCGAGCGCGGTGCCGGGCCTGACAAAAAAACTTACGTCGGCGATGGCAACCCAGAGAATGAAGCCCGGGCCGGAGCGTTCGACAAATACCGCATCATCGAAATCGCGGGCGGTTTCGCCGTCAATCGTTATAAAGGGCATATGCCTGAGATCCCTGCGGCCATGAGCACGGAAGTCGCTTTCTCCGCCCATGCGTGCGTCAACCGCCTCGCGTACCGCTTCTTTTGAATGATGCTCGATCAGCCCGTACTCCGCCGCAATCGAACCGATGTCGGAAGATGCCGGCAGGATGTTGCCAAACACCTGGACGATTTCAGCGGTTGCATGATGGTATCCGCGTTCGTGATGGATTATGCGCGCCCGTACCCAGTCTCCGTCACGCGCCTCCCGGCAACCGGCCGGCACAAAAATCTCTTCGCTCATTTTGCGCCGTTCGATCGCAAGCCTTCCGCCCCTCGGGCCCCGGCTGTGTCCGTTTTCCGCAAAATACCTCCCGACAACCTCGCTGAATCTTCGCGAGAGGACTTTCAGTTCGATCACCTCGTCGTCGGGGCTCAAGCAAACTTCCACGCGGTCCCCCTGGAACAGCCCGTTTGCCTCGCGAGGGGGTACGAAAATGTCCTTGACCCCGGGTTTTTCAAATACAAGGAAGGCGAAACCTTTGCGGTTTTTGTCTACTACCGCGCTCATGCTGCGCAAGGAGCCTGCCTTGCGTTTGGGTCCGTGCGAGCCATGCCTGCTTCGGGGGCGTCTGTGTTGCATTGGCTGGTTCTACTCTATTGCGGGTACTGTTGCAAAGCCCGGCATTTGAATGCTAAAAGCGATTACATGCGGACGTGGCGGAATTGGTAGACGCACTGGATTCAGGGTCCAGCGGTCGCAAGACTGTGAGAGTTCGAGTCTCTCCGTCCGCACCATCGAAATAGGAAGGTGAATGATGCTCAAGCCAAGCGACTGGCTTCTTAGTACACATTCCTGCCCCGGGTTCAAAAGGTACGAAATTACGGCTCATATCGAAAGGCCGCCGCATGTGCACCATACCGAGTGGTTGCACGTCAATATTCCAAAACGCTACGCGCTTGTGAACATCAATGATCACGTTGAAGAGGCTCTTGTCCGCTCGGGCGTGACAGACGGTTTTTGTTTTGTAAGCGCCATGCATATCACGGCCGGCGTTTATGTGAACGATGCCGAAGGCGGGCTTCTCGGCGATATTTCGGGCTGGATAGAAAATCTTGCGCCGTACGGTGAGGATTACCGGCATCATGCCACCGGCGAGGACAACGGCGATGCTCATCTCAAATCCTATCTGACCAATCACTGCCTTACCGCGCCGGTGACCGGCGGGCGTCTTGATTTTGGCACCTGGCAGCAGATATTTTATGCGGAGTTTGATGGCCAGCGTAATAAGCGTATCCTTGTCAAAATAACCGGGATAAAATGAGTATAGATTCATGAATGCAAACCGGGCCGGCGGGCGGGTAACGCTTTTTTTTGATGATGCACTGCTGGAATCAAAAATCCGCGGTATTTTGACGGATGCCGGATATGAAGTTGTTCGCGTGGATAACGGCGATGCTCTTGTTGATGCCGCATTGACCGGTGGGGCCGGGACCATCGTGTCCGAGACGGTGCTGGTAACCGGCGCCGGAAACCCCCTGCTGAGGCATATTTACAAGCTGGCCCCTGAACAACCCATTGTTCTTGTCTCTGATTTTGCAAGGCTTGCGGAGTTCAAGGATGCGGCTGATGCCGGGTGCCAGCGTTTTGTGCCAAAACCGGTTGCTGCTTCCGAGCTGTTGGATGCGGTAAAGGAGTCCAAAAGCCAGGATTCCGAGTCGGTCGAAATTAATGAATCCAACTATGCCCGGGTGGGTATAGAAGAATTCATATACGGCAAGTCCTATCAATATTCATTGTTTGCCAGGCTGCGGAACGGAAAATTCATAAAAGTGGCGCATGTGGGTCAGAATATCGATCTGGACCAGATGGAAAAGTTCAAGGCTCGCGGCATTTCAGAGCTTTGGCTGGAACGAAAAGATTTTACTGATCATATGGAGCGCAGCCGACTGCTTGCGCGAGAAGCGGTGAGTTCGCATGATTTGCCGGAAGGCAAACGCGCTTCCGTCATCACCCGCGCGTGCGAAGCGGCGTCCGAAAATCTGCGTCTGATGGGAGTGAGCGAAAACAGCCTCGAACCGGCAAAAGAAACCCTGACGGCGGCCATATCATCGGTCGGATCCGGGCAGCTTGCGCTTGCGCTTCTGGAAAAAATGGAGAGCCGCGGATCCGTCTCCTATGCCAGGGCGGTCACCTGCGGAATAATCTGCGGGCTTATCGGCAGGATAATGGGCTGGATGTTGGAAAAGAACGTCCTTGCGCTGGCGCTGGGCGGCTATCTGCATGACATCGGCTTGAATACTCTGCCGGTGGATGCGCAGGAAAAACAGCTTGAAGAACTTTCAGTGGAGGAGGCGGATGCATACAAGGGGCATCCACAGCGCGGCGCCGAAGAACTTGCAAAAATTCCGGGCATTCCAAAGGATGTGATTGCCATTGTCGAGCAGCATCACGAGAACTGCGCCGGCACCGGCTATCCCAAGGGGCTTTCCGGCAGTGAAATCTTTCCAATGGCCAGGATTGTCCATCTGGTGGATTCTTTTTGTGTCCACATGCTCAGGATGGACCCCTCGATGCGCGTTCGCGCCCCGGATGTGCTTGTGGATATGGAAACCGAGAATCCGGGATATTTTGATGGAACGGCCATGATGGCTCTCAGGTTGCTGCTGTCGCAACCGGACCTGAAAAATGCGGCGGCGGCGTATTCGCTGGAACTTTCCAGGATGCGCCCTGAGGGGCGTTGAGGCGGCGTTATTCCAGGAATTTGATCCCGATTTTTATGACATTATTGTCAAGTTGGGTGCGCCAGACCACCTGTGCCCGCATGGGGTGGAGCGGGCCGATTTTTGCCATACAGATATCTCCAGTTTGCAGCTCATTTGTTGCAAGCAGGACTATCCCGCAACCGCCATATGATTCGCTGAACACCAGCCCTCCGGTGTTTGGCGTGTAGGCTTTCCCCCCGCCTTTGGTTTCGATCGTTACGAATGTGTCGGTTTCTGGTTTGTAACGGGTGTATTTTCTTTTGCTCTGGTAACTGCTCTTTGTGCTTTTTGCGGTCTTTGTCGTGTTCATAGATTATCAGGATAAACCCAAAATTTGTTATTTTCCATAATCATGGCATAATCAAAAACATAAGGGGGGCGGAGCGGTTGCTTAAAGAAATTGCTAATAGTCTTAATCTGTCCGATCAGCAGATCAAATTCGTCAAGCGTCACCTCAGCTCAATTCTTGGCCCGGTATTGCTGGTTGCGCTTGCCGCCATGATGATGCCACTTGCTTTTTATACGTCAACTCTTGAGGACCAGGTGCAGATTACCGGGCTGTTAAGCGGGATGTCGCTGACAAGAAGCCCGAATCCGGTTGATAATTATTTCATTTTCCGCATCAAACAAAAACCCAATATGGCGTTCAAGGCGGCGGGGCTTTCAAATACGGACCAGCTTCTTTTTGCAAACGAAGCGGCAGGTGCCGAGTTCAAATTCACTGTCGAGAAGGCAAAATACAACAGTGACATGGCAATTATTCCGGTTGTAACCCTTTCGTCGTCATCAAACACCTATTTGCGGGATTCGATGTCATCGCTGTTCAAGCGCAGCAGGATATTTGCCGATTTCATCGCCATAGTTTCGTTGCTTGCGGCCGCCTGGATACTTCTTCATCTGAAAAAGATATACAGGAAAAAGGATGATGATGATGCGATCGAATATGATCCGATCGTAGTTGCGCTGGCCAGAAATCCGCGAGGGGCCGCAGGATTTTTCACGTTGGGCATTTCCGTCATCATGCTTCTCGTTCTTCCCGGCTGGCTCAAGATATACGGCCCGGTTCCGTTTGTGCTGGTTTATTCATATTTTCTTTATTGGTTCCACAAACACGGCGCTTCCGTGGCGTGGATTAAGGAAGTCCTTGAAAGTGATGCGCGCGCGCACAGCATGGAACGCATGGAGACGGTCGCGCCAAAGCACGTCAAGGCGATCGAGATGCTGATCAAGAGCGGTGGGGATCTCAACATGCGCGACAAAAACGGCAGATCACCGCTCCATATTTGCAGCGAAAAAAACATGATTGAAGCGGTGGACATGCTTTTGCGCAGTGGCGCGAAAGTTGACATCCAGGACAATGCCGGGAACACCCCGCTTATGATCGCCGCCGAGAAGGGGTATCTCGGTATCGTGAAAAAAATCATCGAAAAGGACGCAAATCTTCTGCTCAAGAACCAAGCCGATGAGTCAGCACTCAACTGCGCTGAAAAAAACAAGAAAAACCGGGCCACCGTTGATTTGATCGCAAAGGCAACTGTAAAGGCCATTGAACTCGAAAAAATACGTGCCGAGGAGGAATCCAAGGCCAAGGCTGAGGCGAAAGCCAGGGCGGAAGCGCAATCACAGCCGAAGAATGAAGAGGAATGGAAAACCATTTCGCGCGCCGAGGCCGAGCTTGGCATTCCGATCGGCAGCTCCTCCAAGCCTGCGGCCGGAGAACTGAAAAAAGAAGAAACACCGGCTGTGGAATCTGCAGCGGTGGAGCCGGACAAACAAAAGGGCGGCGGCGGAAGCGACGGGCCGGATTTCAGCGGGATTCCGGGGTTGTGAGCACGGGATCTGGAACTGATATACTGCCTCTTATTCCCAGAATTCATGCCGTACCAGAGCGGGGTCAGGTACCCGCCTTCGTCGTCAAGGCCCACGATTTTTGCGCCCCAGTAAATGTCGGCACCAAACCATTTGTTCCAGAGCCCTCCTGACAGTTGCCCGGCAAGCATGTTGGCGTCGGCGTAGCTTTTCTTTTTTACCACGTTGCTGGTAAGCATGAAGTGGTCGGCTTGGAGGTCGTACAAAAAAGTCGGCCGTGGCCCTTAGAGATTTGTAAAACCAGTTGTCCTGTTTTTTTTGGCTCCTGCAACATCTGGCAGAACTACTACTTGAATATCGGATTTTTTGGGAGTGTCAGGTGCTTCTGCGGCAACTGAACTTATCGGTATTATTCCAATCATCAGCGCCGTCGCAACAAGTATGACTTTTTCTTTCATCCTAAAAACCATACCTTATTCCGATTCCAAAGGCGGTGAGCAGTTCCGAAACGGTTTTTTCCGCGCCCATGGAATCCGTGATTTTCTTTTGCGTATAATCCATTTGTCCAAAGGCGAGCAGGCGGTACTTGCCATAAAATCTTACAAGGATGTCCGGGCTGGCGTGAAAATTGAATCCGGTAAAGACTATGTAGCTGCCCGTGAGGGCCGCCTCAAAGCTGTTCCATGCAAGTCGGCCAAAGATCCCCGTGCGGATGCCGTGCAGTTTGTTGAAGTGATAATAATCAGATTTATTGATGCCCATGTAGCCCGCGTAACCGGCCAGCAGTCCGGCGTATGCGACGACAGATTTGTTTGCATTCGAGGTGATGATTCTGGCTTTGAGGTTTGCCCCGAACCATATCGGAAGCAGGGCTTGACCTTCGTCATCGAGGCCAATAATTCTTGTGCCCCAGTAAAAATCAACGCCAAACCATTTGTTCCAAAGTCCGCCGGCAAGTTGTCCGCCCGACATGTTGGCGTCGGCATAGCTTTTCTTTTTCACTACATTGCTCGTGAGCGTGTAGTAGCCGCCCTTTAATTCAAAATTATAGCTGCTCGATATAAAAAATTCGGCCATGCCGTTTAGTGATCTGTAAAACCAGTTTGGCGAAGCTGGCTCGGTTTTTTTGTTTGCCGGTGCCTTCTTTGTTTCCACGGGTTTGACTGTATTTGAAAGTGCGCTTGCTTGAGAGTGGTGGGGTGTCAGACCGACCGCGCACACAAAGACAATAATGAGGCTCCCATATCTCATTTATAAATAATAGCTTACTTTGGTGGCATGTATAGTGGAGGTCTAGAAATGTTAAAAAAATGTTAATCATAAATACAACCATATGATATATAAAGACATTGCGGGTGCTGATAGTTGAGCAAAATGGTTTAACATTAGATATAATGTAAGTATTATGAAATGCCATATTGGCAAGCTTCTGCTTGCTTCATTATGTGTATCCGGTTTGGCGGCGTGCCTCCGCGCAGACCCCGTCGAAGTCGCGATGGTTGCCGTCGACACACGGCCGTATGGCATTTCGATAAACGCATCGAACACGTATGCGTATTCGGGCGCTGCATGGAATCATCTCACGGCTTCGATATCAAATCCGGGCGGCGGGCCGCTTCTTGGTGCAACGGGCGGCGTAAGCATGACCGCTTACAGCAATGCTGCGTGCACCATGGCAACGTCAAATCCGATCAACATTGCATCGTCATGGATTTTAGACAGCATCGCAAATATAAGCGGTATCAGTTACAACTGGCACGAACCGAATCTCGAAGGAAATCTTTATTACCGCGTGAACACAAACTACGGCAGTGCATGCTCTTCCGCGCCGGTCAGGATTGTCCGCAAGTTCAACGACAACCATAACGGCTATTCGCACTTCAGCCATTTTGTGCCTGCGGGAGCTGCGGGTGGATGGGCTGGACAAAACTATGCAGAAGGCGTCGGTGGAATGGCCACTGATTCGTCCGGAAGAATAATCGTAGTAGGCAATAGCAGGAGAACAGACGGTGGAAAAGTGATGGTCATCTGGCGGTATAATCCAGATGGTTCGGCGGATACGAATTTTGGCGGCGACGGCGCGGTAACTTTTGGTC
Organism: Bdellovibrionales bacterium RIFOXYD1_FULL_53_11; assembly: GCA_001770165.1. Classification (GTDB taxonomy): domain Bacteria; phylum Bdellovibrionota; class UBA1018; order UBA1018; family UBA1018; genus XYD1-FULL-53-11. Next base: position 2,839 of record MEQJ01000135.1, on the reverse strand, counting down.
CGGATGGTGCAGCGGGCGCAACAGGAGCAAACACCAATGACAATGCATCATCCATCGCAATTGATTCGTCCGGTAGATATGTGATTGCGGGCGGTAGCACCGCTACCGACGGCGGTTTTCTTCTGACCCTCTGGCGGTACAACCCGGATGGTTCGCTCGATACGACTTTTGGTACGGGTGGCGCTTTGGTTTATGCAAACAGCACGACAGGATTGGTGGGCGCGGACATATATGAATATGCGCTTGATATGATTTTAGATTCATCTGGAAAGTATGTAATCGTAACTTACAGCCAGATTAATACTACGGACTACAACTATACTTATTCTATTTTGCGGTTTAACACGAACGGCACTCTTGATACCACGTTCAGCGGTGACGGAATAGCGACTGGTTCGGTTACCACCGGGGCCACAGGGTCTGATCTCGCTAACCTATATGACTATGGGGCCGCTATTCAGCAGGATTCTGAGGGGCGATATGTGGTAGCTGGCGACAGCAATAACAATGCCATGGGCCAAGAGCTCGCGATGTGGCGGCATAACAATAATGGCACGCTCGATGCGACGTTCAGCGGAGATGGTATCTATACGGGTGGTGCAACCAGTGCTGGCGGGTCAAATTCTGAATCAGCAAGTAGTTTGAAAATAGAATCATCTGGAAAAATTGTATTGGCCGGCAAAACAAAAAAAGCTGGCGGCGGTTACGCCATGGCTATCTGGCGGTTCAATTCAAATGGAACCCCGGATACAAGTGATGCGGCTTATAGTGCAGCAGGCGCCGTTTATTTCAGTCCGACAGGACCTGCGGGTGCCGCTAATGCGAGTCAATATGATAGCGGATCAATCCTTCGGATTGATTACAGCGGAAGATATGTGGTTGCAGGTACAAGCAAGAATACTGATGCTGGATTTGAGCTGGCGATCTGGCGCTATAACAGCAATGGCACTCCGGATACGACATTTGATGGCGATGGTGCTGTTCATTTTGGCTCAACAGGAGTCCTTGGAGGACTTACCAGCAATGAGTTTGACAGCCCAAGTGCATTTCAAATTGATTCCGCAGGCAGGTATGTGATTACGGGCTTGAGCCAGAGCAATGCGGGTGCCGGGTACTGGGGCCAAGCCGTCTGGCGCTACAAGACCGACGGGACGCTCGATTATTGATTGGTTGCCGGATTACTTAATTATAAAAAGTGGCTATATCCGGAATTCCCCACAGCGATTTTGTAGCAGAACAGCCATTTCATAGGAACATCGTCATTCCTTGGTTAGATTATGCCATTGCCTGTCATTATGATTTTGAAGCAGCGATCAAGGCCAATTCGCACATGCGTCTGACACGGATTGGAACTTTGATGGAGGGGCGGACCTGCTGCGACTTTGTATGGCACGATACTCGGATAGTTCACGAACTCAGGCATCCGGAGCCGGAATTTTGGGAGAATATGACGAAAGGTCGTACTTTGTGAAAAAAGTTCGTACCAGCGTCTACAGGCGGATATATGCGAGCGGGAAAAACGTGTGGATGGTCCGCTGGTGGGATGCTTCGAGTTGCAAGTGGCGGTCATTAAAGGGCGGAAAAACTGAGGATGAGGCGAAGGATGCTGAGAGGATCGTGAGCGACGACCTGCGGAGGGGAGTAAGTCCGGTTACATGGCTTACGGAATCCAAGGCTGAAACGGTTTCAGAGTTGATCGATCTTTTTTATCAAAGTCCGCAATTCCAGAGCAGCAGTGAGAGCTGGCGCAGGATAATGCGTTACCACTTGGATGGACACATCAAGGCGAAGCTGGGAACTTTGCATTTTTCCGAGCTGACGAGGGATAAACTCTACGCATTTTATTTTGATCTTAAGAATCAGCGCGGGTTGTGTCACAGTTCGATACAAAAATATCACCTGAAGCTTTGCTTTTTGGGTGATATCCATGTCGAGCGTCACCCCGACAAGGCAAATGTTCCAAGGCAGTTGAAGGATTTCAAAAAACGATTTCCAGCCCAAGCGCCACGGCGTGAGATCAACTTTCTTACTCCCGAGGAAATCGAAAAAATCCTCGCAGAACTCAAAAAATCCACCAGTGATATCGCCTACCCTTTTACAAAATTGCTCGTGCATACGGGAATGCGCCGGGAAGAGGCCAGAAATCTGAAGTGGACCGATATTGATTTTGAAAGCGGCTTTTTTCATATCCGCAAATCAAAAAACGGCAAGAGCCGCAGTGTTCCGATTGAGCCGGGTGCGGCGGAAGTGCTGGCTGGAATGCCTCGCATCAGTGAGTTTGTGTTTGTTCACAAGGACGGATCGAGGCCAGACAAGTACAGCCTGCGAAGGCCTTTTCAGCGTGCCGCAAAAAGGATTGGCATCGATAAACGTGTTGATCTTCATTCGCTCAGGCATAGCTACGGATCGAATAAAGTTAGGGCTGGATGGGGCCTTAAGAAGGTTTCAATGCTGCTCGGGCATTCTGATATCAGCTTGACGGCGCGTGTTTATACGCATCTTCTTGACGGTGATCTCAAGGTTCAGGATGATTTCAGGTTTGACAATCTTCCACAAAAGCAAAATAGTGTAGATACGGGGGGCATTGTACGGGAAATCAAGAAACCCTCTGTGAAAATGGATTCGACGACAATTATGGCGATGATTCAGATGCTTCAACAGCAGCTTTTAGAACAAAATATGGCCATTGAAGCTGTGCCGCATGTTTTGCCGAACAACTCCGAAAATGTCCGAAAAACTCAGAATGCCGTGACAAAGTCCGTCGAAATGACCGCTTTTTGTAACGCCGGTGTAACGCGGACAAAAAAAGGGCCGCGCAACAACACGGCTGATTTGAGTG
>MEQJ01000134.1:5469-6381 GCA_001770165.1 Bdellovibrionales bacterium RIFOXYD1_FULL_53_11 | reverse complement strand
TGCGCGCAACACGCTAAAGGCCGTGCTGCCCGGCGGCGGCCGCGGAATTGCCTATGAAGGCGACAGCGCGGGCGCAGCGCACGACAAACGGCGCATCTGGTGGGCCGAAGCCGAAGCCCTGGTGGGTTTTGCAAACGCCTATCGTCTGACCGGCGAACAGGCATTCCGGGAGGCATTCCTGGAAATCGAACAGTGGGTTGAGAACCATCAAATTGACCGCACCCATGGCGACTGGCACGAAGCAATCGGTCCGGACGACCGCCCGTCCGGCGACAAGGGCCACCTATGGAAGGAGCCGTATCATCAAAGCCGGGCGTGTCTGGAACTTGCTGCACACGGGTTTATTTCAAACCGGCCTTCCGGTCCGCATAATCGCGCGCATCTTCCTTCTTCATCATCTGGCGCCGGTACGCATCGTTAAAAGCCTGGTTGTGCTCGAACACCGTTTTGAGCGGCTCATCGAGTGCTGAAACAGCATCCGCAAAAACGAGCGCCTCTGTTTCAGCCAGCTTCATCCCGAATTTTTCTTTGGCTGCATACTGATATGCAAGACGGTGTGAAATCACGGCCTCGGATGGATTCTTCAGCGCAACAAGACGCTCGATCTGCGCCATGATTTTATCGGCCGGAACGTATCCATAACGATGTTTCGTCCCCTTTGCGAGCATAAAGGCCAATTTGAGCAGCACCAGTTTCCGGGCCGGGTCGGCATCGCTCATCACGGCTTCGACGAATTTGCGAAGTTCCTCATCCTTGAGGGCGAGCGTTTCCTTGCTCGAAACAAATTTTTCGACCTCGGTGCGGATCTCATCAACCGTCTTCGTTTGCGTCTTTGCAACATCCAGCGCGGCCACCGCCATCATCTCCTTGTACGGCTGATCCGAAACAAGGGCGCCCGCGCCCGTCCATACG
>MEQJ01000134.1:4609-5438 GCA_001770165.1 Bdellovibrionales bacterium RIFOXYD1_FULL_53_11 | reverse complement strand
ACCTGATGACGCTGTCCACGCAATGGCTCTGAAAATATTCATATCTCATTTCAAGTGCGCACCCGCTGTTGAGTTCGTCATTTACAAGCCCGGCGCACATTTCCTTCTTGCTGTTGAATTTCTGCGTTCCGGTGCTGCAGCCGGTCAGTTCAAATTTATATTCAGTGGTCTGTCCGTCCCCGGACTTTTTGATTTCAACATTGTTGCCACAACCCGTCGCGGATATTGCAACAACCGCAATCACCCCGACCAACCGAAGCACTCTACTGGAGTTCATATCAGGCTCTCCCAAATGAATGGAATATAACTCGTTATGCAACGCGTCAACAAGTGCTTTGATTTTTATAAATATGGTATAAATATGACAACTGTGTGCGGGAGGGAACCTTCAAGATGAATAAAATCGCCTCGCTTGTGGCATTTTGCTTCATGGCGTTTTGCTCCATGGCATGGGGTAATTCCGCAGTAAAAAGCATGACGGGCGATGAAGAGCCGTTCAAAAAAGGCTTCACTTACCTCAAGTGGGGCTGGCAGTTCCCGGAGCATGCCGAGCGTTCCTTCAAGGCCCTCAAGGAAACGGGGGCGGAGTGGGTCGGCTTTGTCCCGATATATTACATGGACGCTGTTGATTCCACCGTTGTCTACCGGCATCCGGTGCTGTCGCCTACGGATGAGGAGCTGGTCTCGGCAATCCGCACCGCCCGCAAGTACGGATTCAAGATAATGCTCAAGCCGCATATTGACGTAATCCGTGACGACTGGAAATCCGACTGGCCGGTAAACCATGGCGGCTCAAGAGAGCCCTGGCTCGCGCGCTACCGCGCCTTCA
>MEQJ01000134.1:0-4595 GCA_001770165.1 Bdellovibrionales bacterium RIFOXYD1_FULL_53_11 | reverse complement strand
GATGCGGCGGATGTTTTCCTGGCGCGGAGACATCAAGCCATCGGGCGAGGCGGCAATCAAGCGCTGGTTTGCCGGTTACACCCGCTACATCCTCGGATTCGCGCACATGGCCGCAAGCGAGGGGGCGGAGCTTTTCTGCGCCGGAACGGAACTCGAAAAACTCGCGCACCGGAATACAGACTGGAAAAAAGTGATCCTGGAAATCAAGAAAATCTACAAAGGCCCCCTGTTCTACGACGCAAACCATGACGGCGTCGAAAAAGCCGGTTTCTGGAATCTCCTGGATTACATCGGCATCAGCGCCTACTATCCGGCCGCCGCGCGGCTTGATCCGTCCGAATATGAAATAAGGTCCATGCTCGGCGCCGCCCTCAACAAGCTCGAAAAAACCGTCGCCTCGCTTGAACGCAAACACGGGCGCATATTCAAGGTGCTGTTTGGTGAAGCCGGTTACACCGACTTCAGGGGGACCACAAAGGAACCCTGGAATTTCATGCTCACCAATGGCATCTCCGAAGCCGAACAGGCGCTCGCTTACAAGGTGTCACTTGAGCTTTACAGCAAAAAAGAATGGCTAAAGGGCGTGTTCTTCTGGCGCTGGAACGTGGAACCGGAGGACACTTATTTTGAATACGACCACTACAGCCCATACCGCAAAACGGCCGAGGAAGAAATCATCAGAGCCTGGCGGAACCGGTAAAACGAACGGATCAAGTCCGTCTAAATTGACGTCAAAAAAAACAATATATTGACAAAATTGACGTCAATAATATCAAACCTCGAAAATGTGGCGCTAAAAAATGCGGCCACGGGCCGAAAAAAATATTTTGATCTCTATCCCGTTACTTTCGAGGAATTTCTGGAGGCCCGCGGGCTTCACAAGGAAGCCGGGTGTCTTCACGGATTTTCATTGAAGGACCCGGAGGCGGGTGGCGCAATAACGGCTTATTTTCATGAAAAACTCGCCACCGAATTCAACGTGTATCTCAGGCTTGGGGGCATGCCGAGGATCGTTGATACATATATCGAATCCGCCGGTCAGAGTTCCATCCTTCCCGAAAGGATTTCCGACCTCGTCACCACGATCGAGGACAATGTCAAGGCGGTGCTGGGCGAAAGGTCAAAACTCTACGAATATGACGAGATTTTGAGACGGCTTGCGCATCTTTCCATGGATACGCTCAAGTTTTCAAAGCTGCAGGTCAATCATGCCGGCCGCGCGGAAGCGAAAAAACTTGTCAACAAGACCGTTGGCGCGCGTGTTGCGCACAAGGTGAGGCTGATTGATTCCGAAAAGGATCTTTCCAAGTATTTTTTGTTTGACTGCGGCGTTTTGAATTATCTTTTGAACGGCTCCGATCTGCTCGGATCAAGAATCACGTCGCAGCATCTTGCCATCGGGTACGAAGCTGCTATCGGAAATGAGATCATCGCGTCATTACCTTCGAGGGATGATCTTTTTTACTGGAAATCACCGCGCGGCGCGCAGGTCGAATATCTCCTGAGGTCACCGCTGCTCGCGGCGATCGACGTCAAGACCGGGACCGGCGATACGCGTTCGCTTCAGAGTTGCGCGCTGTTTGAGCCGAAGCTTGATTGTATCGTAAGGTTTGGTGCCCAACCGCCTTTGGTTGACCGCAATTTTACAGCCAAAATAACCAGTCTTGGCCTGGAACGGAAAATCACCCTGGTGAACCTTCCTCATTATCTGGGCGGGCGTCTTCGTGAGCTGCTTGCGGAGATATAACAGGAAATTTCACCGGAAATCGGCGTCAGGAATGCTTTCTTGAACCCCCTGTATGGCACCCGGTCATGCAGTAGTTTCATCATCTTCACGATAGCGGCTTCGCTCGTGATGTCGCAGCCCCCGATGGCGCCCCGCTTGAGCGATACGGCTCCGGTTTCGTAAAGGTCAAGCCTGACGCTCCCCTGTTTGGCCTGGCTCACGATCACTACCGGGATTTTTTTGTCCTGCGCCACGCGCAAAAACTCAAGATACGAGCCGTCGTCCGAAGGCAGATTGCCCGCGCCGTAAGCTTCGATCACCACCCCGCGGAATAAATGCGACGCGAGCGCGTCAATGAAAGGCGCAAGATCCATGCTCGGAAAATATTTCAAAAAAAGCACCCCCGGATCAAAACCGTGTGAATACTTCATGGAGCATCCCCGGCGCGCCAGCAGGAAACGGCGCTGGATCGTTATCTCCATTCCGACCTTTGCGAGCCACGGCCAGTTCGGGCTGTCAAAAGCCGCAAACTCCTCGATCGAGGCTTTTATGGCGCGGTTTCCGCGCAGCACGGCGCTGTCAAAAAATATCACGACCTCGCAAATCGCGCCCGAGGCGGCGAGATCAACGCTGTTGATGAGATTGCGCCTCGCATCCGAGCGGATCTCCACAAGCGGCCGCTGGCTGCCGGTAAGAACAACCGGCTTCGAAAGCCCCTTGAACATGAACGAAAGGGCCGCGGCGGTGAAAACCATGGTGTCGGTGCCATGAACGACCACAAAACCATCGTATTTATTGTAACCCCGGCGGATGGCATCGCCGATTTCCTTCCAGTCCGACACCCTCATCGAGGAGCTGTCCTTGTTCATCAGGACCGCGACATCTATATCCGCCAACGCCCTCAATTCCGGAACATTTGTATAAAGGTCCCGGGCCAGATCCGCGCGGCTCCGCTTCACTGTTATCGGCAGAAGATTGTGCATCCCGAGCGTTCCGCCCGTGTGCAAAAGCAGTACTTTTTTATTCGCTGGCATGCCTTATTCTATGCCGGACCGCATCGCGTGCCAAGCGTCCGGCGTAGCACACCCGCTCCACCGATAAATCCATAACCTTAAGAACATCTTGTAACCACATGTAATTCATAATTTATATTTAGCGTTCGCCCCGACGGCCACAACGGCTGAATCTCATGTCCATATATTCCGATAAGTTATTGATGAACCGCATCCGGCCAAGAAGGCTTGTCAGCACCTGGTTGTTGCTTTCTCTTCTCTGGGCAGCCGCCAGTCCGCTCCTTGCCGCAGATTACTACGACGAAATGCGTGAAAAATCAGGCAAAATCAGACCGCAGTACCAAGCCGCGCACGAAATCCACTCGCGCATGACGGAGGCGCAGAAAAAGAAATTCCTGGCAAAATCCCGGGCCGACTTTCTGAAGGACAACGCCCTCGATCCAATGCCAAGAATTCTTACTCAAAACGAATACACGGAACTGCAAAATGCCATTGAACAAAGAGCCCGAACCATTCAGATGCTTGCCCGGGATCACTACTCCGGGGATAAACGGTATTTGAAAATCATTCCCGGACATATCGTCGATTCCGCAATTGTGAAAACGGGTGAAAGCGGTTTCGGACCCCTGGTCAATCCTTCTAAAATCTGGTTTCCATACGGCCCGGATATAATCCGTACGCCAAATGGCGGCTGGGCGATCATCGAGGACAATCTGGGTTTCATCGGCGGGCCGGGCGATCTTCCCATGGCCCGTGAAATACTTAATAAAAGACAGCCGGAATATTCACGCGTATTGAAGCCCGCAAACAACCCGCTTGAATATTATAAAAAGCTTGTCCGCATGATAAGAAAGCATGCGGTTCCAAAAAAAGGGGCCATAGTGCTTTTTGGAGCGCCACCCTATGCCGACCACGAAGATGTCCGGCTCAAAAATATTTTCAAAAATCTCGGCGTTCGCTACGTCACGCCAAACACCAAGCAAAAACTTCAAACAGACGGGCACGGATTCTGGCTTATGGAGGGAAAAAAGAGGACACGTGTCGGCTTTGTAATACTGCAGGCGGAACACAGATGGATTGACGCCGGAGAAACAGCCACAAGGGAACAGATACTGCTCGAAAAAGCGCGCTATCAGATTGAAGAACGGCTGGTCAGCCCCAAAACAGCCCGGAAGCTGCTGCAGGCCATGCGCCCCGCCGGAGGGGCAGCCCCCGACTTTAAAGAAATAATGAAACTTATCAACATCCGCGATGATTTCCTGGTAAAATCCTCCAGGACTGAGGCAAAAGTTCCAGGATTTTTAAAGGCACTCAAGAACGGGCTTGTCGCTTCAAACTATTCGCCGGGCATGGACTGGCTGGGAGACAAATCAATCACACCGCATATTGAAAAGCTGACAAAATTCTATTTCAAGGAAGAACCGCTCATAAGAAGCATTCCAACCAGGACTTTTTTTTCAGTCAAAAAAGACGGGACAATCGCCGCCGACACGAGGGCGTTGAACCAGGCGTTCAAGGACGGCAAATTCAGAAAATATGTTTTCAAAACAGTGGATGGCCGCGGCGGAAGCGGTGTGTGGATCGGCCCCAAAATGAGCCGGAGATCAGCCTTGAAACTGAAAGCTGAAATCTTGAAAAATCCCACCGCCTTTATTGCCCAGGAGTTCACCGAACTGTCGGTGCTTGATGGAAAAATTGTTGATTTAAGGATGATTTCCACCGTGTCGCCCGACGGCGTGCTGATATCCCGCACGCCCTGGTCGCGCGCCATCCCGATGGATGGCGACGGAAAGGTCAATCTCAGCCAGGAAGGCAGGGAACTGGCCGTGATCATTGCCCCTGATCCACCAGAGGAT
>MEQJ01000133.1:7252-11802 GCA_001770165.1 Bdellovibrionales bacterium RIFOXYD1_FULL_53_11 | reverse complement strand
AAACTCCACCTTCAAGATGGTTCATGATCCGAGCACTCCCGAAGAGGCGGGCGATGATTTCGCCCTGAGCGGGGATTTTTCGCAGACACCGACCGGCTTTCTCAAGCTGGTGGTCAGGTCTTCGACCAAGGACAACATTCCCACTGATGGCTCCGTAACAAGTTATGGTATCGAAGTGCCTGGTGCGATGCTCATTGCAAAACCGTTTGTGACGATGGGTGATATGGCCGTTATGGCGTACCAGGGGGACTGCGCAGATAGCAAGGGCGGTGCGTTCAACTGGATACAGACGTCTTTTTTGAATGCTTCGGTTGATGTTGATGAGGGGCAGTCCGTCGGCACATTGACGCAAACGGGCGTGGAATCTGTTGCTTTGAAGCTGCTGCCGCAAACCCTTTCCAGGAATCTTTCCGAGACGAGCATGTTCGGTGAGTGCTCGGCCGGGCGGACAAAGCTTGATGGCAGGGGGCTTGGTTTTGGCTCTTCCGCCGGTGTTATGACAATCGGCAAGGCCGGAATGGGCGGGATTACTGCGCTGAAACAGGATGAAACCATCACGCTTGAAAAACTTTCCGGCGCCTATCGCGGGTTTATTTTCAAACCCAACCAGAAGATCCAGGAGCCGGTGTGGATGCTTTCACGTACGGAAAAAATTGCTGATCTCGGTTATTGGATGAACTCGGGCCAGGAAAAAGGCATTGAAAAGGACACCAGGCAGGATGCAAGTTTTGAAATCGGCTTCACCACCATGGAGAAGGGCGCTTTTACCGGGTATTACATGAAGGACCGGAAGGCGCAGAAAAGCTCGGTCCTCAAGGGGATGGCGGCATCCGTGGGCGGGAAAAACGTGATTATCGCGGTTTCAAAACAGGATGAAGATGGCAGTCCGGCGGTGTTGCTGCTGGTTTCACAGTAATCTCCATGCTGGATTAGCGAGGGGGATCGAGGCTTTTTTTGCATAGAAATATATGCATGTCACTTGACCGCCACCTTGAGGCGCTGAAATACGGTTTTTTGCTTAAAAAACCCGTTTTTCTTGCGCGTGTCGCCGGTCATTACGCTCGCATGGCGCTTTCGCGGCGGTCGCCGCTCAGGTATGTTGATTTCGCGGTGGACTACAAATGCAATCTCAAGTGTTCGCATTGTTTCAAATCCTCGCTTGAAAACAATTCCACTCATCCGCAGCTTTCGATTGCCGGGTACCGGGAAATCGCGCGCGAGTGTCTTTCGCTTGGCGTGCTTCATTTTTCGTTCCAGGGCGGCGAGATAACGGTTTACGACAAGCTTGAGGAGCTGCTTGGGGCGATGTATCCGGGCCGCGTGCTCATGTCGCTTACGACAAACGGGAGTTTTCTGGACGGGCGGCGCATACGGAATTACCGGAAGTGGGGTGTTGATCTTCTGAATATCAGTCTCGACAGCATGGATCCTCTTGAACACGACACCTTCCGGAACATGCCGGGCTGCCATGCCCTTGCGCTTGAAGGGCTCCGGCTCGCGCGGCGCTCGGGAATGCGCGTGGCGGTGAACACAACCGTATCGCGTTTCAATCTTTATACGCGCGGGTTCGAGGGGCTTGTGGATTTCTGCATGCGCGAGCGGATCATTCTCAATCTTCTCCTTGCCGTGCCGGCCGGATCGTGGGCCGCCAACATGGATGCGCTTGTAACCACGGAAGACATGAAATACGTCCGTGCGCTTGTGCTGTCTTCGCCGCTCATCCGACAGGATTCGGACTCAATAAACATCGGTTATGGCTGTCCGGCGCTCAAAGAGGCCGTTTATATAACGCCGTTCGGTGACGTGCTGCCATGCCCATTCATTCATGTTTCGCTTGGAAATCTGCACGAAGAAAGGCTCGCCACGATACGCGAGCGCGGGCTTGGGTATCATTTTTTCGAGCGCCATGCGCGTGCCTGCCTTGCGGCAGAGGACCGCAGTTTCATTTCAAAATATCTTTCAAGGACGTTCGGGCGCAATGACCTGCCGATGGGGTTCAAGGAGATTTTTGGCGAGCCTTCCATGGCGCTCAAAGAATACATCCTGCCCGCGCCTTCGGTTGCGCCCGGGCTTGACGTGCGGGCCGCGCTTTCGGAATGGCATGAAAAAATCAGAAAAGGCGCCGCCGGATTGTCATGAAAAAATTCAAACTGTTCAGACACGACAGCGAATACTACAGGATTTACGAGAAGAGACGTGAAACGCCGCTTGAGGAAATACCAAGCTTCAAATGGATGCGCGATACCCTGGCGCTAAAGGAGGGCGAGCGATTTCTGGATGCCGGGTGCGGCGAGGGCGGGCTTGTCAGGTTTCTTTGTGTTTCGAGCGGGGCAAAGGGTACCGGCGTGGATTCTTCGGAAGCGGCGCTTGCGCTTGCGCGGGCGCAGAAGGCCTCTTGCGCGTGTGAGTTCATTGGTGCCGACCTTTGCGCTCTTCCGTTCAAGGACGGCGAGTTTGACAAGATCGCGTGTTTCAATGTGATCGAGCACATCGTGGATCAGCAAAAAGCGATGCGTGAGCTTTTACGGGTGCTCAAGCCGGGAGGCGTCGCGGTTTTTGGAACGAACATCAAGGACTCGCTCTCATGGCGCATCTACCAGCTTGTCATCGGCGAGCATACTCATACGCACGAATTTTATTACGGCGAGTTTGTGGCGTTCGTGGCGCGTTTTTTCAGCGTCGGCGCGCACGCCAGGACAAGCGGCGTGTTCCGCGCCCCCCGGCCGCTCAGATGGATTTTTCACAACGTCTTGAAGGGCGATGTGATGGTCAGGGCCGCAAAGCCCGCTGCCTGATCTCGTTTTCGAGGGCGGCTTTAAACCGGTCAGTCCTTTGTTTCAATACTTTCAACAAACATGTCGTTTCCGCAAGATGCCGGATCCAGCGGCCTGGCCATGCAGCCGCATTTAGGGCAGATGAATACCGGTTCTTCGAGCTCGAACTCAAATGCGCAGGAGGTGCACATGGCCTTGACCGGGATCTCGCGGATTTCCAGTGCGGCTTTTGCAATAACCGGATGTTCGCGTTTAATGATTTCAAAATTGGCGCGAAGGGATTCGGGGATGATCGCGTTCATGCGGCCTGCGCAAAATACGATTTTTTGAACGGGTTTTGTTATCTTGAGCCGCTCTGTTTCGGAAAGCACGATTTTTGCGATATTCTGGGCGATTGAAAGTTCGTGCATGATGTCAGCAGATCCTTGGAAGCATGTCGCCGGCGAGCATGTCCACTATCCGGTGCCCGCCCACTGCGGTGCGGAGCGAGACAGTGCCGGCATGATCGCCCGTTACGCGTCCGATTATGGCGGCGCCTGCGCCGATTGGAATTTTACGAAGGGCCGCCGCCACGCTGTCCGCATCAGCAGATGGCACGATCAATACGATCTTGCCCTCGTTTGCCACATAAAGAGGGTCGAAGCCCAGCAGTTCGCATGCGCCCGCGACATCGTCGCGGACCGGGACGCGGGTTTCGTCTATTTCGATTCCAAAGGATTGTCCGGCAGCGAACTCACCCAGCGTGGTGGCAAGTCCGCCGCGTGTCGGATCGCGCATGATGCGGATATTGGGCGAGGCGCTCATTGCCGCCATGGTGAGTGCGGTCACCGGCGCACAGTCGCTCTTGAGATCGGTTTCAAAGTTGATGCCCTCGCGACCGGCGTAAATTGCAATGCCGTGGTCGCCGATGGTGCCGCTTGTGATCACGGCATCACCGGGCCGGATCGAACTGAGGCCGCGTGGAGCGCGCCCCATTGCTTCCCCGTCAAACACGCCAATGCCCGAGGTGTTGATGAAAATGCCGTCAGCGGCGCCTTTCTCGACCACCTTTGTGTCGCCGGCGGCTATCGAGACGCCGGCCGCGCGTGCGGACGCGGCCATTGATGCGGCGATGCGCTCAAGCGTTTCTACCGGAAAACCCTCTTCGATGATCATGCCACAGGTGAGATAAACCGGGCGGGCGCCCATGACCGCAAGATCATTTACCGTGCCGTTGACGGCGAGCGAACCGATATCGCCGCCCGGGAAGAAAAGCGGGGTGACGACATGCGAGTCGGTGGTGAAGGCTATGCGTCCGGCGTTGATCTCAAGTATTGCCGAATCCGCGGGATTTGCGGCAAGCGTGCCGCCGAATGCCCTTACAAAAACATCATTGACGAGTTTGTGCATGAGGCTGCCGCCGTTGCCGTGCGCCAGGGTGATTACCGGTTTCGTGGATCCGTTCATGCCGGCCTCGCATATTTGTAATAAGTCGCGCAACTGCCTTCGTCGCTGACCATGCAGGCTCCGACCGGATTTTCGGGTGTGCAGGCTTTTGCAAAAAGCCCGCACTCGTGCGGCGTGCGCATGCCGCGCATGATGTCTCCGCAGATACAGAGCGGATGCTCGTGGCTTTCGGGCACCCTGATGTCAAAGGCCGCCGAGGCATCGTGCGCCCCGAAAGCCGGTGCGATCGCAAGACCGCTGCCCGGGATTACGCCGATGCCACGCCACGCGACGTCACATGGCACAAAAACCTCGTCGAGTATCGCGCGCGCCTTCGGATTGCCGTCAGAA
>MEQJ01000133.1:1088-7233 GCA_001770165.1 Bdellovibrionales bacterium RIFOXYD1_FULL_53_11 | reverse complement strand
GAAACATGCCCGGGGCAGATAAAAGCGTCAATCCCCACCTCTCCGCCGGCAACGAGCGCGCGCATGGCGGCGGGAACGGTCTTCATGGCTCCAAGAACGGTGAAATTGCGAAGCCCCTCCGAATATGCGCGTTTGATCGTGGCCGCAATGCCCGGCGCGGTGGTTTCAAAGCCGATGCCCAAAAATACGATTTTACGCCCGGGTTCCGTGCGTGCTATTTCAAGTGCGTCGAGCGGCGAATAGCAGATGCGTATGTCCGCGCCGCGCGCCTTTTCTTTTTGAAGGCTCGACGCTGATCCGGGAACCCGCATCATGTCGCCAAAGCTCGTGATGGTTACGCCCGGAAGCGCCGAGAGCGCGATGGCGTGATCGATGAAGGTGTTGTGGGTCACGCATACCGGGCAGCCGGGCCCGCTTATGAGACGGACGCCCTCCGGCAGCAGCTCCCGGAGGCCGGATTTGAAAATGGTTATCGTGTGGCCGCCGCATATTTCCATGATCCGGATAACGCGTCCGCGAACGGCTTCCCGGATCATGGCCGCCAGTCCGGCCCCCGCAGCGTGATTCCGGAATTCCGCAATGTACTTCATTGGCGGTCCAGTTCCTCGCCCTTCTTTGCGATCTCCTCGAATAGATCAAGCGTGCTCATGGCCTCTTCCTCATTCATCACCGAAATGGCAAAACCCGCATGGATGACGACGTAGTCACCGGTTTTGACATTATCGACCATGGATAAATCGGCCTTGCGGCGGATGCCGCCGATCTCGACCGTGCCGAGCGTGCCGTCAATCGAAACTATCTTCATCGGTATTGCGAGACACATGATTTTGTCTCCTTTGAGATATTGTCAGCAACTACCACCTGCCCGAGCGAAATACCACCGTCGTTTGCCGGTACGAGCGAGTGGCCGAGTGAATTCAGGCCGGCCTCTTTTATGGCGGCACGGATGCGGTTTTGCAAAAAGAGATTCATGAAACATCCGCCGCTCATGGCAATGGTGCCGATGCCGTATCTTCGCGCCACGGCTATCGCGGATGCGGCAACGGCGCCGGCAAGACCCTCATGAAAATCATGGCTTATCAGGCCGGCCGGGCGGCCGCGTTTGATGTCATGGGCGGCGCTTATGAGCGCCGGCCGCCAGTCGATCTCGTCTTTTTCAATATTGAATGAATAACCGCACGGGCCCGGCCCGGTAATGATCGCGCGTTCAAGTTCGATGGCGGCCTGTCCCTCGTAGTTTGTCTCCCGGATGATCCCGAGTGCCGCCGAAAGCGCGTCAAACAGCCGGCCGCAGCTTGTGGTGACGGGACAGTTGAGCTTCTTGCGGATCATGGCAGCCACCACGGCGGCATCTCCGGCCGGCAGAGCGGAGAGGGCGGGGAGCGCAAGCGCGTTTTCAATTCCGATCGCATCCCCGAAGTACGCAAGCGCCGTTTTCCAGGGATGTTTTACCGCCGAGTCCCCGCCGGGCAACGGGGCGGCCCTCAAATGTGCGACACGGAAAAAATCACGCAGGTCGGCCACAAGTATTTCGCCTCCCCAGATTGTCCCGTCAGTGCCCAGGCCCGTGCCGTCAAGCGCGATGCCGACAACGGGGCCGCTGTGGTTGTTTTCGGCCAGGCAGGCGGCAATATGCGCGTGGTGGTGCTGAACGGCGATTGTCCTTGCGTTGCTCCTGAGCGCCCATTTGGTGCCCGGATATCCCGGATGCAGGTCATGAGCCACGACCTTGATGCTTGTGTTTAACAGGCGCGCGAAATGGCTGATGCCGTGTTCAAAGGATTCTAGCGTCGGGACATTGTCAAGATCACCGATGTGATGGCTCGGCCAGGCCGATCCCCCGCGCGTGATACAAAAGGTGTTCTTCAGCAGGGCGCCGGTGCCGAGTATGCCGTCAGCGGGCTGCGGAGCAAGCGCGATCCCCTCCGGGGCATAACCGCGGCTCCGGCGCACAAAAAACGGTTTCGCGGCGGATTGCACGACCGAATCGTCGCAACGCATGTGGATGTCCCGGTCATGCAGAAGAAAATAATCAGCGATGCGGCCCAGGCGTTCGAGGGCGTCCGTGTCGGTGAATGCAATCGGCTCGTCGCTCATGTTGCCGCTTGTGACCACAAGAGGTTTTTCAAGGCGTGTCAGCAGCAGTTCATGGAGCGGAGTGTACGGGAGCAGGGCCCCGATGTACCTGTTTGCCGGCGCCACAGAAGGTGCAAGCGCCCGGGCTTTTTCAAGAAGCACGATGGGCGCGTGGCGCGAGAGCAGGATTTTTTCATCCTGGTTGCTTGTTCGTGCGTAGTTGCGGAGTGAGGCCATATTTTGGAACATCACCGCAAACGGCTTGTCTTCGCGCAGTTTGCGCGAGCGAAGCGTTGAAACCGCCATTTCATTCATTGCATCACAGCAAAGGTGAAAACCGCCCAGACCCTTGACGGCGGCGATGCCGCCTTCGCGCAAATGCGCGGCGCAATTTTCGATGGCTTCGAGGTTGAATCCCGCGCTTTCGATGCGCTTGCCGGTTTTGTCGGCAAGCCAGGCCCTGGGGCCGCAGTCCGGACAGGCGTTTGGCTGGGCATGGAAGCGGCGGTCGGCGGGGTTGTCATACTCGGCCTTGCACCGGTCACACATGTTGAACGCGGCCATGGTTGTAAGCGGCCTGTCGTACGGAATGCCCTTTATAATGGTAAAACGGGGACCGCAGTCGGTGCAGTTGATAAACGGGTATCCGTATCTCCTGTTTGAGCAGTCATGGAGTTCATGCCGGCAGTTGTCGCACAGAGCAAGGTCCGGAGAGACCGGCACGAAATCCCCGGCACGAGCCACGGGGCTTTTGAGGATTTCAAACAGTTTTTCGCCCGGGAGCGGATTGATCCATTCTACATCCACGGTTTCAACTCTGGCGGCGGCGGGAGCTTCGTGCTTGATGCGTGCGACAAAAGACTCGATGACAGATTGCCGTCGGCCCTGCGCCTCTGCGGTGACGCCAAGACTGTGATTGAAAACATGACCCGTGAGATCCATTTCGCGCGCCAGACGAAGCACGAACGGACGCATTCCGACGCCTTGCACGATACCGCGGAGTTCGATTTTTGCGCGGATATTCCGGTCCGCATGATTGGGTTGCTGCATCAAGTGGATCTATAGCATATTATTCCGGGTATGGGACTATCGGGTTTGATAAGGCGCTTCAAGGCGATGAGGCGGATCAACAGGGAAGTTGCTATCTGGTATCACGAGAAATACAAGACGTCCTGCATGGCCGGATCGGCGAGGGTGATCGGGCTCTGTCTCGAACGCTCTGAGATGATAATCGGCAGTCTTGCCCACGAGGGCCTGCTCGGGCCGGATGATGTGCAGGTGCCGTCGCAGGCGTCGCTCCAGGATCTCGAGGCGGCGCATTTTACGGGTTATCTTGATCAGACGACAAATCCGGCTGTTCTTGCGGAGATTTTCGGGGTTGATCCCGGATTGGTCATGGTGGACGAGGTGCTTTCCGCCCAGCGCTATGCCGTGGGTGGCACGGTTTCCGCGGCACGCGCTGTTGCTGCGGGCCAGATCCGTCTTGCGGTCAATCTTGGCGGAGGATTCCATCATGCCGAGCCCGACAAAGGTGCCGGTTTTTGTGTTTACAATGATGTTGCTGTTGCGATCAGGCTGTTGAGATCGCGCGGCTTCGACGGCCGCATTGCGGTCATTGATCTCGATTATCACGAAGGCAACGGCAATGTTTCATGTTTTGCAAATGACAGGAGCGTCGGGCTTTATTCGATACACGGCTCGCAGTGGACCCAGCTTAAGTCCACGGGCTATAGCGCGCATGTCCTTTCGCCCGGCAGCGGCGATGTAGAATATCTCGGGACTCTCCGGTCGACGCTTCCGGGATTTTTGAGCGGGAACAAGCCAGAACTTGTTTTTTATATTGCGGGCAATGATGTGCTCTGGGGCGACAGGCTGGGTGATTTCAGGATGACGCCGAAAGGAGTTCTGGACCGGGATGTTTTTGTACATAATACGGTAAAAAACGCCGGAGCCGGCATGGTCGTGATGTTGGGCGGAGGATATACCTCGGAGTCCTGGAAGTGCATGCTCAATTTTTTGCGCTATCTTCTGACCGACCAGGTGAAGTGCAGGTGGTCCGCCGAGCCGCGCTTGAGATCCCGGTTCAACCGCATTGCGGCGCGGATATGGCGCGGCACATACGGAATGAACAAGGAAGAAAAAATTCCGGATGTGCTTGAATTTTCTGAGGCGGATCTGCTCGGGGATATTTCGCGGGTTTTCGGCGGAAACAAGCGGCTGCTTGGATATTTTTCACAGCACGGCATTGAACTCGCGCTTGAGCATTTCGGCATTCTTGACCAGCTCCGCAAAAAGGGTTTTCGTGCGTTCAGGATCGAGGCGGACGCGTCGGACCAGGAGCGGCAGCTCATACGGGTGCATGGCCGGCGCGGAGGTGAAGCTGAAAATAAAATACTGATCGAGCTTGTCATGAGCCGCCTGAGTCTGCTGCCCGAAAAGGGGCTCGGTTTGCCGGAGGTTTTGCGTTTCATCGCGGTCGAATGGCTGATGATGAACGATCCTGGTGCCGGTTTCTCGAACGAGCGGCCGCAGCTGCCGGGGCAGACGCATCCCGGGCTCGGAATCGGCGACCATGTGCGCGAGCTTCTTGTGCAGGTGTGCGGCAGGCTGGAGCTTGACGGGATTCATGGCAAGCCTTCGCATTATCATAATGCCATCCTGGTTTCGCAGTGGTTCAGGTTTGTTGATCCGGCCGACGAGGGAAAAATGATGGCGATGAAACACGTGCTTGCCGACAAGGGCATGGCCCGGGCTTCCGGGCTTGTCACCGCCGGAAAACTGCGGCTTGCCGATGGTGCGCCGCTATTATGGAATCCATCCGACCAGGTGCTGCCGGTAAGCCCGCGGCTCAAGGCGTATTTTGATTCACCCGCCTATCTTGAGGCGAGCCGTGCCGTTTGCGTGCGGCTGCTCGGGCAGGGGCTTCACGCGGCGGAGTGATTCATTCACCGGCCACATAGCGGCCGCGTTTTTTGTTTTTGGCGCCGAAGTAGTCATAATGCGCATACTGTCTGTATTGCCTGTCGCTTATGAACTCGTTTGTGTACATGTCCCTGAGAATCCGGTTGATGCGCTTGCGCTTGGCGGGGGCGATGTTTTCATTTTCAAACACGGTATATTGGTGCTTGCGGGGCGAGGGCAGCATGATCGCGATAAAGGCGCCTTCGGCGGCGTTGAGGGCGGCCGGTTTTTTGCGGAAATAAAACTGCGCCGCTTCGCGGATGCCATACAGATCGCGTCCGGTTTCGGCGATATTGAGATACAGTTCGAGTATCTGGTTTTTTGAATACGCCCGTTCCATGCGTTCGGTTATGATCAGTTCCTTGATTTTACGGATAAAGGATTTTTCATTAGTAAGGAAAAGATTCTTTACGACCTGCTGGCTGATGGTGCTGGCGCCGTATTCGAGTTTGCGTTTGCGGATGTTCACGGCCAGCGAATCAAGCATCGAGTCGATGTCCACGCCGCGATGTTCGAAATAGTTCGCGTCTTCACTGGTAACAAGCGCATAAATGCAGTCGCGGCTGATATCGCTGATCGGGCACCAGAGGGTTTTACGGGATTTGTCATCGCGCTTTTTGTGTACGCTCCTGATGGCCCGCTCTTTTGCCGCGTCAAAGGTGATTTTGTGGAAATCGGGCAGTGAACGGAAAAAATTCGCAGCGTATAGTCCCGCACCCGTGCAGGTGAGTATTACGGCAAGTCCCGTGATGGTGCAGACGGCTTTGCCGAATCTGTACGGACTCAAGACAAGCGCCAGTATTTTTGCCGGTATTGATGGTGAGCCTCCTGCCCTGTTTGCGCCATTGCCCATGGATGTGATTCTCCATGAGATTCATCGGAATACCGGCAAGCGGTTGTTAGTCAAAATATCCATGAATGATTCTGCTGTTGCGTCTGCCGGAGCTGGTGTCAACGCTTTGACATGTGATGGGTCCATAAAATACACATAATTGCGCAAAAATGATAAAATTTTGAATATGCGTCCGTCTGTCCCCGCTTTATGCGGGTGTATGCTTTTGATCGCGGTGCCATCCGGTCTCAAGGCCTCAAAAGCCATGACGTGGAA
>MEQJ01000133.1:839-1047 GCA_001770165.1 Bdellovibrionales bacterium RIFOXYD1_FULL_53_11 | reverse complement strand
GGGCGCCTGGAGCGGCTTTTTGCCGCAGATATCGGCAGGCGTCGGGTATTCGTATGATAAATATGACACAACCCCGGCGGGCGCAAAAAACAGTGACGCGACCAAAAACTATACCGCAAGCGTTACCGCATCACAGAACCTGTTTGCAGGAATGGCGGACTGGGCCAAGGTACTCGAAAAGCGGGCGGAGCATGAAAAGGCGGTTGCC
>MEQJ01000133.1:761-830 GCA_001770165.1 Bdellovibrionales bacterium RIFOXYD1_FULL_53_11 | reverse complement strand
GCCGCGAAGGCAAAGGCAAGCTACGTGCTGAAAGCGGTTTTTGAAGGGGCACGTTATTCACAGCAACTC
>MEQJ01000133.1:0-480 GCA_001770165.1 Bdellovibrionales bacterium RIFOXYD1_FULL_53_11 | reverse complement strand
ACCAAACGGCCTACCTCTCGGAAATTTAACATCCCAGCTTTTCGCTAATGTTTATCTGAATGAATTAGACCAGTTTGTAAAACACAAATTAAAAATAAAATACTATATCCGCTACGCAGATGATTTTGTTATTTTATCAAAAGACAAAAAATATCTGGAAAACCTAGTTTCAGTGATTGAAGATTTTTTACAAAAAGAATTAAAATTAACTTTGTACCCCAATAAAATTTTTATTAAAACTTTATCTTCTGGCATTGATTTTCTTGGCTGGGTGAACTTCTTTGACCATAGGATTTTAAGAAAAATCACAAAAAGAAGGATGTTTAAAAAAGTAAAAGAGAATCCAAAAATAGAAACACAGAATTCTTATTTAGGTTTGCTGAAGCACGGCAATGCAAATAAGATAAAGAAAATAGTTTTGAACTTTTGTTGAATAAAAATTGAGATTTGGATATACTAAACTATAATTAAAGTAAAGGA
>MEQJ01000132.1:6928-7979 GCA_001770165.1 Bdellovibrionales bacterium RIFOXYD1_FULL_53_11 | reverse complement strand
TTGTAAAAAATGCTCCAACTGCAAAGCACGCAAGGTTTGGAAAGAGGCAAGCAATGCCCTCATGCACGTTTTTTCAAAATACAGGCTTTCGGACCTTGTCTGAAAGCATCTTTCCTACAGATACCAGCCGATTTGCAAAAATGAAAAATGCGGAAGCGGCCAGCTTCCGACCATGTTTCCCATGTCTTTAACGTCTTTCTCGGCCTTCAAGTAATCGGCCGTCGCGGTTACCAGCGCGGCATTCGGGTTGTTGATCGTGATCGTAAGCGTGGTGTCCGCTTTGGCCGCTATCTGCGCCCCGATTTCCATGCCCATAAAAAACCCGTTCGTCCAGGTCCAGCGCCAGCCGATATGCGGAGTCACATAGTATGTTTTGACTACCACCTCGATTTTTGTGTCAATGCCGACAATCGACTTGGTGGTGTTTCCGGAAAGTGTTTGCAGGCCGCCGGACACCCCCAGAAAGAACGCCCTTTCCCACGGAAAAATCCTGAGGCTTCCGTCATATGAATTCAAGCCGACCGTAACGGTATTGATCTTTATCGTCGGAAAAAACTGATAATCAAATGAAAAACCGATCAGATTCGTAATGCGGCCTTCGAGGCCAAAGCCGACCGGAACCGGCAGACCGAGCTGGATTTTGGGTCCGATGACAAACGGCCCGAGTCCCATGACGTCGTCAACGCTGGTGTCGTAATATTTTTCTTCCTTCTCCCCGTCGTCGTCGCTTTTCTTTTTTGGCGTTGCCTTTTTTACAACGCTTTGCACGCCGGGAGCGGCTGGTGCAGCAGCTGGAACCGAAACTGCCGGCGCAGCCGGAACCGGCGGCGCAGCCGGAGCCGCCTGCTGTGCATATGCCGCTCCAACCAAAATCAACACCAAAGCAAACCCGCAAAACACCGGTCTGATTATTTTCATTATTCAATTCTATGGCCGTCCGGACATCAGGGCAATAAAAAGTTTGCAAGCACTTTTGACCAGCGCGCATCCGAATTCAAAGAAGGGACAAGTGTAAGAGCGCCGCCCCATTTTTCGCGGTATTCTTCGGCCA
>MEQJ01000132.1:4840-6895 GCA_001770165.1 Bdellovibrionales bacterium RIFOXYD1_FULL_53_11 | reverse complement strand
AGTCCGAGACAAAAGAAGGGCACATGACCGCGATATTTTGCACGCCTTTGGCTCCAAGCGTGCTTACAACATCCCTGGTCGAAGGCCCGAGCCACTCGCCCGCCCCCATCCGGGACTGAAACGACACGGTAAACCGGTCTTCAGGCAGCCCAAGAGCCTCTGCGACAAGTTCAGCCGTCTCATGGCACTGGGAGCCATAATCCTTCCCGATACCGGCAGGCACCCCGTGAAAGCTCATCACGACGTGACCGGCTCCGCTGACTGCGTCGCGCGAAACACCGGCCAGCACCTTTATATAATCAGGACGTCCATAAAATGGCAAAACCATCCTGAGATCAAAGCCGGCGGCATGTTTTTGCACCTCATCAACTGCGCTTTGCGTCGTGCACGCGCAATATTGTGGAAAAAGCGGGCACACCACCAAGGATTTCAGCCCCAGATCTCTGAAATCCCCCAATACAGCCCCTATCGAAGGACTGCCGTATCGCATTGCATGTTTGACTACATATCCCGCGCCAAGTTCACGCTGAACACCCGCCGCAAGATCAGCGGTATGAGCCACAAGCGGCGAGCCGCGCGCGGTCCATATTTTCCGGTATTCATTTGCCGAAGGTCCGGCCCTTCGTGGAACAATAAACGCGTTCACAAGGAGCCATCTCGCCGGCCACGGCAGACTTATGATATGCGGGTCCATCAAAAACTGCCGGAGAAAACTTTTCGCCTCGTCTCGCCGCGGCGCAGCGGGTGAACCGATATTTATAAGAACCACGCCGACTTGCATGCTACGCGTTATACATTATGACACTTGAATTGCATACTGTTCCGCGCCGATCGCGAAGGGAAATAATATGAATCCTATCCGCTCGTATCCTTCAATAATCTCAAATAATCCTTCGTGGACTCGTAGACCATGCACGATATGAAATTCACAAAATCCGTATCATCTTCCGGGCCTGTCTGCGAACGCTTCACAAGAGCGATATAATCGCCACGAAGGATCGGCGGGATCACCGTGATCGTGTAGCCCGCTTGAAAAAGGGCGAAGTTCATGAGGAGCCGCGCTGTTCTGCCATTGCCATCCACGAAGGGATGAATATCAACCAACCCCTCGTGGAGTTTGGCGGCAAAGACGACGGGATGGAGTTTCTTCCTCATGGCAGGAATCCCCGCCATAATTTTCCTCATCAGGCCGGGCACCTTTCCGGGGGCGGGCGGACGAAAGTCAGTCCCGGTGATCACAACAGGGACTTTGCGGTACTTACCGGCGTTATCCTCGTCGATACGATAATAAAAAAGCCGATGTATGTTCAGGATGTCCTTTTCAGTGATGGTCCTCTTCTTGGCGAGTTCATAGACGCAATCAAATGCCTCACTGTGTCCTGACGCTTCGTAGTGATCCCGCAGAGGCTTGCCCGCAATGGTCAGCCCGTCTTCGAGGACGACCTTGGTTTCGGTCTCCGTAAGCGTATTGCCTTCGATGGCGTTACTGCTGTAGGTCAGGCCAATGCGGTAGTATTCCTTGATCTGCTTCAGGAGGTCTTTGTTGATGGGTCGAAAGACGGCGATCTGTTTATTCAGTTCATCGATTTGTTCAAGTTTGTTTTCGTAGTTCATGATGGGACCCTTATTTTATCGCTTTTGTCTTAAATTCTCAAGATGTCCGCGCGCCATCACAGATATCCGAGTCGGCGCGCCTCCGCCTTGAGGGCTCCGCGATAATCCGGATGAGCGACCGCAATCAGGTTTTGCGCCCGCTCGCGGACCGTGCGTCCGCGCATATATGCAACACCATGCTCCGTAACCACATGATCGCAGTTGCTCCGGTGAAGCGTGACCGCGGCGCCCGCCGGCAGCACCGGCACTATCGAAGTCATGCTGCCGCCCTTGGCGGTCGAAGCGCACGCGATCACCGATTTGCCCTCGCCGTCATGACACTCCTTGCCCCCCACGGCCGTGTCCGTCTGTCCGCCGGTGCCCGAATACTGCGAGCTGCCAATGGATTCACTGGCCACCTGTCCCGTAAGATCAACCATGAGACAGGTGTTTATTGAGATC
>MEQJ01000132.1:3291-4817 GCA_001770165.1 Bdellovibrionales bacterium RIFOXYD1_FULL_53_11 | reverse complement strand
CGCCGGATCATTGACCCAGGATCCGCGCCGCATCTCGACGGCCATGTTTTCGTCCAGCCACTCGTAAAGCCTTTCGGTACCCATCGCAAACGCGGCCACCATCTTGTCCTTGCAAAGCGCCTTGCGGCGGTTGGTGATCACTCCCTGCTCGTAAAGGTCCATCATCGAATCCACCAGCATCTCCGTATGCACTCCGAGATCGCGTTTGCCCTTGAGCGCCAGCGCCGCGGCATTGGGGATGCCGCCAATGCCGAGCTGTATCGTGGCGCCGTCCGGCACCAGTTCTGCAATATGCGCACCGATGGCCAGGTCGACCGTCGAAGGCTCCGCCGCCGGCAGGGCCGGTACCGGATGATCAGAGCGCACAAAACATGCAACATCCCTGACATGTATGTGCGTATCGCCAAAAGTACGCGGAAGACGTGGATTGACCTCAAGAATGACCGTGCCGGCGGTCTCGATGAAGTCTCTTTCATACACAATACTTGTTGAAAGTGATACGTACCCGTGCCTGTCGGGCGGCGTACAGGAGCCGATGAAAACATCCGGCCTTTTCACGCTCAAGCGGTCGAGCGCCGAACGATGGAGCATGTTGGGGACGTAGGTGACGGTTCCGGTCCCCCCGGCCGCCGCCTTGCGGGCCGGCGCACCATGAAACCAGCTGCACAGCTCGAAGCGTCCGCGCATGTCCGGGCGCGAAAAAAATTCGTAGGGCTTGAGTGTGAGCGTTGAAAACACGCGCACGTTTTCAACCCGGCCCGCAATGCCGTGCAAAACCGCAAGGCACCCCTCGGGCTCCGACGCGCACATGGCAACGGCGATATCGTCGCCGCTTTTTACCACACCGAGCGCGTCCTCCGCCCCCGTAATTTTACTGTTGAACAACTCCTCCCAGCGGCCCACGGCGGCGCCCCTAGTAGACAAACGACATGCAGGCCATTGCAAACCCGCCGCCCGAGGCGCACAGCACCACCCGCTCGCCGCGCTTGATCCTGCCGGCCCCGACCGCGTCATGAAACGCCATCGGAATGCAGGCCGACCCGGTATAGCCCCATTTTTCCATGATCGTATGCGTGCGCGACACGGGCAGTCCGAACTCCTGCATCACCTCCTCGATGGTCGCTTTACGGATCTGCGTGAAGACAAACAGATCCACATCCGCAGGCCTCATGCCGATGCGTGAAAGGGTTTTTTCCACCAGGGGCGGCCAGTGATCCTTGTTGAGCGTTGGCGGGTATTTTTTGGGAATCGAAACCGTGCGCCCGTCGTAGATGCCCATGTAATCCCAGTACTGGCCGTCGGCCTTGAGCACGCTCGAAAACCTTCCTTCGCCACC
The DNA here is from genome assembly GCA_001770165.1 of Bdellovibrionales bacterium RIFOXYD1_FULL_53_11. Classification (GTDB taxonomy): domain Bacteria; phylum Bdellovibrionota; class UBA1018; order UBA1018; family UBA1018; genus XYD1-FULL-53-11. The sequence continues at coordinate 3,481 of MEQJ01000132.1, read as the reverse complement.
GGCCTCCAGAACGAATGCGCCCGCGCCATCGCCGAACAGAGGTGTCGAAACCCCGTCCTCCGGATTCAGAAATTTGCTCATCGCATACGTGCCGACCACAAGCGCCTTTTTATACTGGGCCCCGTCCAGAAATTTTCCGGCGATATCGAGCGCGGTGACAAATCCGGCGCACGCGCAGTTGACATCAAAG
>MEQJ01000132.1:0-3281 GCA_001770165.1 Bdellovibrionales bacterium RIFOXYD1_FULL_53_11 | reverse complement strand
GCCGGTGCTGCACCTCTGACGCGGTGGCCGGCGAAAGATGCGCCGGCGTATCGGTGGATATTATCAGAAGATCGATGTCTGCCGTGCTTGCGCCCGAAGCCAGCAGCGCCTCGCGCCCCGCCTTGACCGCGAGATCGGCGCTCGTCTCCTCCTTGTCGCAATAATAGCGGGCGCCGTGTCCGATCCTCGCAAAAACCTTTTCAAGATTTTCGCGGCCGTATTTTTCAAAAAGCTGCTCATTGGTTACAAGATTGCCCGGGATGTGCATCCCGGTTCCGGTGATTCTGAACATATCCCACCCCTTTTGCGCCCGGAGGGCGTCTATAGGACAATGCCGCCATCAACTGACAGCACGTTGCCGGTTATATATGCCGCCTGCTCCGAGGCAAGGAAGTAATAGGCGTTTGCAATATCCTCGGGGCGCCCCAGCCGCTTGAGCGGCGTCTTGTCGACCATCATGGCAAGCACCTTCTCGGGCACTGTTTGCAGCATCTCGGTCATCGTAAAGCCGGGGGCCACGGCATTGACCCGTATTCCATCCCGGCCGAGCTCCCTGGCCCAGGTCTTGGTCAGACCGATCACGCCGAATTTTGTTGCGGCATAATTGCTCTGCCCCATATTGCCGTAGAGGCCGACCACGGAAGACGTATTGATGATCGATCCGCTTTTGCGGTCCTTCATGTGCGGGATGACGGCCTGCGCGCAATTGAACACGCCCTTGAGATTAACGGCGATGACAAAATCCCAATCCTCTTCCTTCATTTTATGAACCATTGAATCGCGCGTTACACCGGCATTGTTTATAAGGCAGTCAATGCGGCCGAAACGCTGCAATATCCCCTGGAAACATTTTTCAACCGATTGTCTGGCGGTGACATCAACCACGGCCGGATAGACGTCCCCGGCGCCGAACTTCTTTGCAAGCTCGTCGGCCGCCGAAAAAAGAAGTTGTTCATTAACATCCAGGATCGCCACGCGCCACTCGCGCGATTCAAGAAATCTTTCGGCGCCGGACCTTCCAAGCCCCCTTGCGCCCCCGGTGATCACCATTGTTTTTTTATTCATAGCAACGCGTGTAAAACAGCTTGGTTTGCAGGTCAAATAAAAATACTATTTTACCGTAAATTAAGCTATGTCTCACACGCATGCGGGGTCTTGTACAATCAACCATCATCATTGCATTTTCGGCGTGTATTTCGTTTGTAACGACAGCCGCCGCTGATTCCACTCCCGAGGCGGTGTTCACCGGCGCTGATGCTTTTCCATGGAACCGCGTCGAACGCATGCGCAATCCTCATCCCGGATTCACGCGCGAAAATTTTCATCCGGAAAACACCATACAGAACCCGCAGCTCAAAAAATGGTTCGGTGGCACCGCCACGCCTCATTCGGGCGTTTATCTTCTGCATTACATGACCGGTTTTGACAGCCGCGTGAAGGCCGGCAGTATTCCGGTGCTTTTGATACATGGTGCCGCCGACAACGCAAACCGGGCATGGATCCATCCCTGGGAAGCGCTCATGCCCTCGCAGCTCGCGCCGGACAAGCGCGGATTTGCCTTGCAGCTTCATGATGCCGGGTATCCGGTTTTTGCCATCACGTTTGCCCACGGACATGGAGACAACTTCATGCAAGCCGCACATGTCGCGGGCGCCATCGAGCGAACCGGGTGCGGCCGGATCGATGTGATCGCCCATTCAAAGGGGGCCGTAACCGCCAGGCTTTACGCTTCCGGGGGCCGCGATCTTTTCAACGACAAGGTTTTTCTGCCCGCTTACCGGGGCGACATCCGTAATTTCATCGCAATCGCGTCGCCGATGCGCGGCGTGGACACCCCGTTCAGGTATTACGGATACAATCTCAAGGTGGCGTCCGACGGTGCTGGTCTACCCATGGCCGCAACCGCCCTGCTTTTCAATGGCCAGTGGCGTGATTTCACAGCGATGACCCTGTACTTTGGCAGTGCCGGCTGGTTTCCGGGGCAGGCGCAGATGCTTTTCAATCTTGTCCGGGACGCCGGCATAGGTCTCGGGCCCGACAGTGCCACCGCGGACTACGGTGCCACGGCTGCGGCCCTTTATCACGGCGGCACCACGGCGCTAGCGTCCTCGCGCGGAATCGACAGCGCGATCCGGGACGGCGGCTCGCTCATTTACCGGCTTGAACAGCGGGGCATTGATCCCGGCATAAACCTTGGCGTCATAGCCGGCAACAGTCCGTTCATCACCTATCCGCTTCCCGGCCAGCTGGTCCCGATGCCCTGGGAGCTGTACACCCCCGCCGGAGACGGCATCGTCTTTCTGGCGTCATCGATGCACACTGACGCAATCCTCCGCCGCGGAGCGCGGCTTCTCGGCAAGCATGAGTTCAACCTTAATCATGTCGATATCGCGCGGATGCCTGCGGTAATGGCGCGGATAACCTCGTGGCTGGCGGCTAATCAACGCTGACCATGGTGTGGTCAAACGCCTTTAAAATGCTCTGACTGGTGTATATTTTTGAAATATTGTCAGGCGAAAACACGATCTCTCCATTGCCCTGCACGGTCAAAAGCTTAAGCTTGGCAAGTTCCTCGACTGCCTCGTCCCTGAACGCAAAGCTCTTGAGCGTCGGCGTATCCATGCTCACCCCGACGGTCGCGCCGTCCTGCTTGCGCTGATAATCAACTTCGCTGTCGGCATAGCCAAGCAGTTTGCGCATGAGCGCGATCGATGAATGCTTGAGGAGCAGATAGCGCTCGCTCGACACCTCAGCGTCGACATATGCCTTGAACTCCCTCATGCAATCCTCGTTCACAACCACATTGCCGCTGATTTCGCCCGCCTTGCTGTCAATGATGTCGTGTTCAACCAGTTGTTTCCAGAACACCTTGAGCCCGATGACGCGAGAGCCGAGCAGGTCGTCAAGCTCCTCATAAAACGCATCGGTTTTCAGTTCGGACCCTTTTTTCTTTTCCATCAGAAGCTCCATCGTCCGGATGAAGCGCATGAGTTCGGTATAAATGGTCTTTGCCACGGTGTCCGTCTTGAAGGCCTTTTTCTGGAATTCGCTCATGCTTTGCAGCACGGTGATCTTCTGGTCGAGTTCCCTGAAGCGGTGAAACACCTGCCGCATTATCGAAAACACCCAGCCCGGGAGCTGTGAAACCCTGTTCTCGGCGTTTTCGCCGTCGATCTCGACCAGGGAAAGCTCGGTCAGCGCCTCGACCGATGCGCAGCGCGGCTGGGCGTCAAAAAATCCAAGCTCGCCAAAAACCTCGCCTTCACCAAGCACGGCTATGG
>MEQJ01000131.1 GCA_001770165.1 Bdellovibrionales bacterium RIFOXYD1_FULL_53_11 | reverse complement strand
AGCGCTTCAGCAATGATACCGCTCGATGCACACGCGGCAACAGCCGCTCGTCATCCCCGTCAACCTCTTCCCAGAAGTTAGTTTCTTATAATAACATGATATTATTATATATTGTTCATTAAATATTTTACTTTATATGTTAAAAATTACGGTTAATATTAACATATGATCTCAAGATTGTTACCAACTCCAAAGAACTCAGCTTTATTGTTCGGTCCCCGCATGACAGGAAAGACCACTTGGTTGAAAAGTACATTTTCCGGATGGCATATCATAGATTTATTGCGTGAAGACAATTTTCAGATTTTTCTTTCAGATCCATCTCGCCTCAGGAAAGAAGTTTTTGCGGCACGCGAAAAACCGGGTTTTTTGGGAGTGATTATTGATGAAATACAGCGCGTGCCTTCACTGCTCAACGAAGTCCAGTCGCTGATCGAATCAGATGGAATAACATTTATTCTTTCAGGATCAAGCGCCCGAAAACTCAAGCGCGGCGGGGCAAATCTGCTGGCTGGCCGCGCATACGAGATGCGGATATTTCCTGTGACCTATATTGAGTCCAACAACTACAAAAAGGATTTTTTCGAACTTGATTCAGTTCTTCAGTTTGGCGCATTGCCAAAAATCCTGCTTTCCTCTCCGGCAGAAAAAAAACGAATTTTGAAATCATATGTCGGCACATATCTTCGGGAAGAGATTCATGCCGAGGCGCTCGTCAGGAATCTTCCCTCTTTTTCCAGGTTTCTGGCCCTTGCGGCCGAAAGCTGCGGACAAGAGGTGAATTTCAGTGAAATATCACGTGAAACAACGGTCAAAAGCAAGACAATCAAGGAATACTATTCAATTCTTGAAGAAACATGGATTGGAACTTTCCTTCATCCATGGAAAAAAACCGTGCGTAAACAACTTGCTGGCAGTCCGAAATTTTATTTTTTCGACAATGGCGTTACCAATGCTCTAAGAGAAACGCTTGGCGGCGTTCTTTCACCTGAAATCCGGGGATTGCTTTTTGAGCAATGGGTGATCGGAGAGGTCAGGGCAATAATATCTTATGCCGAACTGGAAGGATCATTATATTATTGGAAAATCCGGGGTGGCTCCGAAGTTGACCTGCTGGTCGCAAGGGGGTCGGCACCATTGACTGCTGTTGAAATCAAGCATACATCGAATCCGGGTCCGAGATGTTTTTCGGGTTTGAATTCACTAGCCGAAGAATATCCGGGAATCGGCAGATATCTTGTCTGCAACGTGGAGAGGGCATTTGATAATGATGGAATCCATGTGATGAATTACAGGCAATTTTTCGAGGAGTTGTATCAGGGAAGAATACAGGGACTTTGCAGATGATCAGTTTTATTTGAGGGCACCGATTGTCAAGCCGCCAAGCGCGAGCAGTTCCTGGGTCTTTGGTTGTTTCAGCCCATGGTTGTATCGTGGTTCGACAAACAGGCCGAACATGCCGGTCCGGATGGTAATCCTGGCATTTGCATAAACTCCGTGATCATATATTCTTTGATTCATCCAGTTGAACTGATCAAGCCACACGCCAAAACCGATCGAAAAAAACTTAAGGGCATGAAGCCGCACGCCAAGCGAAATATGTGTCGCCCAATACGAATCACCAATTGTCGGAAATGATTGTCCGAATTTGATGTCGTATTTATGCTCCACGGCGAAGACGCCGAACTCGATTGCGGCGGTGTGACCGGCCTCGACCATTACGCCGACGGCAAAACCATAAGTTCCTTTGATGGTATCATCGTAGAATTTTATTGAATTGAAAACGCGGTTGGTGCCAGCCCCGATCGAAATCTTCGGGCCTCCGGCAATGGCGAATGGCATGTGGAAAATAAACAATGTCGCCGCAAGAATGACAGTCAAGGAGGTTTTCATAACAATCGGTCCTGTTGTCCGCTGATTAAAACCAGGCGGCAGCACCACTACTGGTGCTGCCGCCTGCAAAATCACCAAAAAGGCTGGCTTCAACCAGTCCGGTGGTTATTTGCCGTAACTGCCGAATCTGAAGCCGACACCGGCGAAAAGCTGGTCAACCGTAACCGACTCGATGCCTCTTGAATATCTCACGTCAAGAAATAGTCCGACGCTCTGGCCGAACGGGATGTCAAACCCGAGGCCCGCACCAAAGCCAATAGTTGTCGAGCTGATGCCCATTGAAGAAATAATTGTCGCGGTACCGCCAAGGTCCAGATGAAACCATGGTGCGGCAAGAAACTGGAACCAGACGCCTATCGGAATAACGGTTCCGCCGCTTACAATGACGTATTTGCCGTCGATTTCCATTCCCCATTTTGGCGCGAAGGAAAATGCAAGTCCCGCTCCGCCATATGGATAGGTTTTGGTAACTGACGCCAGCGTTATGCCAAGAAGGCTTAGTCTTGCCGTCGCTACGTCCACGCCGCCGCCGAGTTTGAATCTTACTCCCGCTTGTGCCGAGGCAGAGCCGATCAGCATTGCCACCGCTACCGCTAAACATATCTTACGCATTTTTGTCTCCTTAAGTTTGGTTGAAACCGCCACTACTTTTCACACCTGTACTGTTAATGATAAATGCGTTTCGGCTTTTTTGTATAAAAAATTAGCGTCAGTATATTGACGGATATCTTGTAGGTGTTTTACCCGCCGTGCGCGATAAGCATCACATTAACGCTCGCGCCATCTTCGAGGGCGCGGTCCTCGATCTCGTTATTGGGCACCACCGCGCCGTCAATGGACAAGACAAGATGCGGAAACTCAAGCCCCGCCTCGCGAAGCGCGTCGCCGGCGGTCATGCCCGGATGCCATCCGATTTTCTGGTCGTTTACGGAGATCATTTTTGCACCAGCAGGCTGATCGCCGTATTTGCCTGCATATTGGCAACGATCGCCACGCGCGCCGAGCAAAGCCCAATGGACATGTCCGACTTGCCGTCTCCGCAAAAATATACGTTGTCGGAAAACTTCACGACCCTCAGTGTTTCCGTATTGCCAATGCCCGCAAGCCCGTTGCCGCAAATGACCGGCCTGTCCGGAAACGCCTGCGTCCACGCCTCAATAAGCCACTGCTTGCTCTCGGCCCGGTCAAAGGCTTCGATCATGAGGTCGGCCTTTGTAAAAAGTTTTTGGATGTCTTTTGGCCCAAGCATTTTGTCCACGCATACAATTTTAAGGGACGGATTTATTTTCTTTAGATGAGCCGAAAGCGCCGCGGTTTTTTTCCGGCCGATGTCGCCTGTAAAATACTGCTGGCGGTTCAGGTTTGATGCTTCTACGCGGTCAAAGTCGGCAATTATCAGATGGCCCACGCCTGCGCGCACAAGTGCTATGGCGGCGGTGGAGCCGAGCCCCCCGCATCCGGCGACCGCTACGGTTTTTTTTGCAAGTACTGCGGTTGTGCCAGGGACGTTCCGGTCAAAGAGGCTTCGATGTTTTGTGAAAACCTGTTTCCTGGCCATAAGCTGTTTTTACTAAAGCATAGTTACTATCCTTTAGTAAAATCAATCCTCCTGGTGTTTTTCGACCAGTTTTACTATCTCCGGCAGATCTATCCCGAGTTCCTTGAGGCGGGATATTTTTGGCACGCCGTTTTTGGTCCAACCTTTGCGGCGGTAAACGGTATCCATCAGGATGCTGTACTGTTCTTCGCGGTACTTGCGAAGCAGTTGTATCTTCTCTTCGGTGTTTTTTCCCGCCGGATTGATATTTTGAAGCTCCTTGAGCTGCTTGTCGTAGCGTTCGGCGCGGGATTCGTATTCTTCCACGGTCACCGGGCCCATGGAGCGGTACGGCGGAACGTCGTCCTTGCGCGTGGCTTTGTCGAACATGAGGCTCATCGCGCGCTGCAGGTTGTAGACGCGCGCTGACTGATCGAGCATTGTTTGCTCGTCGATCGGGATGCCGGTAACGCCTTCAAAAAATTTGAAATAATTGCGCACGTGCCCTGGAATCTTGGCGGGTTCATTTTCTTTGAAGTTGTCGGCGGGTACAACGTCGTTCCAGCAGAGCTTGCATAAACCGTTGAGGCCGAACCAGGTGCGCCAGAGCGGGAAATAATAAAGCGCCTCGGCCTTGGCCTCGAACGTCGGAAGCTGCTTGTTCACCATGTCCATGAATATAAGCCATGCTTCGTCGTGCTGCGGCCCCTTGATCGCAAGCGCATAGCCGCCCTGCTGGGCGAGCGATTCCTTTGGAAGGTATTCGGAATACTCAAGTCCCTTCACTTCCATGCCGATGTCCTTCAAAAACGCGGGATCGGCGCCGTATTCTTTTGCGAACTTTTGTTTAAGCCGGAGAATGCCCTGCCCCACCTCGATGCCAAAACCCTCTCCGCGGGCCATCTGGTGCATGAGTTCCAGCACCTCCGCGGATGCGCCGAATTTGAGTTCCATTCCGCCCGTATGCTTTTTGCCAATCACCCCGGCCTCAAAACACTCCATTACAAATGCGATCGTGGTGCCGAGCGAGATCGTATCCATCCCGTAGGTGTCGGCGTAAAAATTGAATTCGGCCAGAAACTCCACGTCAAAACAGCCCATATTGGCCACGGCCGCCGCGGTTTCGTATTCCGGACCGTCAACCGTAACCTTGTGTCCTTTGTACGGGCCGGTTTTGAGTTCAAAGTTGTCGATGGTCTTTGCGCAGGCCATCGAACAGCCCTTCCAGCAGCCGTCCGGAAGATTCTGGGTGATATATTTTTTGCGAAGCAGCATCGAGTCGATTTTTGGAACATCCACATGTGTGCCGAATTTATAATTGTGAACCGGCAAAAGATCGTAGGCGGCCATGACTTCGACAATGTTGGCCGTGCCCACTTCGCGCATGCAGCACTGGTTCTTGTCGAGCGTTGCCATCTCGGCGTTGACCTTCATGCCGTGGTCCCGGATCATATCCGGGTTGTGGGGCCGGTTGAAGTCGTCAACGATGTTTATCGCGCCCGTCGGACACACGTAGGCGCAAGAGGTGCAGCCCACGCAATGCTTGTCCATCTCGCCGAAGGGCATCGTGAGGTGCCGCTTGATGCCGCGACCGGCAAAGTCCAAAATCTCTTCCATCATGAATTCCTTGCAGGCGCGGACGCAGTGGCCGCAAAGGATGCAGGCTTTGGGATTTGGGTCGGTCATCTCTGACGTGAAACGCGATGGTGCGGTTACGCCGCAGGTTTTTGCAATGTCTTGTATGACCGGGACATTGGGCCAGCGGCCAAGGTACATTTCGGCAAGCAGCTTGCGGTGCTCCAAAATGGCCGGACTGTGGGTTTCGATCTTGATTTCGTCGCGTACAGGATAGTTGCAGGCGGTTACGAAGCGTTTTTTACCGCGCACCTCGACCTCGACCGTGCAAAGACGGCAGGTGCCGTTTGGCGTAAGGTCCTTGTGATGGCAAAGAGTCGGGATGTTGATCGAGTTTTCTTTCAGCGCCGAAAGCAGGAACGAGTCCTTGCGGGCGCTTACGGTTTTTCCGTTGATCGTGATGTCAATTCTCTTTTCGGGCTTTTTTGTCGTGGCGGAACCCATTAGCGCACCTCCACTGCATCAAATTTGCAGACATCGTCGCAGACTCCGCACTTGACGCATTTTGACTGGTCGATTACGTGAAGTTTTTTCCGCTCCCCGGTAATGGCCTGCGTGGGGCAGTTCTTCGCGCATACCACACAGCCGGTGCATTTGTTGTTGATCGTATATTTGATCAGATCCTTGCAAACGCCGGCCCGGCATTTGTGCTCCCGGATATGCACTTCGTATTCGTCCCTGAAAAAACGGATCGTGCTCAGGACGGGGTTCGGCGCCGAACCGCCCAGCTGGCACAGGCTTGTGGCCTGGATGGTCTTTGACAGCTCTTCAAGAAATCCGATGTCGCCGACCCTGCCCTCGCCTTTGCAAATGCGGTCAAGCGTTGTCTTGAGGGCAAAAAGCCCCTCGCGGCACGGAGTGCATTTGCCGCAGGATTCGTCCACCAGAAAACTTATGAAATATCTTGCGACATCGACCATGCACGTACGGTCGTCCATGACGATCATGCCGCCGGAGCCCATCATCGAGCCCACCTCTGTCAGCGAGTCGAAGTCGACTTTCATGTCGAGCATTTTTTCAGGGATGCAGCCGCCCGAAGGTCCGCCCGTCTGCACGGCCTTGAATTTGCGCCCGAGCGGAATTCCTCCGCCCACGTCATAAATGATCTCGCGGAGCGAGATGCCCATCGGGACTTCGACAAGCCCGGTGTTCATGATATTGCCCACGAGCGAAAACACCTTGGTGCCGGAAGATCCGTTCCACGGGTTTTTTGAAACATCGCCGGTGCCGATCGAGGCGTACCACGCGGCGCCTTTTTCGATTATGGCCGGGATGTTTGCCCAGGTTTCCACGTTATTGAGAACCGTTGGTTTGTCGCGGAAGCCGTATTCCACGTTATGGATGTATTTGGCGCGCGGCTCGCCGGGTTTTCCGGACATGGAGGCCATGAGGGCGGTGGACTCGCCGCAAACAAACGCGCCGGCGCCGCGATGGATGTGGACGTCGAACGAAAAGCTGCTGCCCAGGATGCCGTTTCCAAGAAGTCCGTGCTCCCGCATTTGTTCAAGAGCCTTGCGCAGGCGCACAAGCGCCAGCGGATATTCCTTGCGGATATAGATGTAGCCTTCGTTCGATCCGATTGCATAAGCGCAGATCAGCATGCCTTCAAGCACGGCGTGCGGATCGGTTTCGATTATGCTGCGATCCATGAATGCGCCCGGATCGCCTTCGTCGGCGTTGCAAACCACGTAGGGTTTTTCGTCGCGCGCGAGCGCAGCTTTTTTTGCGGACTGCCATTTAATGCCAGTCGGGAATCCGCCGCCGCCGCGGCCACGGAGGCCCGATGCGATGATGTCTGATATCACCTGGTCGCCGCTTCCGGCGTCAAGCACCTTGCGGAGGGACTGGTATCCGCCGCGTGCAATATAATGTTCGATGTTTTCGGGGTCTATGAGACCCTTGTTGCGAAGCGCGATGAGCTGCTGTTTTGAAAAAAACGGGATTTCATCCATTTTGCCGCAGGTTTTCTGCCGGACGGGGTCCTTGTAGAGAAGTTTTTCGACCGGTTTTCCGCCAATGAGATGCTGCGCTATAATCGCGTCAAGATCTTTTTCAGCCACCTTTTGATAGAAGGTGCCTTCGGGCTGGACGACAACGATCGGTCCCACCGCGCAAAAGCCGTTGCAGCCGGTGCCGACCACCAGATAGTCTTTTTCGAGGCCTTTTTCTTTGATCATGCGCGCAAGTCCATCGCGCACGTTGAAGCCTTTTGCGGCCACGCAACCCGAGCCGGTGCATACCATTAACATGCCTTTGTATCGTGAATGCTGCTTGCGGACGCGTTCCGCCACCCTGTCAAGATCGCCCGGCATCAGTTTGCTTGAACTCATTTGCGGCCTCCCGCGCTTCTTTCCTTCAAAATAGCCGGTACTGTTTTTGTCGTGACAGAACCGAGAATGTCATCGCCCATTTTGACGACCGGCGCGAGGCTGCAGCAGCCGAGGCAGGCCACCGGGTCGATCGTGAATTTGCCGTCCCGCGTGGTCTCCCCGGACTTGACGCCAAGCTCGCGCTCAAAAGCGTCAAGCAGGCGCGGCGCGCCCTTGACGTGGCAGGCGGTACCCATGCAAACCTGTATAACCGTTTCGCCAAGCGGCTTGAGGCTGAACGATTTGTAAAAAGTCGCGATATGGTAGAGCTGGCCCCTGGAGAGCTTCAGGCCGCGGCTCATGGCATCAAGCGCATCCTTTGGAAGGTATCTGAACTGCTCCTGCACATCCTGCATCATCTCGATCACGTATTCCGGATCGTTGTTCCATTTGTCCATGATCATCTTGATGCGCGCCAGATCCACGGTTGCAAGCTGCGACCGGCAGATGTTGTCCGAAAATATTTTTTCGACCGGGCTTTTTGCCACGGTCCATTTTGGCGTCATGTCGGGACAGCGGATCACAAGCGCCTTGATGCGCTTGTTGCGGAAAACGGTGCCGATGCCGCCGCGGCCCGCCTGCTTGAGGCGCGCCACCTGCCGGCGCCAGTCGTAGAATGAAAAATTGAGGACGCCCATGCGCGTGTGCTCCGCGCCCCGGCCGGCCGACACCACGGCTATGTTGCGCTTGTCGTCTTCATCGAGAGCGTACATGGCGGTAAGCTCTTCGGCCAGAACGTGTGAATCCACGCTTTCGAGCGGGGCTTTTTCAATCGTGATTTTTCTGCCGGTCACATCGATCAGGACAATCACATCTTCTTCGGCCCTGCCGGTCACGACAAGAGCGTCAAATCCCGCCCACTTGAGATATGGCCCGAAGTTTCCGCCCACATTGCAATCGATGATTGAATCGGTCATCGGCGATATCGCGGTCACAAGGGTTTTGCCGGAGCCCGGAAAGGAGGCCGTGCCGCCAAGCGGTCCGGACGAAAAACAGATCGGATTCTGCGGGCTGTCCCATTTTGTTTTTTCGTTTACTTCCTTGAGCATCAGCCAGAGGTCAAACCCCTTGCCGCCGGTCCAGAGATCCTTCATCTGCCGGGATACCGGATGTGTCTCCGCCTTGCATGCGCCGACATCAATGCGCAAGGTCCGGTTGGCATAGCCGCGGTCAAGCTGCATGGGCTCAAACGGCGTTGTCATGAGCACCTTGTGGGCGCTCCTCATCCTGTCCAAGCCGGTATCCGGAAAAACGTGCATGAACAACTCCTTCCCTTTGCTGTAGCGATTGAATATCGGTTTTCGTGTCTATGATCAAGCACTGCGTCATGTTAAGAGATGAAAATGCTGCACAGCAGGGATTTCCGTATTTTTCTGTTCATGGCGCCGGCGTTTGCGCTCGTGATCTTCGGATATGAGTTCATGCGAAGCACCACTATACCGCTTTTTACCGAAGCGTTCGGTCCCGCGATGCTGCCATTGGTGCAGGCGCTGATTCCGCTCTGTGTATTTGCCCTGCTGCAGCCGTATAATATTGCGGTCACGCGGCTTGGGCCCAAGAAGACGCTGCTTTATTCATGTCTTTCTGCGGCGGCGGCCCTGTTTGCGCTTCGCCTGTGGGCTTCGTCCGGTTCGCGCGCGGCGGTTTTTTTGTTATACATGTTCCGCGAAAGTTACATCATGATCCTTGTTGAACAGCACTGGTCGTACACAAACAGCATGCTGAGTGAAGGCGGTGCGCGCAAACTCAACGGTTTTATCGCGGCTTCGGCAACGGGCGGCGGGATTTTGAGCGGGCTTATCATTAAAAATCATGCGGCTGCGCTCGGCACCTGGGCGCTCATGGATATTGCCGTTGTTGCCACGGTTGCCACCTGCCTTGTCGGGCTTGTGGCGTATAAAATGAACGGAGAGCCCGCGCGCGCGGACATGTCGCAAAAAAATTCCGACGGGGTGTATCCGCATGTCAAGGGCGGCCTTTTTGGAGACATCCGCGAGCTTGGCCGCGAGCGCAGGCTGGTGTTTTTGTTTTTTGTCGTGTTTTTTGCGCAGTCGCTCGGCACGGCGCTTGATCTTGCGTTCCAGGGCGAGTGCCACGGGGCGTTTTCCACCATAGCGCAAAAGACCGCGTATATCGGCGGCGTTTATGCAAATGTGAACCTGATCGCGACGGTTACGCAGCTTGTGCTCTGTCCGCTTGTGCTGCCGCGGGTGCCGGTGAGGGCCATCCAGGCGTTCATTCCGCTCATTCATGTGGTGATGGTCGGCGCTTATTTCATTTCGCCGTCGCTTTCGACCGCGGCCGGCGCGCTGATTGCCTTCAAGTCGATGGACTATTCGATGTTTCGTGCATCCAAGGAGCTTCTTTACATGCCGCTTTCGTTCGGGGCGCGCTTCATGGCCAAGGAGCTTATTGATTCGTTGTCATACCGGCTTGGCCGCGGCGGGATGAGCGCGCTCATTTTTGTTTTGCAAACGCTCGCTCCTGCCCGCATCCTTAATTCCGTGCTTGCGGTTGTATCCGCGGCGGCGTGGCTTGTACTGTCCATTCCGGCAACGGCGCAGCATAAGAAGAGAAGATGAATTTTTTCAGAAAATTGTTTTCAAAACCGTTTTTGAAGAAAGCCGGATTTGTCCTGGCCCTTTATCTTGCGGCGGTAATATTCGCCCAGGACAGGCTTGATTCGCTTGATGAGGTCGGCACCTTTACGCAGGCGCGCGCGCTGTACGAGCGCAATGAGCTGTTTCTTGACAATTATGAACTCGAACTCCCGAAGGAACTTCATACGCGCGGTACGCATGGCCGCATTTATTCAAAATTCGCGCTTGGTTACCCGCTCGTGGTGGCCGCGTACATGAAGCCGATGCGCTGGCTCGGTCTGGATCGGGTGCTTGTGGGGCTGCATACGTTCAAGATTCCGGCAACATTCATGTTTTTTTTAACGGCATGGCTTTTGTTCCTGATTTTGAAGGATATCAACCCCGCGCCCGCCGACGCGGGGTCCAACCGGCTGCTGCTTGTTGCGTGGCTTGGATCGACGATGTCCACTTATTATGCCGCTACAAATGCGGCCAACAGCTTTGAAACAAGCTTGGTGATACTCGCGTTTTACTGTTTTCACCGCGCGATGCGCGCATCGGCGGCATGGTGGTGGCTTTTTGGTTGTGGACTGGCGCTTGGTTACAGCGGGTTTTCCAGGCCTTATTCATTCGTTGTCGTGCCGGGATTTTTGATCGCGCTCGTGCTGCCGATGCGGGCATGGACCTGGAAGGATTTTGCAGGATATTTCCGCGCCGCGCTTGCCGTTGCGCTTCCTGTTTTGTTTTTTGCGGCCGCTTATGTTGTTGTCGGCTACATCAAGCTTGGATCGTTTGGTGATCCGTACCAGAATGAGACTTTTTCGACTCCATTTATATACGGCTTTATCGGTTCGCTTTTCTGGCCGGCAAAGAGTTTTCTGTTTTTCACGCCGCTTGTGTTTTTGAGCGGATTTGGTTTTTGGGCGCTCTGGAAAAAATCGCGCCAGTATTTCGCGCTTTCGACCTGGATGATTCTTGCGTATGTGGTGCCGATGTCGATGTGGTGGGCGTGGATGAGCGGGCCCGGCATAGGTCAGCGGTTTTGGGCGCCGGCAACGCCGTTCATGCTGTTTCCGATCGCGCTTGTCCGGTGGCGGGCCATCAAGTTTGCGGCCGTGCCGCTCATTGCTTTTGGCATTGTCACGCAGGCTTTTACATACAGCTGTTGCCCCGCCTGCATCTGGGGGCGCATGTACCTGCCGGGAGGAACCGCAGCGGACTATCATGAATCCACCGATGGCGTGCGCAAGACCATTCAGGACGGCAAACTCTGGCGCGTGCTCAAGCTTACGTTTATAGACATGACTTATTTCAGGGTGTGGAAACGGCACGGTTAAAAGGTGGTCACCACCTTTTGGTTCAGACGTGCGTCATAGCGGCGTTGCTCTTGTGGCGGGCGTTTGCTATACCCTATATACGTAATTGCAGACCTCGCACATTTCGACGGAGAGATGGCCGAGAGGTCGAAGGCACTCCCTTGCTAAGGGAGCAGAGGGTAAAACCTCTCGTGAGTTCGAATCTCACTCTCTCCGCCAAATAAATAGATCAATGTTGTAAATTTTAAATTCACAAGCCCGCGATAGCATGCGGGCTTTATTGTTTGTACGAACGCAAGTGGGACTTGCGAAAGGAAAGTGGCAGTTTCGCGGGCGATCTTCAAACCATCCCAGGAGAAAAGAACGCTCTCTGCGGATCGTTTTATCGGAATGATTACGGATCCGGTGCGACTGAAAGTAGCTTTCCAAAAGCGCAAGGTGCTGGTCCAATGCCTCAGCAGAAAACTCCTGCACCGCCGCCGCTGGAGACGCGGTTTGATGTTTTACGATTCGAAGCATGATTTGTTTTGGATATATCGATCGCCCTGTTCCCGTCCCATAACTTGTTTGCTCTTTTTGTGGCAAAGCGGAGTCACATAACCCCGCATGCAACTTGGGCAAATGCCTCTGGCCAGAACTTGTTTACTTTGCGGATGCCAAGGTCTAGCAGAAATTGAAGCAAAAACTCCTGCGTCAGCTCAGATGAAATCTTCTTGTTCAAGAAAGTGGCCCCGGTACTGAGACAACGGCTGATGATTTCTGAAATCTGCCTCAGTCGTTTCAAGCGGATCAGCTTGCAAATGCGATGATATTGCGGATCACTGGCGGCGTTGCGTTGCCGCCACGTCAACTCATTGGATCTTTGCCGTTTTCTCTGGCAGTCGGGCCGGTTGCAGGCCCTTGGATTTTTTACTTGAGGACGGTGATGAAAACTGGCACCACAGAACTCGCATTGATGCACTTGTTGCGTCAGCATTGGGAAAGCGCCTCCAAAGGATTTTTGAAATTCGCAACTCTGGTGGTGCTTTCCCTTTTAAAAAAACGCAACTGCTACTTGCGCAAAACAAGTGGCGCTGGTTGAATTGAAATTAAGTTCTTGGTATATCAACTGAAAAAGTGCTGAGCTTAGGCAACAAACAAACGCTCAGTATTCAGTTTGAAGGGCTATGGGCTCTTCCCGATTGGAGCCAGCAATGAAGCAGTGGTACGAATCATTATTCAAAAACTACGCCAAGAAATACGACAAAGAGTGTTTTGTTCAGGGTACCGTTGGCGAGTGTGATTTTATCGAGCAGGAAATAAGCCGGGATAAATCGCTAAAGATCATCGACATCGGTTGCGGCACTGGTCGTCATTCGATCGAATTGACCAAAAGAGGTTATAGCGTAACTGGTGTTGATTTGTCCGATTCACAGCTTGCAAGGGCAAAGGAAAAAGCAAAAGAACTTGATCTGAGCATTGATTTCCAGAAACATGACGCCAGAAAACTTCCCTTTGAAGGTGAGTTTGATCTAGCAATCATGCTCTGTGAGGGCGGTTTTTCTTTAATGGAAACAGATGAGATGAATTTTGAAATATTAAAGAACGCGACAAAGGCGTTAAAAGATAAGGGCAAGTTTATATTCACAACATTGAACGGGTTATTTCCGCTTTTTCATTCCGTAAAAGAATTTTATGAGTCCGCGGCCAAAGAAGGCAATTCGGCGTGTAAAAATTGTTCTTTCGATCTGATGACGTTTAGGGACCACAACACCGTCACGTTCGAGGACGATGCGGGAACTAAAAATGAATTAACCTGTAACGAGCGCTACTATGTGCCAAGTGAACTCACATGGCTTTTAAAGACACTGGGGCATAAAAAAATCGATATTTTTGGTGCCAAGCTCGGGGCGTACTCAAGAAATGACAAGCTGACGACAGAAGATTTTGAGATGCTTGTTATTTCTCAAAAGTAGAGATTATTGCTCCGTTCGATAGTGTGTTGCTGGCCTCAAAAACAGTACTAAATCTTCTTGATTAGATCTGTGACTGATTTCAAGAGGGTGGCCACACTGGGCAGTTTTAACCGCTCATAGTGTTTTCGTCCGTACTGTTCCAGTTGCTGGATATGGGCTTTGTCTGACAACAGTGCCACGATCTGCACAGTATCATAGGGAGTGCCACGCCTTTTAAAACAACGGTCAACGGCTGCTCTTAATTTTTTAGTGTTTTTGATGTTTTCACTGAGCACCCAAAGATCGATAAAATCCTTAAACCGGCTATTGCCGGATTTAAACCTTACAGCAGTCTCAAGCTTTTCGGCAAAAATAAATTCAGGCGGGTAGATCCTAAACGACAAATTTTCCGTGCCCTCTGTTGCAAGGAATAGCGTTGTTGCAGCAACTACTTCCTCGTCGACGTCGTCTCCAGCACAGACATCAAGCTTCAGTTTCATCGAGTTGTTGTTGGGGGCGCCGGTCTTTTTGAAAAAGCTCCAATCCATTTCATAGCGTTCACCACCATAGGGGGTGTCTCGTTCCATGAAAGACTTGATCAGGTTTTCAAACGCAAAGCCGTCTTCCAAATCAAGAGTCATCGCTTTTTTGAAAATCGCCTCAGACGATTCGACGCTAATCCCTTTGGCCAGGAGGTCAATGTCGACCGTGAAGCGTGTAGTTTCTTCGGGCATGTACGTTCTGAGCAAAAGGCTGCCACCCTTCCAAACAAAACCATGACCATCTTCAATACTGGCAAGTCTTGCCAGGAAGCGCTCTTGTGCCAGCAGGAGCTGTGCCTCGAAACTTTTGATTTTGAGTTTCTTGGCGACAGCTGCCACTTTATTATTAAATTCTGTCTGATTCCAAATCATAGAAAAGCCTCAAGCAGTGCTTGCACTTTTTTGCTCACCCTGAATTTATATCCCAGTTTTTGGACCTTTATCAGTTCAATGCCTATGCCTTTTTTCTGCGCGGACCTCAGAACATTCAAAACAAAAGAAAGCGGTTTATCCTTTCTTAAAAGATCAATAATAGTACGTTCAAGTGTTGTGACAGCAATGCCATTGATTTGAGTTACACCCATTTTCATGAGTTTTGGCGGCGTGGTGTGAATATGTACGCCTTCGAGTTTTCGTTTTGGAATGTTGTTGGTTGGGGCCAATAGATCAACCTCGGCAGAGATTTCATCGGTTAGTCCATAAAGCTTAAGTGCTGTATCTAATCCCACCACACAGTGTGGGCAAAAAAGTAAAAGCTTGTTGAGTTCTGAATAGAGATCCATTTCATCGATGATGTCTTTAAATCGATAAACACCATGGCCCACTCGTTCTAGAAAACCACGCTTTGTGTAGTAGTTAATATCCTGTCTGGACAGACCATAACGTTTGGCTTCTTTAAGACGAAATATCGAAGAATGGGCTTTGAGTTTTTCCAATTTTGGGATCATTATTGATTATCTTACAATACGGTTAGATTATAATCAATATTAACCTAAACGTAAGACGATGATATTTGCTACTTCGGCGCTACTTGCGGGGGTAAGTTGCCGTAATTACTCAGCCGTCACAACCTCCGCCAAATAAATAGATCAATGTTGTAAATTTTAAATTCACAAGCCCACGATAGCATGCGGCACTTTCTTATTGATCGCAATATAAGGTTATAATACACCTAATATAGGTTATGTTATTAGCTGGTCTATTTGGAAACGAAACTGCGGAAAAGGTCCTTCTTTCAATTGAGAACTCCGGATCGGCGTATCCGAGGGGTATTGCTATTGCCTTCGGTATAGCGATCAGCCAAGTTCAGCGGCAATTGGAGAGATTTGAACGTGAGGGGGTATTGTCGAGCCGGCTGGTGGGACGAACTCGCGTTTATGAATTCAACCCAAGGTATTTGTTTCGAGACGAGTTGAATGCCTTACTAAGGAAGGCCCTGAGAAGTTTGCCGCCTGAAGTTCTGGAAAAATATTTTACCCGTCGCACACGACCACGTCGCAGAGGGAAGCCTTTGTGAGCTCGCAGATAAACGGAAAAACATCACTAGCAGCATTGTGCGCGATCATTTGTGAGGCGCTTCAATACGCGGGGATCGACGCATTCTTGTCCGGCGGCGCGGTCGTATCCATTTACACGGAAAACAGGTACGAGAGCTTCGATTTGGATTTTATCACTATAGCGGATCGTCGGAAGATACATGAGGTCATGGTTCGGCTCGGTTTCGCTCGGACTGAGTCACGGCTATATGCCCATCCGAAATCGAAGTATGCCGTCGAGTTTCCTGGTGCGGCCTTTCTCATAGGGGACCAACCGATCCGGGACTTCGCGAAGTTGAAACTGCCGCAGGGGACTCTGAAGCTTCTGACTCCGACCGATTGCGTAAAAGACCGCATGGCGGCATATTTTCATTGGAGTGACAGGCAGGCCCTTAACCAAGCTGTCGCAGTTGCGAAGTCGCATCCTATAGATGTCGCTGATATCGAGGCATGGTCCAAGCGGGAGAAGATGCGCAATAAATTTCAAGATTTTCTGGACTCGTGGAAAGGTGAGGCTAGTATTGGGCGTCGATAAAATATGAATATATTTGTCTGCATCAAACAAACTCCTGACACCGAAACAAGAATCAAGCCGTCTGCCGGCAACCAGGGTCTTGACCTGTCCGCGGTCAAATGGATCGTGTCGCCATTTGACGAATATGCGGTTGAAGAGGGGCTCCGGGTCAGGGACGCGCACCCCGTAAGCGCGGTTACGGTTCTTTCTGCGGGGCCCGTTCGCGCGGTGGAAGCCATCCGTTCCGCTCTTGCCATGGGCGCCGACCATGGGATTCATATTGAGTTGCCGGAAACGGCCGATAACCACATGACCGCCCGCGCGCTGGCCGAAGCCATCAAAAGGGAACCGGTTTTTGATCTTGTCTTGTGCGGCAAACAGGCCATTGACGATGGCTCGGGACAGGTCGGACAATTGCTCGCCATGCAGCTTGGCATACCGTGTGTGTCTTTTGTGGTGAAAACCCGGTACGGCGCAAGCGGCGTTGTCTGCTCGCGCGCGATCGACGGCGGAGTGCTTGAGCTTGTGGAAACGGCGTTTCCGGTTTTAATCACGGCGCAAAGGGGCCTTAATGAGCCGCGCTATGCGACGCTTCCGAACATGTTGAAGGCGAAGAAAAAGGAAGTGAAGATGCTCAAGGCGTCGGAACTCGGGATCACGTCAGCGGAGCAGAAAATACGCTTCAAGGACTATCGCCTGCCTCCGCCCGGGCAGGGGTGTAAAAAAATTGAAGGCACACCGGAAGAACAGGCCAGGGAACTTGTGCGCCTTCTTCATGAAGAAGCCAGGGTGGTGTGAGATGGCCGGAATCCTTGTAATCGCCGAGCAGGCGGATGGTTGCTTCAAAAAATCCACCCAGGAACTTCTTGGTGCCGCCGCGGCATCCGGAAACATGACCTGCGCGCTCCTGATGGGCGAAGGCGTGACGCAACTGACGCCGGAGCTGTCCCGGTACGGGGCGCAAAAGGTGTTTGTTGCCGACAGTCCCGCGCTGAAATCATATGCGCCCGAGGTCTGGTCAGGCACCGCCCTGGAGATCATAAAAAACAATTATCCGGACGTTGTCTTGACGGGACACTCCTCGGTTGGCGCGGATTTCATGCCCCGCCTTGCCGCAATGCTTGGCGTGGGACTCGCCACTGACTGCACTGAGGTGGTTTTTTGCGGACCCCGGATCGAAGTGCGCCGTCCGGTATATGCCGGCAAGGCAACGGTCGCGGTGGAGTTTCTTGGCGCCGGCCCGCAGCTTGCCACCGTGAGAACCAACACTTTTCCGGCCCCCCTGGCGGATACCGTGAAAAAGGCGGCTGGTGAAAGACCCGATCTTTGTGAGGCGGAAATAATTGTTTCCGGCGGCCGCGCCATGAAGAGTGCTGACAATTTCAAGATACTGGAGGCGCTTGCCGATGTGCTGGGTGCTTCGGTCGGAGCCTCCCGCGCCGCCGTGGATGCAGGATACCGCCCGCAGACGGACCAGGTGGGACAAACCGGCAAGGTTGTCTCTCCGGCGCTTTACCTGGCCTGCGGTATCAGCGGCGCCGTTCAGCATCTGGCGGGTATGAGGACTTCAAAAACAATCGTCGCGATCAACATGGACCCCGAAGCGCCGGTATTCCAGGTTGCAAACTACGGGATCACCGGCGATTTGTTCAAAATAGTTCCACTGCTCACGGAAGAGCTGAAAAAACTTAAAGAGCAAAAATCATGATGACATGGCAGGCCCCGGCATTGATCATCGTGACCACGGCCGCTTCCGGGTATTGCATGTATCGTTTTTTGCAACTCTGGAAACTAATGAAAGCGCATCGGGGGAAGGCTCCCCTGGTGGCGGATTTTCCGGCGCGCATATTAACCTTTTTCCTGAATGTTCTTGGTCAGAAAACTGTATTGCAAAAAAGGTGGATCGGCGTTGCACATTTTGTGATCTTCTGGGGATTTGTCGTGATCTCGTTCGGAACCGTCGAGCAATTTGTTTCGACAATCCATTCGCCGTACAGCCTGCAATCAGCCGGCGCGGATTGTTTCGGAGCCTTCGTACTGGTGCAGGACCTGTTTGCCGTTGCGATATTGCTGGCCGTAGCCATTGCGGCGTATCGCCGGTATTTTGCGCGTCCGGAATATCTTGGTACATCCCGGGATGCCGGCATCATCCTCGCGCTGATTGCGGCGCTGATGGTGTCAATTCTTCTGATGAATGGTTTCAACCGCGGCGGCGCTGCGGGCCTTGGGCTGGTTTTCAAATGGGTGCACATGCTGATCGTGCTGGGGTTTGCGGCATATATTCCGGGATCAAAACACCTGCATCTGGTTGCCGCCGGACCGAATACTTTTTTGCGTACACTGCAACGCCAGAAAACCATGGCCGGAATCGATTTTGAAGACGCGGCGGTTTCGCAGTACGGAGCAGCAAAAATCACGGATTTGAGCTGGAAGGATGCGCTTGATTATTATTCCTGCACCGAATGCGGGCGCTGCCAGGAGGTCTGTCCCGCCAGCCTTTCGGACAAGCCGCTTTCGCCGAAAGTGCTGATCCGAGATCTGAAGGATTCACTTTTCCGTGAAAAAAACAGAATTCTCGCGCATGAGCACGCCGGACTTCCGGGCCTGGTTGGAAAGGAGATAACGGAAGACATCATCTGGTCCTGCACCACCTGCCGCGCCTGTGAAACGGCATGCCCGGTTTTTATCGAACATACCGCCAAAATATATGAAATACGGAGAAATCTGGTGATGATGGAATCCAGATTTCCTCCGGAGGTTCAAGCGGTTTTCAAAAATCTGGAAACCAACGGATCACCGTGGGCCTTCAGCCCGGAAGACCGCATGAAGTGGGCTGAAGGGTTGTCCGTCAAAACCGCGGCTGGTGAATCCGGCGCCGAATATCTGCTTTGGGTCGGCTGTGCGGGTGCGTACGATGATCGTTATATAAAAGTCATGCGTTCGCTCGTCCGGCTGCTGAAAAAAGCGGGAATACGCTTTTGTGTTTTGGGCATTGAAGAGAGGTGCACGGGTGATGCGGCGCGCAGGATCGGAAACGAATATCTTTTCCAGACGCTTGCAAGGGCGAATATCGAAACCTTGAACCGGTATGGAATAAAGAAAATCATCACCGCATGTCCGCATTGTTACAACACCCTGAAAAACGAGTACCCGGCGTTTGGCGGCAACTATGAGGTCATTCATCACGCCCGGTTAATTTGTCAATTGATCCAGGAAGAAAAAATCAGGCCCGCCAAGGGATATAATGAAACAATCACCTATCATGACAGTTGCTATCTCGGGCGTTGGAACGGCATATATGACGCGCCAAGAGAAATTCTTGCGGCCATTCCTTCGGCCAGGATCGCGGAAATGAAAAGCCATTCTGAAAAGGGCATGTGTTGTGGTGCCGGGGGCGGGCGGATGTGGATGGAAGAAAAAGCCGGAAAACGCATCAACGAAATGCGCGTGAACCAGGCATTGGAAACAAAGGCTGGAATTATTGCCGCAGCGTGTCCTTTTTGCATGACCATGCTGGGCGATGGCATCAAGGCCAGGAATATGGATGGAAAAGTCAACGTGTTCGATATTGCCGAGATTGTGGATGAGTTGACAACCTGATTGCCTTTTGTGCCGTTACTTATTAATCTCAATAATTAGGGTTACCATTATATTACACCGGGGGGGGATATGCTGATCATTACGCTTTTGACCGCGCTTGGCATGGGTATGCCAGGGGCATTTGCCGACGACGTGGCGGAGATTCGCCGATGTGACGATATGTATGCGCAGCGGACCAATCTTGCCAAAGCGCAGGATGCCGGGGATTGCTATAGACAGCTTGCGGCCAAAGCCAAAAAAGGCGGGAATGCAAAGCTCCGTCGGGAGGCCCTGGACTGGCAGTTCATGTCGCTGTTCTGGGTTATCACCAAATTCCAGAACCAGCCGGCGGAACGTCCCGCTATCGATGAAGGCATGGCTGTTTCCGGGGCAATGGTGAATGAATTTCCAACGCTTGGATTTGGTTATTACTGGCGCGGGGTTTTTGTGAGTCACGATGCCATGGAAAAGGACCGCGGCAGCTCAACTCCAACCAATTTATTCAAGGTGCTCGGGCAGCTTGAGACCGACTTCAGGGAGGCAATAAAACTGGAACCTTCGGTGCATGTCTACGGG
Organism: Bdellovibrionales bacterium RIFOXYD1_FULL_53_11; assembly: GCA_001770165.1. Taxonomy (GTDB): domain Bacteria; phylum Bdellovibrionota; class UBA1018; order UBA1018; family UBA1018; genus XYD1-FULL-53-11. Next base: position 3,234 of record MEQJ01000131.1, on the reverse strand, counting down.
CCGCAAAGAGCGCTTGGTGCCATGCATACCCAGATGCCCCCGCTTGTGGGCGGCGACAAGAGGCTTGCAGAGAGGCTGCTCAAGGCGGCATATGATAAAGGAAAAAAATTCTCACAAAACCATATTTTCTACGCCAAGATTCTCATTGCCCGCGACAAAAACGAAGAGGCCAAGAAAGTTTTGAATAATCTCCTCGCCATGAAGGACGGGGAATTGAATCCCTATGAACCTCACCGCATTCCCGCTATCGAGACCGCCGAGGACAGGGTGGAGGCACGGAAGCTTCTTGAATCGAGACACTAAGGCATTAACCGTAATTGCAATTGCAGTCCTGGTGACGGCGCATGTCGCGCCATCTGCCGCTTTTGCCAATCTTGCCCCCAACATCGGCGGCGAGTCGGTTGGCACTCTGCCTCCCGGCCGGTTCATGGTTTCGGCCATGTACATGTTCGGCTCGGTTGCATCAAGATACGGCGATGACGGGACGGGCGGCGCCATTTCGGACAGTCTCAACCGCAACATCTCGTGGCAGATGGTGATTGACGAGGAAAAAGAGCGGCGCGAGCAGATCGCGGGACTCCTGTCGTCAAGCGGCGTGGATTCGAAAGACAGCGCGGGGAACATGGTCGGCAAATTTGACGGAACCATGCAGGTCACGGTGCCGGTGCTTGGCTGCGGTATTACAAAAAAGCTCGGCCTGTTTGCGGCAATGCCGATAATCAAGCTCAAGGCAAATGCGGCAATTGCTTTCCAGGCCAGCGAGAGCTCCAAGGCGCTGATGCAGAATCTGCAGAACATGGGACAGGCTTCGGTCGCAAAGGAGTTTGCCCTTTCTCTCAATAATGGATTTGAAGACAAACTCAAACGCGCCGGCTACAAGTTTGAAAACCATACCGAGCGCCAGATGATCGGCGACCTCAGGCTTGAGCTGCCGTATGTGTTTGATACCGAGGGCCGGAGTTTCAAGGATGCTCTGACCACGACCATCGTGGTTCCGACGGCACAGCTTGCCCCGATGGATGATGTTTATCAGGTGTCGGGCGGACTCAAGCGCTGGGGGGTCGGGGTCCGGAATGCCTACCAGTTTTCCTTTATAAAGCGGGCCGCTGTGACGCTTACCGGAGGCGTACTGGCATACCTGCCGGTCACCCAGGCAAAACGCATTCCGCAGGACGCTGCTGACCAGCTGCCCGAGGAAATTGACGAATTCACCAGAATCAGTACCGCGCTTTCATACCAGGCATCGGCGTTTGTTTCTTACCAGATGAGCCGCTCCTGGGCCGCAAAAGCCGGCATGCAGCACCAGGAAATCCTGAATCACGGTTATTCGGGAGACCGGTACAACGCCAACAGGTATGGGGTTCTTACGGAGAAATCCGGCATGCGCCTGGACAGCGCGAGCGCGCAGGTCGAGTTTTCGGCCGTGCAGGGTTTTCTTGACGGAGATTTTTTCATGCCCGGGGTCATTACTGCGGGCATCGGTTATCCGCTGCTTGGCAGAAGCTCGCTATCGGATGCAACGTACATGATACAGGGGATTTTCTTTTTCTGACGCCGGAAGGAGGGTGATGTGTTGAAAAGGATTTTGACCGCCACTGTTTTTTTTGTGGTTGTAACTTGTGCCGCCGGATGTCTGGGGCCGGATTCCGTGTCCGTTGATCCACAGCTTCTTGCGGTTCCGGCGGTTGCCAGCGCATCACTTGACCAGGTTCGTGGCCGAAAAGTCGAGGACCTCACGCTTGTTGTGTTCACCCAGGACATAAAACGCGATAAGTGGAAGGAGATTTTCAGGAAGAACAATGAACTGGACAAGCTCAAGCAGGAGCAGGCCCACGTGCTGGATGAGATCGATGAGCTTGAATCAAAACCCGATCCAACTGATGACGAACGGCAAAAGATCGACGATTTTTATGCGGTGAAAAGCAAGCTTCTCGAAAGGATTACCTCCCTTCTTTCGTATATCACTTCGAAAACGGCTTTCATGATGAACTGGACTACGGACCACAGATGTTCGTTTAACGATGCCGATGCCCCGCTTCTCAAATGCAAGGCCCGGCCCGGCAATCCGCAGGATGTGCCCATGGACGGCGGAATTCCGGAGCCCGAAGCCCCGGCAGAGGTGGTCGGACCCGGCGGAGGCGAAAGGGAAAAAACGAACTGGATACAGCTCAGGCTGAAATCCGTGATGCCGGATTATGGCAAATTCAGATTCCGGTTGCGTCTCAGGCCCGAGCTGGCGTCACCGGACGCGTCGGTCTTGAAGGGTGAGGCGGTGATAGAAGATGGATCGTATTTTGTCGATCTCAAGACCGGCGCTCAGCGGCCGCACTATAAATATGCCTATGTCGAGATGCGTCTCAAGCGACGATGAAGTTGATTATCCTGTCTTTTACAAAAATGATTTTGCGCACGTTTTTTCCGGCTAGATGAGCTGAAACGGTTTGGATCCGTCTTGCCGCGGATTCGACATGCTCCTGCGATGCGCCCGGCTCGATCTCGATTGTTCCGCGCATTTTGCCCATGACCTGGATTGCAATTGTAACAAGATCATCTTTTGCAAGGGCGTCATCAAAAGACGGCCACTCATGGGTGGTGAGAAGCGTTTTTTCTCCCAGCCTGTCCCAAAGCTCTTCGGCCATGTGCGGGGCGAAGGGATTCAATAGCTGTACAAAGGTCTTGAGGCATGCCCGCGGGGCGGCTTGAGTTTTGGTGAAGTGGTTTATGAATACCATCATCTGGCTGATCGCCGTGTTGAATCTCAGCCCCTCGATGTCTACGGTAACCTTTTTGACGGTTTTGTGGGTGATTTTGAGATCCGCATCTGTTGGCCCGGAATCCGTTACGAGAAGCTTGTCGTTGTCATCGACAAACACGCGCCAGGCCCTTTGCAAGAATCTGAAAACCCCCTCTATGGCGGTGGTTGACCAGGGCTTGTCGCGGTCAAGCGGACCCATGAACATCTCGTAAAGGCGGAGGGTGTCGGCGCCGTATTTGTTCACGACGTCGTCAGGGTTGATGACGTTGCCGCGGGATTTTGACATTTTTTCGCCGTCTTCGCCCAGGATCATTCCCTGATGCACGAGTTTTTTGAAGGGTTCGTCGAACGGGAGCATGCCGACGTCATAAAGCACCTTGGTCCAGAATCTGGCATAAAGGAGATGCCCCACCGCATGCTCCGGCCCGCCTATATAAAGATCGACCGGCATCCAGTAGGATACGGAATCACGGCTGAAC
>MEQJ01000130.1:8067-9728 GCA_001770165.1 Bdellovibrionales bacterium RIFOXYD1_FULL_53_11 | reverse complement strand
CTCGCTGTTCAACGGCGTCGGGCGGTTTTTCTGGGGCAGCCTTTCGGACAAGCTGGGGCGCATAAACGCTTTCCGCCTCATCCTCGGGTCCCAGGTGCTTGTTTTCGTTCTTCTGCTTTTTATAAATAGTCCGATGATTTTCGGAATTCTCGTTTGCTATACGCTTCTTTGCTACGGCGGCGGTTTTGGCACCATGCCTTCTTATGTGCTGGATGTGTTCGGTGCCAAAGTCATGCCCCTGGTGTATGGCAGCATCCTTACCGCCTGGTCAATGGCCGGAATCGTCGGTCCGCAGCTTGCCGCGCTTATCAAAGATAATTTTGCCGAGAACGCATCAAGATACACGTTCGGTGTTGGGGCGATAATACTTGCCTGCGGATTCTTGATCGCCTTGTTTCTTGACAACAAGAAGTTCGAAGCAAAGCGGTGACCCGTCAACAACCGAGGAGCATCTGATATGAGCATTCAAACCCAAGAACAGGATTTTGTTCCGACCTTCTGCACAGTAGAAAGCATTTTTCCACAGACCGCGATTGAAACGACCTACCGGATACGGCTTCCCGGAGGTCGCGTCCTGGGACATAAACCCGGGCAGTTTGTCCAGATTTCCATCATGGGGGTCGGTGAGGCTCCGATTTCCATCTCTTCATCCCCGACGCGGGGTGACTGGTTCGATCTGACCGTCCGTAAAATCGGCAGGGTCACTTCCGCCATTCATGGCTTGAAGGTCGGGGACAAGGTGGGCATTCGCGGACCGTTCGGCTCTTTTGTGGATATGGAGGCGCTGTACGGCAGGAGCCTTCTTATGATTGCGGGAGGCTGCGGCCTTGCGCCTCTTCGTTCGGTCATTCAGTATGCCATTGACAAGAAGGAGAAGTTCAAAAAATTGTCAGTGCTGTACGGAGCCAAGACTCCTGACGACGTCATGTTCCGGGATGAGACCGAAAAATGGAAGAACGCGCTTTCCTTTGATTCAACAGTTGATTTCGGAAACCAGAACTGGAAAGGCAATGTCGGTCAGATCACCGGTCTGGTCCGGCCGCTTTCCATCGACAGGGACACGGTGGCCATCATAGTGGGGCCGCCTGTCATGTACAAATATGTCATCCAGGAACTCGATAAGAAGGGCATGACAAGCGACAATATCATTGTTTCGCTTGAGCGGTACATGAAGTGCGGCATCGGAAAGTGCGGGCACTGCACCATCGAACACCTTTATTGCTGTACCGACGGGCCGGTCTTCTGGCTGAAAGACGTGATGAATCTGAAGGGGGCTTTATGAAAAAAGTTCTGACCACCTGTCCTTATTGCGGGACCGGATGCAACTATTACCTCATGGTCGGTGATGATGGAAATTTGTGCGGTGTATTGCCGACAACCGAACATCCCGTTTCCCGCGGCCAGTTGTGCATCAAGGGCTGGAACTCCTATGGCTTTGTGCAGCACCCCGACCGGTTGACCGACCCGATGATTAAAAAGAACGGCAAATTCGTCAAGGTTTCGTGGGAGGATGCCTTCAAGGAAATCGTCGACCGTCTTCGCGCTCTGCAGGACAAAAACGGAAAGGATGTCATTTCCTTTTTTGCTTCCGCCAAGGTTTCCAACGAAGAAAATTATCTGATGATGAAGCTGGCGCGCGCGGTTTTCGGCACCAACAATGT
>MEQJ01000130.1:3081-8042 GCA_001770165.1 Bdellovibrionales bacterium RIFOXYD1_FULL_53_11 | reverse complement strand
TGCGCACGTCTGTGTCATGCCTCCACCGTGGCCGGTCTTGCGGCCGTGTTCGGTTCCGGCGCCATGACAAATTCAATCGCCTGCGTGGAGCAGGCCGACGTGATTTATGTTACCGGCTCCAACACCACCGAACAGCACCCGATGATAGGCACCAGGGTCATGCAGGCCAAAAAAAACGGGGCAAAGCTGATTGTGGCCGATAACCGCCGGATACGGCTTTCCCGTTTCGCGGACATGCATCTCCGTCATAAAAACGGAACCGATGTGGCGCTGGTCAATTCGATGATGCACGTTATTTTCAAAGAAAAGCTTCATGATGCAAAATTTGTCGAGGAACGGACCGAGAATTTTGCCGAACTCCAGAAGATCCTCGAGGAGTTTCCGCCCGAGCGCGGGGAGCAGATTACCGGGGTGCCTGCGGAGGATATTGCAAAAGCCGCCCGTCTTTTTGCCACGAGCGGCAAGGGCATGATCATTTATTCAATGGGCATCACCCAGCACAGTCATGGAGTTGACAACGTAAAAACCATGGCTCATCTGGCAATGCTGACCGGCAATCTCGGGAAGGACGGCGTCGGCGTCAATCCGTTGCGCGGTCAGAACAATGTCCAGGGCGCTTGCGACATGGGAGCGCTTCCGAATGTTTTTACCGGCTATCAGAAGGTCACCGAAGAAGAAGTCCGCAGCAAGTTCGCCAAGGCCTGGAAGGTGCAAAAGCTTCCTGACAATATCGGGCAAACCGTGACCACAGCGGTTGACGCGGCATTGGAAGGGAAAATCAAGGGCCTGTTCATAATGGGCGAAAATCCCATGATGTCCGACCCGGATATCACCCACGTTAAAAAGGCTCTCGAAAAGCTTGATTTCCTGGTGGTGCAGGACCTGTTCATGACTCCAACTGCGGCCATGGCCCATGTCGTGCTGCCCGGTGCAAGCTATGCCGAAAAGGACGGTACCTTCACATCCACCGAGCGCCGCGTGCAAAGAATCAGAAAAGCGGTTGAGCCCGTCGGAAATTGCCGTCCCGACTGGATGATACTTTGCGGTATCGCCAGTGCGGCGGGTTATCCGCATATGTCTTACAAATCAGTCGAGGGCGTGATGGATGAGATCCGGGCGCTGACGCCAAGCTATGCCGGAATTTCCTATGACCGCATTGAAAAAACCGGCATTCAATGGCCGTGTCCGGGGCTTGATCACCAGGGCACTCCGGTTCTTCACCGCGGCAAATTCACCAAAGGTAAGGCCACTTTTTCCGCAATAAATTTCCGTCCCAGTGAAGAGCTGCCGGACAAGGAATACCCTTTTCTTCTGTCAACCGGACGGCTGTATGTGCATTTTCATACCGGAACAATGACGCGCCGGACGCAGCTGCTCGACAGGGATGAACGTTCGGCATATGTGGAAATCAGTCCGAATGATGCAAAATCCCTGGGAATCCGCACCGGTGAGTCCGTTTCCGTGTCGACCCGCCGTGGCGAGATCAGGGTGAATGCAAAGGTGTCTGATATCGTTCCGGACGGTGTCATATTCACCACATTCCATTTTGAAGAGGCGGCGGCCAATCTTCTTACCAATAACGCACTGGATCCGATCGCAAAGATTCCCGAATACAAGGTCTGTGCGGCCCGGATAAGGAAGATCCCCCAAGGAGGTGACTCATGCGCGTTTTAACTTCCGACACTCTGAAGGATTTCTTGCAGCAAGCCGGCGGGCAATACAGGGTGCTTGCCCCGGTGGTTTACACCGATGGAACCGTGGCGCTTGGCGGGCTTGACGAAGGTCCGGTGGACTTTCTTTCAGGACAGCTTTCCGGAAAAACAACAGCGGCCTTTTTTCCGCCGGAGGAGACATTGTTTTCATTTGAGGCTGGTGCCGTCCGGCCGGTGCTTGGGCCCGGCAAACCGTTGCTGGTGCTGGGACTTTCTGCGGCGGACGCCGATGCGCTTGAGTTCATTGACAGGTTTTATGCCAATCAGTTCAAGGACGTGACTTATTTACAAAGGCGCGCCAATTCGGTTGTTGCTGTCGTATCCGGGAAGGTTAACGGCGGTTTTGAGCGCATTGCAGGCAAAAACTGCGATCTGGAATTCACTTTTGACGGCACAAAATTCTTTGTAAGCGCATATACCGCGCGTGGCGAAGCGCTGGCCGGACTTGTCAAGGATCAGACCGCTGATGTGGCCGGGTTTGATGCCATGAAACGCCAGTCGCTTGTCCTTGGACATGAAACAAAAGCCATTCTGGATCATGCTTCAAAACTCATTTGTGACGGCAAGGTGACGGACGACTTCTGGAAAACAATCGCCGATAGCTGCATTGAGTGCGGAAGCTGCGTGTATTCCTGTCCGACCTGCACCTGCTTTGATGTTTATGACGTCGGTACGGCGGATTGCGGAGTCCGCAAGCGCTGCTGGGATACCTGTGTTCTCGGTGGCTACACGCGGGAGGCCAGTGGCCACAACCCGCGAAATGAAGCCGAGCGGTCGCGTCGGAGGGTGAGCCACAAGCTCGCTGCTGACGTACAAAGGTGGGGGCACATTTCTTGTATGGCGTGCGGGCGTTGCGATAGCAATTGTCCCACCGGCATCGGGATATTGGCAGTATCCAGAAAGATCGTAGAAAAATTCAATTGATGAATCCGTATTTCAAAGACTCGTCCGCCATCATACTTGCCGGGGGCAACGGGGTGCGGATTGGCATGGACAAGGCTTTTTTAAGGACTGTTTCCGGCCAAAGTCTTGTCGGCAATGCGGTTGATATCTTGTGTTCCCGGTTTGAAGAAGTGGTTGTCAGCTCCAACCGCATCGAGAGTCTTGTCCCATTCGGACTTCCGGTTGTTCCGGACGAAAAGCCCGGGCAGGGCCCGTTGATGGGCATTTATTCGGCCATGCGCCGCACCTCCAATCCGTATAATTTCGTGCTTTCGGTTGATACTCCTTGCGTCAATCTCGGTTTCGTCGAAAAGCTTCTCGGGCATGCCCGCGTCGGCGGTTATGACATCGTGGTTCCCGGACACGGGGGGTTTTATGAGCCGCTTTTTGCCGTTTATCACAAGCGGGCTTTGCGGCAGATTGAACGCCTTTTTGCAGAAGGGAAAAACAAGATATCCTGCCTGTTTTCATTATGCACCGTGAAGGTTCTTGAAGAGGACATCTCTTCATGGCACATGAATATCAACACAAGGGAAGATTATTCGAGCTATCTTGGAAACCAATCGGCGGGGACCGGATATGTTTTTGAAAGAACAAGTAACTGTATTTGACGGAAACGGCAAAAAGACCGTAGAAGACCTGGTTGCCGTTGAAGAGCCCCTGTCGCTGCTGTTGAACGGAAAACCCCTGTATATGACGATGCGGAATCCGGGCAGCGACGTGGCGCTTGCCGCCGGGTATTGTTATACGGAAGGGATCATCCGGTCCATGGATGACCTTCAATCCATTTCGCAATGTGATGATTCTCCGGACCGGAATATCGTCAGGATTCTGGTGAATCCCGAATCAGAAGCCCGCGCCGCAGCCGCCAGGAGCAGGGCGGGCAGGATTGTCTATTCGAGCTGTGGACTTTGCGGCGAGACGGCAATCAAGGAAAACATTGATTTGCCGCCCCGTCCCTCCCGGATGCGCACTTCGTTTTCCCGCCTTCTGGCCTGCGCGGAGCGGCTTTCGCGGGAGCAGCGGCTGTTTCCAAAAACCGGTGCCGCTCATGCGGCTGCGTGTTTCAATGACCGGCACGAACTTGTCTCTTTTGCCGAGGATGTCGGGCGTCACAACGCCCTGGACAAGGCCGTCGGGAAGGCGGTTTTGCAGCAAGACGCCGCCAGGCACATCGGATTGATAATCCTTTCTTCAAGAGTCTCCTTTGAGATGGTTTTGAAGGCCCTGCGGACCGGGGCCGAAATCATTGCCGGAGTATCGGCTCCCACCACGCTGGCAATCAGGCTGGCCAGGGAGAGCAACATGACGCTTGTGGGTTTTTTACGCGGCACGCGGTTCAATGTTTATTGCGGCGCGGAAAGATTTGAATGAACCGGGCCTTCCCGCAAAAAATGCGCGAATGGTCGCGGTGGTGGTCCGGGCTTTCATGGTCCAGAAGATATTTTCCGGTCATTGCAGTGGCGGCATATCTTGTGGTTTTATCCCTTCTCAAGGCGCTTGGCACCGATCATCTGTTGATGATGGCGCTGGTTCTTGTCCTTTCATATGGCGGAAAAAGGCTGGAACCGCTTCTTGTTTTCATGCTGCCGTTTATTCTTACGCTTGTCGTGTACGACAGTCAGCGGCACTACTCCGACTTGATCCGCGGGCAGATACACATTGATGACCTGTATGATCTTGAAAAATCGGTATTCGGCATCCCCACCGCCCGCGGCGTGCTTACGCCCAACGAATGGTGTGAACTCAGCGCGATTCATCCGGCGTTGGATCTGCTGTTCGGATTTTTCTATCTGTTTTTCTATCCGCTGTATATGGCGGTGGCGGCGTATTTTTTCTTCTGGCTCGGACGCAAGGGGGCGGCTGGATACAGCGCGGCGGAGATGGCGCGGCTGGCGCCAAGGATGGGCTGGGCGTTTTTTTGGCTGAATGTCGCCGGCTATTCGACATATTTCTGGTTTCCGGCGGCGCCTCCCTGGTATGTTTCGATTTACGGCCTCGGTCCCGCAAACATGAGCGCCGTGCCCAGTGCGGCCGGCTGTCTCAGGTTCGACCAGCTTCTCGGTGTCAGCTTGTTTTCGGGCATGTACGGAAAATCCGCCGATGTGTTCGGCGCCATCCCGTCGCTGCACGTCGCATACCCATTGCTGGCGGTGTATTTTGCATTCCGCTTCGGGGCGCTGAGGGTTTTTTCCGTGCTTTTTTACCTGATCATGTGCATGGCCGCAGTGTATTTCAACCATCATTACATCATTGATGTGGTATGGGGATCGGTTTATGCGCTTGTCGCGGGCGTTGGGGTTGAAT
>MEQJ01000130.1:0-3052 GCA_001770165.1 Bdellovibrionales bacterium RIFOXYD1_FULL_53_11 | reverse complement strand
GCCGTCCGAGCGGCGGCGCGAAGTGATTCCATGTCAGGCGTATACCACCTGGTTGCGTCCTCCGTTTTTGGCGCTGTAGAGCGCCTCGTCTGCTGATTTGAGTGTTTTGTCGGCGTCGTAGCCGGTCACGGCTGCTGCTGCGACGCCGACACTCACCGTGCATTTCCACTCCGCGCAGTCCTGCTCCGTTGTTTTCCGCACGAGTTCGGCAATGCCAAGTATTTCGGCTTCGCTTCCGCGCACGGCCATTGCAAACTCCTCGCCGCCGTAGCGTCCGACGGCGCAGGCCGGCGATTCGAATTTTTTCAGTATGCCCGATACCCTTTTGATCACCTCGTCACCGGCCGGGTGTCCGAGCGTATCGTTGATTTTTTTGAAATGGTCTATGTCCACAAGGATCATGCCGCAGCTTTCACCCAGCTTCCGGCATTCATCCAGCAGGGCGTTCCATTTCCCGAAGAAGGCCTTTCTGCGCAGCAGCTTTGTCAGGTCGTCGATGTCGCAGGCGGACTCAAGTCTCCGGAGGACGAGGAGCACCTGTGAATAACTTTCCTCAAGGGTGGTTACTTCACCGTGGAGGTGTGAGAGGAGGTGGCGAATTCCCTCGATTCCAGCTTCCAAGCGCTCCCGGTCCATATGTTTGTCCTCCGGCTGTCCTGCCGCGGGCCCCATTGCCTGCGGCGTACAACCGTTTAGAAGAGCACGAAGGGTGCCATCCGCGGGGCGAGATGTTTTGCGCACTTGCGCGTCCGTCCCGCGCCCGGGACATGTGTCATGCGCGACACGGGGATGCGCCGGTGACACGGATATGCCGCAATCATGGCAATGGCTATGGTTTGTCCGCCCGGAGTACTGCGCCAATTTCGCCCGGACATGCCGTGACCGGAGAGGAAGTGGATTTTATTTTATTCAGCTGCGTTTGAGCGAGACTGCGGATGGCTTCCGATGGATCGAGTGCTGCTTTTTCGAGCATGATCTTGTATTTCGGATTTTTCAATTCTTCACCAAAAGTGTATATGGCCCCTTTGTACGCCGCCAGCCGGACTGTTTCATCATGGTTGGCTGAAGTCAGTGCAAGCAGCCGGTTTGCAATGCTGTCAATATTCATATTCTTGTATTTCATGGCCTTCAGCACCGCGCCCCTGATGCTGTAATCATCGTGAGCCAGCATCAATAAAAAGTCGGTTTGAAGAAAAGGATTGCCAGTCGAAAGTTTTGCGATCGTATTGATTGCATCATGAATCAGGAGCGGGTCCTGGTTTTTTACAAGCCCTTTGAGGAATTTTATCATCCTTTCATCATTTTTGCCGGAGAGGTTGATTGCCCTGATAATGCGTCTTTTGATGTCAAGCGGCTGGCTGGAGAATGCTTTTTCGATTTCTTCCATCATTCCGGCTTGCGTGAGGTCCGATTTTAAAAATGCGTTCACGGCGTAATATGATACGTCGTTTACGCCGGAGCGGATATTATCCAGGAGCCGGATCAGAAGCTCCGGCGGCTTTACGGCAAGATGCTTGGCCGCGTTTGCCGCAAGTATTCTGGCGTCATCATTGCTGCTTCCGAGCAATTCCATTATCCTTGGCAGGGCTTCGACCGGGGTTTTCTTGTAGCCGGCAAAAGCATTCAGGGCCGAGTGGACCATTGCGCGGTCATCGCTCGCAAGCGCGGCAAGGATGTTTTTTATCATGTCGGTTCGTGTGGCGGTTGCTTTCGGATCGGGCGCCGCAAAGGCCTGCAAACTTCTGGCAGCGGCCGTGCCGCGCCACTCAGATTCGATGGGGCCGGTCATTTCAGAGATATGGCGGTAGACAACCCCATGTTCGCCGCGTGCATATGCATCAGCGGTTTCATGTCCCCATGCCCATGCTTTGGATGACTGCGGGTTATTGGGATTTCCTCCAGGTAATACTTCATAATTGTGAATGAGGCGCTTGTCTTGGATTATTACTCCACCATAATCAATCGCACTCATGGATGTCGTTCGTTGTTTGCCGCCGTGAAAGTCCGTATATATTGAATCCGGGGCATCCATTCCGCCCTTGTGCGTTCCGATATGCGCCTGCCGTCCGTAGAGGGCCGCAGGTATGCTTTGACCGTTGTCCTTTAATATCCTGAACGGCAGGTGAATGATGAAATATGATTCGACGCTCTGAAGTGCCGTTCCACGGGCGGCATTATGCAGGTCAAAAAGCTTTTGAACGGCCTTTTGGCGCGTGGTTTCGGCAATGGCTTCGCCAAGCGACATCAGGCCGTCTGAGTGTCCTGTCTTGCGGATCTTGTCTATGCGGGCAGGGTTGCCATGGGCGTCGGCAAGATCCTTGAGCTGCCATCTGACCTTGTCGGCATCGTGCCGGTGACCAATCCCCTTGATATCCACAAAACCGGCATTTTCTCCGCTTCCGGCCGGAACAACCGCCGCCCGGTCGTAGCGATGGGGGCGGAACGCCCCCGGTTTATGCTGGAGACCAACCGGTATGGCGGTTTGGCGGAGTCCATTCAGTTTCAACTGCTCGGTGCTGATGATTGCAAAATTTTCGATGATCCATTCGCCGATCTGTGCGTCCGTCAGATGTCTAAGTTGCGGAAAATCCCGCCTCAGCGCCGCGTGATCCGCCCAGGCAACGCTGGCCCCCTTGACGCGCACGAAAGTGTCGCGGGCGGGGTAGTCAATGAAGTCCCTCATGTTTTTGGGGCGCAGAAGGTCGTCAGCGGTTGAGGTGCCTGCCAACAGCGCAAGAAGGGTGGTTGAAATGAGAATCTTTGCAAAGGTTTTCATTTGAAAACCTCCGGTTTTATCCGGGACAGGATGTTGCCGATTATTCCCCGGCATGATTCGTGTGTTTTCAACCGGTCCTGACTTGCCGTATATTTTGAAAGCAGTTTTTCGTAAGTCTCATGGACTTGTTCCGGCATGTATCTTGCCCCAGCCGCATAAATGGCATCATGGACTTCCGTGTATTCGGGTCTGATGGCAAGCAGTGCGTTTGCGGCGCTGAGCGAGATCAAGGGATCGCTGTTGCTGACCGCTTTTGCGAGGGCGATCTGAACCGCA
>MEQJ01000129.1:41742-41886 GCA_001770165.1 Bdellovibrionales bacterium RIFOXYD1_FULL_53_11 | reverse complement strand
AAGACAGCCCGAAAGCCATGAAGGCCTGCCAACCCTGCAACGTACCAAGCCAGAACCCGGCCAGCAGCGCGCTGGGGTAGGTGAGCAGGAGGATCAAAAGCAGTGACGGAGTTGAATAGCCCGCAAGCACCACCGTACATGCGG
>MEQJ01000129.1:40068-41730 GCA_001770165.1 Bdellovibrionales bacterium RIFOXYD1_FULL_53_11 | reverse complement strand
CCGCCGAGACAACCGTAAGCACCACAAGAGTGGCATGACCGGCGCGGCTCCGGCTTCGCATCACGGCAAAGTACTGCATCACCGACGACAGGCTGAAAAGAATCTGGTAAAATGACATGGCAACAATAAGCTCTGCATAATCAGAAAGTCCGAGTCGCCTGGCCGCCACCACCTGAAAAAGATAATGCAAAAAACCGCCCGAAAGATTCAGTATCAACAGAAGAAGAGAGCTTTTAACCAGTTTTCCGAGCATTGCGCAGCTTTCTGTACACGACACAGGTGTCACTCATCACATGATAACCAACCTTGAAGATGTGTACGAGATCCATGATTTTTGAATGTCTTTCGTCCTGCCAGAAATAGTCGAGACGTATCGGAGCTTCGAGCATTTTTTTAAAACCCCTCCTGCGCGCCAGGGCAAGAAGCTCGAGATCAAATCCGTAGCGGTCAACAGAAAGGTCCTGTTTTACTGCGTCAACAACGTCCCGGCGGAAAAGCTTGATACCCACCTGCGTGTCCGTGACATCAAGGTCAAAAAGATGATTGATTATCATCTGGAATATGAAACTCAGCGCACGGCGCGTCCACGGATAAATGATATTGGACTGCGGATGGCGCTTCGACCCGATTACAATATCAGCATCATACAGCGCCTGAAGCCCCAGAAAAACCCGGATCTCCCGCGGATGAAGCTCCATATCGCCGTCAATAAAAAGAACAAAATCCCCCTTGCACTCAAGAAATCCCCGGCGGACGGCGAAACCCTTTCCGCGGTTCTTGTCCAGAAACACCGTGCGAACTCCGGCATGCGACTGGGTGCTGAGCGCGCCGTTGGTGCCGTCGGTGCTGCCATCGGAAATCACGATGATTTCATAATTTTCAAAATACGGCGCCACTTCGGAAACCAGCAAATCCAGATTCTTGAGGATGTTCCTGGCTTCATTGAAGACAGGGACGATTATGCTGATATTCTTGTTTCTGAGAGCCTGAAACAGGTCATCCATGCGCGCCACCCAGCTCATTCATTACAATATCCGAGGGTCGGACATCGGCATCAAAAACCTCCCCGGCGAACGCTTTGGGATTGGCCAAAAACTTGTCAATCAACTCATTTGAAAACCCGGCAAGCAGGCACGGCCCTCCGTCAAGCCCCTCCCGACGCTCGGTATTTTCCCTGAGAAGCAGACACGGTTTGCCGAGATAAAAACATTCCTCCTGGTTGCTGCCGCCGTCCGAAAGTACAAACTCGGCATTTTTGAGCAAATGCAAGAAACGGGTGAACGGCATGCGCGGCTCAAGCTTTACGCCGGCTTCCTCGATCAATCGCCTTGTGGGTCGGCTTGCATCAAGCTTCGCCTTTGTGGGGGGGTGAAGAACAAAATGAACCGGCATGAGCCTTGCCGCGCGCACAAGCGTATCCACCAGGACCTTCCAGCGCGCCGATGAATTCAGATTCTCGAATCTGTGAAGATTGGCGACCGCATAAGGCCGCTTTGGAAGCGAAGGCGCCGGAAAATCAGCAAGCACCCTGCGGATTGTATCCAAAAGGGTGTTGGCTCCGGTCTGGACGATCTTACCGCGAACTCGTCCGGCGATGTTTTTCTCGGCCCCGGGGTCCTGCGGGAAGTGAACATGCGCCCATCTGGATACCAGTCTCCGGTT